>JAUWOU010000124.1 GCA_030612005.1 Candidatus Thorarchaeota archaeon | reverse complement strand
AGCGAGGACTTTGTTTGGCGAATTGATTACAACAGCGAACAAATCGTCGCTGGTTGAAAGAATTGAAGATGTATTTTGCAGCGCTACTTCATTCTCTTTAGATTGCAATCAGCTCAGAAACCTGCTTTCATTCGATACACCACTAAGCTGAACTATTTATCGACTTGAAATTCCATACTACTGAGCCCCTAGTAATAATTAGTATATCTACAATTGAGTGTTTTCATTGACTAGTTGATCATGGAAACTCCTACTCACATCCCACAAAACCTAACGACATTAAATCCCGCAGTGTCCACAAAATTACATGACCCACTCACAGCTGCGTCTACTATCGAGGCCTTCCCTTAGTGAAGACCATACACCCCTATACGTAGACGTCGATAGTGCGCGGCTGTGGGATTTAATTTTTGATGAGAAAGTCCATCTTGTTCTCAAAAGACCTGCTCTTGTTGAGCTTGCACGACGAAAGGATCCAAAATTGATGGATTACTGTGAAAATCTCGTCAAATCAGATGATTATGAAGAGTGGCTAACAGGTTTAGCCACATTATCTGCAGTGGGAACTAACGAGGCTGTTGACAGTCTCATTCTTGCTTATGCACACTCATTGAATGAGGATAGGAGGACTGTTCTCACATATGTTGCGAAAATTCTCACTGCAGAACATATCAAACCATTTAGCATCATGGTCCGTGAGGTGGCAGTTCCTGGGGAAATCGAGATCACTGGTTGGACTAGAGTGGCTATATCGACTTTGCAAGATGCGTGCAAACGATTTGGTGTTGAAACAATCATTGACGGAAGAATTCCTGATTTAATTGAGGAAACAACTGAATCTCACAATATTGATGACCTGACCACGACCCCAGAGAGATAATCGGTCTAGACCGCATTATATTAAACCGAATATTGTTGATTTTGAGATAATATGACCGGTCCTAGCGATGATTATACGCTCTACAGAGAGATAGTTGAGGAACTCCTCAATTCAAGTGAGCCGCTGAGTCGTAAGACGGTCAACAAGATCAAGAACAAGATATGCGCAAAATACCACTCAGAACGGACCCCCTCTAATGCTGATATTTTACAGGTCACCATTCCAGAGGAAGCTGAGATTCTTCGCCCATTCCTGCAGAAACGTCCAGTCCGTACGATTTCTGGAGTGGCTGTAGTGGCTGCCATGACAACTCCCCATGAATGTCCTCATGGTAAGTGCGCATACTGTCCAGGCGGACCAGACCTTGGAGTTCCCCAAAGCTATACCGGTCACGAACCTGCAACCATGAGGGGTATTCAAAATGATTTTGATCCTTTCAGACAGGTAGATAGTAGATTGACCCAGCTGAAGACAATCGGGCACAGTATTAACAAGGTTGAGATGATAATCATGGGTGGGGACTGGTGCTCAAAACCAGTAGAGTACCAGCAGTTCTTTGTGAAGGGTAGTCTTGATGCTATGAATGGCAAAGTAAGTGAAACCCTCGATGAGGCTAAGAGAATCAATGAAACTGCTGAAGTTCGCAATGTTGGGCTGACCTTTGAAACTCGACCAGACTGGGTCACTCAGGAAAGCGTTGATGTAATGCTCGAGATGGGGGCGACTCGTATAGAGCTAGGTGTACAGACACTCTCTGATGAGATACTGGAAACCGTTCAACGAGGACATGGAATCGATGCTATAGTGAAGGCAACCAAACTGCTCCGTGATAGCGGTCTCAAGGTATGCTATCACATGATGCCAGGTCTCCCCGGAGCTACTCCCGATGGTGATATTGCAACCTTTGAACAACTCTTCTCAGATCCAAGATTTCAACCAGATATGCTCAAGATATATCCCACCATTGTTGTGAAGAACACAAAGCTGTATGAATGGTGGCAGGATGGCAAGTACACTCCATACACCAACGAACAGATAATCTCCGTTGTGACATCT
Organism: Candidatus Thorarchaeota archaeon; assembly: GCA_030612005.1. Taxonomy (GTDB): domain Archaea; phylum Asgardarchaeota; class Thorarchaeia; order Thorarchaeales; family Thorarchaeaceae; genus SMTZ1-45. Next base: position 8,174 of record JAUWOU010000124.1, on the reverse strand, counting down.
GCTGTTAACAAGATGCCCGAATACGTTAGAATTCAGAGAATGCAACGAGATATTCCCATGCACCAGATCGAAGCAGGTCTCAGTCAAGGAAATCTTCGTGAACTTGTCCATCAACGGATGAAGGCTGAGGGTCTAAGGAACCCGACCATTCGGTTCCGGGAGATTGGACACTTTCAGATGCGTACCAAGGAAGAAGTAAACCCTGAGAATATGCAACTTGTTCGTCGTGAATATGAGGCTGCAGATGGAACTGAGATCTTTCTTTCCTATGAAGACCCTGCATTGGATGTGCTCTTCGGGTTCATCCGCTTACGGTATCCAAGTGAGGATACTCATAGACCAGAAATCATCGAGAAACCAACATTCATCATTAGGGAATTGAGAGTATATGGTCCAGTGGTTGATATAGGTGAAAGAGATACTGATGCCTGGCAGCATCTTGGACTAGGCGCAAAGATGATTTCTGCCGCTGAAGAGATTGGTAGAGTGGAGTTTGATGCATCTCAGCTTCTGGTAAACAGCGGAATTGGTGTGAAGGAGTACTATCGAAAGCTTGGCTTTACCGACAGTGGCCCCTATCTTCTCAAGAATCTCGGTTAATCGGGAAATCAGTGCGATTAGAACACGTGTTCCAAGTTTTGAACAAAATACTATAAACTCTCAAACAATTGAGGTAAATGAAGAATCAAGGTGTGAGTTTCTTGAGCAAATGGAAAATTAACCCTATTTCACTAATTGCATTTACTTTGAGTGGCGTACTCTTACTTATGGTTCAGTTTGGCGTTATCTCTCCAAGTGGATTAATTGTAATTTCCTTATCCCAATACATATTGTTGTTTTGGTTTTCAGTTTTATTTTTCATTGTTTCTATTGCAAATCTCGTTACAAGAATACCAAGGCATGCAAAATGGTCCACAGGGTTTAGTGGGGAGATTGCTCGTACTGTAAAGATTGCCGGCGAAAATAAGGACTATTTTATTCGAGGTAGAGGTGATACTTCTATCAAAGAGGCTCTTCTTGAGAATTGGCCATTTAGTGAACAAGATCCTGACTCGAACTGGTATGTAGTTGATGAACTGGGGAATGATGTTACAAGTAAACCCCTCAAATCGATAGATGGAACTATGAGTGTAATTATTGAAGAATGAACTTCCCTTGTGAATATAATTAGCAATAAAATTGAAGTGTGCCAAGGATGAGATTTGAACAATCTAGTTAATCTTGTATCTTGCCACTTCTGGATAATCAAGGAATTTCCAATCCCCATTGACTCCATTCACAAGTGCTCCTAGCTCAAGGTGCAACATAGCTATTCCACAATCGAGCCCCCTAGAAACACCGATTCCTTTTCGTTTGCTATTAGCTGACACAGTGATTGAATCGTCGTTGATTTCGAATCTCCAAGGTTGTCTGTTTGCAGCGGATGGAGCAATTTTCGCAGCCTCCACTGCTGATTTGACCCATTTGATGTCACCAATTTTTCCACGAGAAATGAGTTTATCAAGACTCTTTCGTCTATACGGTTTGGCAGATTTACCTACTCTATCTTTTTCCTCTTCAGAATAACCGAATGGAGTGATTGCTATTAGCTTCTCGTCATCCTTCAAATCGATTTGTTTCAAGACTGCTTCTCGTTTGTAGAAACCCCCTACCCAACATGTGTTTAGACCAAGTGCTGTCGCTTCCAAAATGACACCTTCTCCAGTGTATCCTGCACAAGCTTGGACATTGGTTTCAGTCATATCACCGATGAATGCAATGTAGTACGGAGCTTTGGTTACTTTGAAGAAATACTGACCCACAGCTCCCTTGAATACATCATTTGCAGGTTCTCTTACAACAACAGACCTCACGCTTGGAAATGGAGTAAATTCAGCACATACATTCTCAATACTAGAAGTGACACTCTCATCCGGTATTTCTCCTGAATATTTTCGTTGTGAGTGTCGTAGGGAGATTGCTTTGTACCAAGATTCAGCAGGGATTTCCATTTTTTCTACACCTGATTTAGATAATCACATCGAACACACTTTAGTACCTGCTATAGCTGCAAAAATGAAATGGCGCTGAGGATGAGGTTTGAAACATCAATCTGGGAATATTTAACACCAACTCATCTTTTCATCTTAAGTGATTAAAATGGATGATGGAAAGGCTCATCGTGTAAGCATGAAGGATGTAGTTTTCAAAGCTGATTGCAACAATCCGCCTGTTCTCAGAGTTCAATCAGGAGAAACAGTTGTCTTTGAATGCCGAGATGCTTTCAATCAAACAATTCAGAAATCTACAGATTTGCCAATCAACTTTGATATGGAGAGAATAAATCCTGCTACAGGTCCAGTGTTTGTTGAGGGTGCGGAACCTGGAGATACCTTAGAAGTCCATATTTTAGCTATTGATATCGCAAAACAAGGATCTTGCTGTATACTTCCTGGTTTTGGTTATCTTGCTTCAGAATTTCCTGAGCCTTGGACTAGAATAATCCCGATTGAAGACGGAAAAGCGATTTTTAGTGAAGAGGTGAAGATTCCTATAAATCCTTTTCCAGGTACTCTAATTGTTGCACCTGCTGAAGGTTCTCATGGCACTCTTATTCCTAAGGAGTACGGTGGTAATATGGATTCCCGTGCTTGTACTGTTGGTACTATTGTCTATCTACCAGTTTTTGTCAAAGGAGCTCTGTTTGGTGTTGGTGATGTTCACGCAGCTCAAGGAGATGGTGAGGTCTGTGGTACAGCAATAGAGATTGATGCAGAAGTCACAATAAAACTAGTTGTCAATAAAACTAAGAAAATACAACGCCCTCAATATGAAACCAACGAGTATTTCATGACTACCGCTTGGGGTGAAACAACTGATGATGCAGCGAAAATTGCTCTGAGGGATATGATTGATTGGTTGATTACCAACAAGGGACTGACCCGGGAAGAAGCATATGCTCTTTGCAGTTGTGCTGTTGATATGAGAATCAGCCAGCTTGTCGATATCACTCCAGGAGTACGAGCAGTACTTCCCAAATCCATCTTTACCTGACTCTTAGCAAAAAGAAATGGCGCCGAGGATGAGATTTGTTCAACTCCACGGATAGTGGAATTTTTTGAACTCATGAGTGTTAGACACACCGGTTTTCAAGACCGGCGCCGTTGTCCGGGCTTGGCTACCTCGGCATGGCAGCAACCGTTGGAAATGCCTTTTAAGCTTCTTGTCGTGGATGACCGTTTCCCGAAACTAGGACAAGCTTGGACACTTAGGTCCATTGGTCCACTTCGGTTCCTGCTTCACAGAGGTCTGCTTTTCGCAAATTCCAGGAGAATTTACATCGAGTCTTACATCCTCTCCACGGGCATTTAGAGTCTCCGGCAAACTGACGGTGACTAAGTTGAGTGCGGCGTTCAAGTCCCTATCTATTTTCAACCCACACTCTCCACATTCATACTCCCTCTCAGAAAGGGATAGTTCCTTCTTCTTATGTCCACAGCTCGAACATCTCTTTGACGAGGGAAACGTTCTTGGTGCAACTTCGAATCTTGAACCATACCACTGGCATTTGTACTCCAGCTGTCTTCGGAATTCATAGAATCCCACATCTGCGATTGCCCTTGCCAACCTTCGATTCTTCATCATTCCCGACACTCCTAGATTTTCGATAACTATCTTACTGTGGCTCTTGGCAAGATATGTCGATAATTTGTGAAGTGTATCCTGTCGAACGTTGAAGATTTTCAGGTGCATCCTGGCAAGTCTGAGCTTGGCCTTTTCTCGGTTCTTACTTCCTTTCTTCTTTCTAGAAAGACTCTTTGATAATTTCCTTAACTTCTTGATTCGTAATCCCAAAGCTCGCGGATTCGAGAATATTGTTCCATCGGAAAGAGTGGCTAGTGTCTTAATCCCTAAGTCTACGCCTACAGCGTAACTAACGATAGGTTTCGGGTCTTTGATATTTTCTTCCACCGTGATTGATACGAACCATCTGTTCGCTCGCCTCGTCACTGTTACTGATAGAATCCGCCCTTTGCAATATTGCTTCCTCCGCTCCTTGATGCGTATCTTTCCGAGCTTCGGAAGTTGTATCTTTCGCTCTTCAAATCGAATGGTTCCATACAGTCTGAAACTATCGTTTGCACCCTTGCTCTTGAACTTGGGAAATCCGATACGCTTTCCTTGATTCAATCCTCGCTGAAAGTTCTTGAAAGCTCTACCAAGGTTTCTTAGAGCTTCTTGAGGTGCGCATTTGGAACATTCATACATCCATGGGAATTGAGTTTTCTTCAGACTGGTCAGAAGTTTGTGTTGTTTCATAGGGTCTGTGAAACGGTCATTGCCTTGATTGTTCTTGTACAATTTGATTCTCTGGTCAAGCCCCCAATTGTACGTGAAACGTGCGATTCCAGCATGTTGAAGAAGGGAGCTTCTTTGTGAGTTGTTGGGGTCGAGTTCGTATCGATAGGCTTTATGAATCAACATTGGAGTCAAAGATTCGTTGGGATTGAGGGATAAAAGCTCATACAAATTTCAAGAGAGGTTCAGTTAATTCCGGTTTATACCTAAAAACAATCATCTATTAAATGCCCAAGTTTATTCAGATTTTGTACAACTGTATAAAACTCTGGAGACTGAGAGAATGGACCACGGATTCAGATTCCATGACCACACCGCAGACATCACTATTGAATGCTGGGCCCCTACTTTGGAAACTGCCTTTGAAGAGGCTGCCCTTGCCACATTCGAGGTGATTCTAGATACATCCACAATTACACCTAGTGAACCGGTGGAGATTGAATCCCGTGGGTATGATCTGGAGGAGCTTCTTGTCGAATGGATTGGACATCTTATTGCTCTAATTGATATCACAGGCCGATTCTATTCAAAGTTTGAAGTTGATGGAATTTCAAAGGGTACTGATGAATTCGTGCTGAAAGGCAGAGCAATCGGAGAAACAATAGACTTTGATAAGCATGATACAAGGACTGAAGTCAAGGCGATGACCTATGCTGACATGAAGATTGACCAGCAACCAGATAAAACAACACTCTATTTCACACTTGACCTATAGGAGATATGAAAGTGACAATAAAGGTAGCAATTCCTGATACAAGCCTCAGCGATAGTACTAACCTTCGCCAAAAGACAACAAAGGCTGGAAGGATTGCACGTGCCCTCGCAGTTTTCCGTGTTGAGGAAGTCTTTGTTTACAAGACTGGTTTCCTACCTCCATCAAAAATGAGAGATGCGGACCTTCTTGTGAAAATCTTGAGATATCTTGACACACCTCAGTACTTGCGTCGGAGAGTTTTTCCAAAATCCCCCTCGTTACAATTCACAGGTACCCTTCCTCCACTAAGAACCAGAAGTCATCCATTACAGTCATCTTTAGCAGATTTAACTGAAGGAACCATAAGATGGGGTGTTCAAGTGCGCCCAAACCAGATTGACCTTGGTTTTAAAAAATTAATCAGTTATTCCGAAGCAGTAAGTGAGCGTGACCCTACTCTCTTCAAAGTGGTCAGTATATCCCCTAAGATTACACTTGAAGCTATCGAGCGCTCTGATGTGCAGGAGTACTGGGGTTACGAAGCTAGAAGAATTGGCGGATTGGTAGGTTTCCTCAAAGAGTCCGAGAACATGACACGGATTGGCTTCTCAAGAAAAGCACCCTCCTTCAAGAAAATGGTAGATGATCTAAGTTCTACAATCTCGAACACAGGCTCAATTCTTGCTATCTTTGGGGGTCCAGTACGCGGAATCACCGAATTATGTGTCAATGAGAAAGAGGATGTCAAGCACCATATTGACTTCTGGATCAATACAGTCTCGGATCAAGGGACTGAAACTGTTCGATTGGAGGAAGCATTGGTCATCAGTTTGGGACTGATGAATAATTCATTTGGTGAAAAGCTCACAAAACCTGGCTACAATAGCTAGACTATACACATACGCGACCTTTTTAGAGAAAAGAGGTAGGAACAATTCAACCTCGATATGCTCCTCTACAAAATCAAGTGAGAACTACACAATGCTGACTAATCGTGTACAACGTTTGAGAGAACAGAGTGTGAACAGTAAGCCCTACATATGTACTGAGCGTGCAGAACTTCTCACCGACTTCTATCAGAGTGGCGGAGCTGACAATTTATCCACTCCAGTAGCTCGAGCGCTAGCATTCAAGCATATCTTAGAAAATAAGACAATAATCATCAATGAAGGAGAACTAATTGTAGGTGAACGAGGATCTGCTCCCAGAGCCACTCCTACCTATCCTGAGCTCTGCAGTCACACAATGGCGGATCTTGATATTGTTAACTCAAGAGAAAGAACTCCTTTTCTGGTAAGTGATGAAACAAGAAATACCTTCAAAGATGAGATAATTCCATTCTGGACCGGCAGAACTATGCGAGAACGGGTTTTCCAATCAATGTCAGAAGATTGGATGATTGCTTTCGAAGCTGGAATATATACGGAGTTTATGGAACAGAGAGCTCCTGGTCATGCAATATTGGATGCCAAAATCTACCACAGAGGACTCACGGAATTCATAGCAGACATCCAACAACATCTATCCTCTATTGATTACTATGGTGATCCAGAGGCATACTCAAAGGAACAAGAGCTCAAAGCAATGGAGATTGCCGCCAATGCAGTCATTTCTTTTGCAAAGCGTCATGCAGACAAAGCCCGAGAGTTAGCACTATCGGAAAAAGACCCTAGTCGCAAAAAGGAACTCAATAGAATTGCTGAGGTCTGTGAGCATGTCCCAGCTAATCCGCCACGTGATTTCTGGGAGGCTTTGCAATCCTACTGGTTCGTTCATTTGGGTGTGATTATCGAACTGAATGTCTGGGATAGCTTCAATCCCGGACGATTAGACCAACATCTTCATCCATTCTATGAGAGAGGTATCAAAGATGGAATACTCACGAGGGAGTCTGCAAAGGAGCTTCTACAGTGCTTCTGGGTGAAGTTCAACAATCAACCTGCTCCTCCCAAGGTTGGCATTACTGAGCAACAGAGCGGCACGTACCAAGACTTTGCGCTCATCAACACTGGCGGTTTGAAAATCGATGGGTCTGATGGAGTGAATGAGATTTCCTACATGATTCTCGAAGTCTGCAATGAGATGAGACTGATTCAACCCAGTGTCTGTATTCAGATGAGCACTGAAAATCCTGATAATTTCCTCACGAGTGCTGTTGATGTAGTCAAGGAGGGTTTTGGTCAACCATCCATGTTCAATACCGATGTGATAATCAAAGAATTCCTTCGAGCTGGGAAATCAATTGAAGATGCTAGAGTTGGTGGACCCAGCGGCTGTGTAACAGTTAGTGCATTTGGAAAAGAGAGTTGTATTCTCACAGGTTATTGTAATTGGCCTAAGATATTGGAAATTACGCTTCACAATGGTGTTGATCCCAAGACAGGGAAACAGGTTGGTATCAAGACTGGAGATGCAACCTCATTCAAGTCATTTGATGAACTATTCTCAGCTTACAAACAACAACTCAAGCATTTCATTGATTTGAAAATCAAGGGAAATAACATCATTGAGCGGTTGTATGCGGAACATATGCCTGCACCATTCATGTCACTCCTTTTTGATGACTGTATTAAAAGAGGAAAGGATTACCACGACGGTGGACCAAGATACAATTCAACTTACATTCAGGGAGTTGGAATGGGGACCGTTACTGATTCTCTCTCTGCTATCAAGTATCATGTCTTTGAGAAGCAAAAATACTCTATGAACGAGCTTCTTGAAGGAATGAAAACTGATTTTGAAGACGAAGTCATGCGAATGACCCTTTTGAACAAGACCCCAAAGTATGGAAACGATGATGATTTTGCGGATGAAATCGCACAGGCCGTCTTTGAAGCATATTTCGAAATCATTGATGGTCGTCCAAACACCAAGGGTGGCGAGTACAGGGTCAATCTTCTTCCTACTACAGTGCATATTTACTTTGGACAGGTCACTGGTGCAACCCCTGATGGTAGAAAGGCCGGTGTTCCATTATCTGACGGTATCTCTCCAAGCCATGGTGCAGATAAGAAGGGTCCAACTGCAGTCATAAAATCTGTGTCCAAGATCAATCATTGGAAGACAGGTGGTACACTGCTTAATCAAAAATTCATGCCAGATGTGCTGGCTGATGAAGAGGGTCGTAGAAGACTTGCGGACC
>JAUWOU010000019.1 GCA_030612005.1 Candidatus Thorarchaeota archaeon | reverse complement strand
ATTGCAGGAAATGGCACAATTTAGAAATCTTTTGGTTCACCAGTACGGCAGGATTGATACGAGAAGGCTTTTCATCATCATGTCCAATTCTTTGGAAGAATTCGTAATCTATCAAAGTCTGGATCAAGATTGTAACCAAGTGCTTGTTTTCTTCCATCTACAGTTCGTCTAATACTAACAATCGCCACAAGTAGAACCGTAACTAGAAGACTCACCCACTGTGCAAGAATACCGTAAACCAAGGGGTCAATGTCTATTGTATTAATGGCAACTATATCGAAGACGACTGTAATAGCCCTTAGAACCCCAGACCCAATAGCCAGTGTATAGAATATCGTAGTGCTTGACCTCTGACTAACAGGTCTCTGGCTTCGACTGCTCATTGTAACCACCCCTCTCGGTGATAATCACATGCAGATAGTATAGACATTGTGTGTGATTATTCTTTACCGGTTTCTTCGGTTTTGGGTTCTTCCACTTCAACAATTGCTGGTTCTTCCTCAACCACTTTTTCAGGTTCTGGTTCTACAGCAGTGGGTTCAGGTTTAGCTTCTTTTGTCTTACGCTTCTTTGATTTCTTCTTTTCAACCACTTCTTCAGGTTCTGGTTCTTCAGCAGCAGGTTCAGGTTTAGCTTCTTTTGTCTTACGTTTCTTTGGTTTCTTCTTCTCAACCACTTCTTCAGGTTCTGGTTCTACAACCTCAACGACTGCGGGTTCTTCCTTGACCACTTTTTCTGGTTCGGGTTCTACAGTTGCAGCAGGTTCAGGTTTTACCTCTTCTGTTCTCTTCTTTTGCTTCTTTGATTTCTTCTTACCTGATGAAACTGTACGCTGAGCCAAAATGAATTCGTCAAAGGTTAGCCGTTTTCCAGATTTAAGCTTCTCAACAGCAGACTCGACTCGTTCACGTTCCTGAGCCTTCTGGTGTATTCGAATCTCATCTCGTTCAACATCTCGTCGATCAACGGTATGTTTACGGAGCTTTGTCTGAATATCATCGATTTGAGTTCTCTGTTCCTTAAGACGGGTCTCGCCTTCCTTGACCTTCTTAAGCCACTCGACGAAGTTCTTGTGGGCCGTATCAGCTGACTTCTTGTATTCTTCTAGCTGTGGGCGAATTCTGACAACTTCTTGATGATGTATCTGTGATTGCTCTGAAAGAGTCAATACTTTAGTATGTGCCTCAGTAGCTTCTTCCTTTAGTTTTCGTGCCAATCTTCTTTGTTCGCTGATTCGATCTTGTTTTTCCTTCTCTTCACCAATCTTGACGAGCTGTGCTTCAATTCGAGCAATCTCTTCAATAATAGAAACTTCTTCGTCACGTGAGATCTGCTCGGTCTGTTGACGCCATTCAAGCTCTTCAACACGACGCATCATCCTACGTTGGTCATTTGAAGGGCTTCCAACAAGATTACCACGAAGATCACGAATCTCATCGTACACACTCTTGAGCTGAGCGTGAATAGCTCTTCGTCGCTCCTTCGCTTCATTGATGTCCTTGTTGATACGATCCCGTTCTTCTCGCTCTGCCTTAACAGACTCGATAAGAGCTTTCACTTCTTTGTTATGATCGTCCCGTATTTGTTTGTACTCACGCATCTGATCTCTATCACGACGCAGTACGTCTAGTTCATCTCTTGCTAGTGTTTTCAATTCACGGAACTTTGTCCGTAAGAATTCAACATCTTCTTGATTCGTTTCAGCTACTTCTGTCAAACTTCATTGACCTCAGAATTTCGTTTTGCTAGCCCTGCAAAAGCAAGGCGGATTCCGTTCATCCCCAAGGATGTTACCCGGAGGGGGCACGTAAACTAAGTTCACCCCGCAAGTATCCCGCTTAAAAGGTTTATTATGAGAACAGCATTTATTGCCTTCATAGTGCATTTCTACGAACTAATTCGTCATTTCCTTGAGAGGACATCTGCGATGTGTTGAGAAATATCAAAGTCAGTTACTTGCTGTAATCCAGCCCATCCTGGAGTCGCATTTGCTTCTAGTACCCAGAGGTCACCATTCTGGTCAGGGATAATATCGACTCCAACAATTCGACCTTTAACAGATTTTGCAGATTTCACAGCCAAGTCTGTAACATCAATATCATTTTTCTGAGGGACTCCACCAGCGTGAACATTGTTCGTGATTCCCTCACCACCAACACGTTTCATCGAAGAAATAACTTCACCATCTAGTACAAACGCCCGAATATCATAACCTGGACTTTTCACAAACTCTTGAAGAATAAACGCGCCTTTCCCCCAAAGCTGACTATGGAACTTTAGATAATCATAGATATTGTCCCTATCAAATTCTCGATGGATGAGTTGGACACCTGCCCCTCCAAATCCTGTTATGGGTTTTAGCACACATGGGAAATTCTCTCTTACAAATTCTGCTGCATCCTCAATTGACTCCGTAATTAGCGATCTTGGAACTGGTAGCCCAGCAGAAATTAATTTCCGCATGGTTTCAGCTTTATTCCTCATGAGAAGTATGGAAGAAACAGAATTTATCACGTTGACACCTAACTCTGTAAGAGCCGAGAGCAAGCCAACTCGGTTGAAGAACGCACCAATATCATTTGCGCCTAAGTCTAGGACAAACATTACATCAAGTTCTGTAAGGTCCCTTCCCTCATAGGTTATTTCATGACTCTCTTTTGACCCCCACCGTAAAACCTTCCAAGGTAGAACATGAAGAACATCTACCCCAATGTTCCTGAACGCATCATTAAGATTCTGAACCCTCCGAGACCATGGGTCTGAGGAGAAAAAGCCAATCTTAGAGATACGTTGCGTTGTCAAGAAATCACCAGATGTAGTTTCCCTTGTAGTAGACCTTTTATGTTCTCTTGAAGGATGATTCAGGTTGAATTCTATGAAGCTCTTCTCTGATTCTGAACTGGAAACGATAAACAACCATCTTCAAGGAAAGAAAGGTAGCTATGTAATCGCATTCCGTAATAAACACGGTCCGACCAAACTTAAACAATTATGGACAGAAATGATAGAAGAATTCGCAGAGGGTGTTTCCTGTCTGAGCTGGTGGTCTAGTGGGGGAAGCATTGGTCTTCTCGAATGTGAAACAAATAGCGGCTTGAGTGTTTACGGACAATGGGTTCTCGATGATAATCATGAATTGCTCGCAGTTAGAGAAGTAGACGAGGAGGATCTAGTAAACATGCGCGATGGATTTGATGCAGGTGCTGTAGTATCCTCTGAAATGAGAGCCATTCGTATTGGAGAGTCCGGTGGGGAGAAGGAATAGGTTTCTAGTCCACAGTCAAAGTCTTTGATAGATTTCTTGGAAGGTCAGGATTGATTCCAAGGTCTACTGAGAGGAAATAACTAAGCAGCTGAAGTGGAATCACATCCAGGAGCGGATTGATCAGCACATCTGATTTTGGTACGATAAGATAGTCGTGCTTGTGATCGATGTAGGGCTCCAGTTTCTCTTCATGTTCACCCACAATGATTGTTCGACCATATCTAGCACGAACTTCATTGATGTGGTTGATGACCATCCAGGAGTCGTTAGTCGTAGTTGCAAAGATAACAGGGTAGTCTTTTGTAACAATGCTTAGGGGTCCATGTTTGAATTCACTGCTGTACATTCCTTCGCAATGATTGTAACAAATTTCCTTGATCTTCAAAGCACCCTCTCGAGCAACACCATCCGTAAATCCGTAGCCAAGACAGTAGAGGTCCTTCACATCAAGCATTGTTCTTGCGAGGTTCTTCGTCAGGATACCAGTTCGATCGATGGTTTCTTGAGTGAGTTTCGGAAGATCGTTCTTCAGCATATTGATGAAAGACTTAGCTTCAGATGGATCAAGATGTCCATTCCGTTCCCCAAGCTTAGCAGCAAGATATGCAAAGATGATTGTCTGCGAATAGTATGTCTTCGTTGCTGGTACTGAAACTTCATAGCCGCAAGCCATTGGAACATAGGAGTCAGCTTGGAACATCAAAGTACTACCGATAACATTCAGAATACCTAGCATCTTCCCATAGTCATTTTCCTTGATCAGCTTTAACACATTGAGAATATCTTTGGTTTCGCCGCTCTGTGAAACAAGAATACTGAAACTATCTTCATCCATTGTTTGTCCATACATATGTTCGAATTGTCCACCAAGACCATGGATGATTGGTATTCCAGCAAGTTTGTTGAAATAGTAGGTCCCGACTATACTCGCATTATAGGAGGAACCGCATGCAACCAGATAATGTCGTGAGGCATCTTCAAACATCTTGAGCCAGTCTTCACAGTGCTGACCTTCAAGGACACCCATAATATCCTTAGCTATAGTTGGTTGTTCATTGATCTCTTTGAGCATGAAGTGAGGATACCCACCTTTCTCGGCGGCTCTTGCATCAACATTTGATATCTCAGGTTTCCTGTCTAATTGTTTCCCATCTTCTATTCTGTAGACCTTCACATCATCATGAGTTAGAACCAGCATCTCGCCATCTGCAAGATAGATTACATTGTTTGTAAGAGGAAGAACTGAGGGTAAATCACTGGAAACAATAGTAGCATCATTAGCAACTCCAGCGACTAATGATGAGCCCATTTTCACCGCATATATCTCAGGTTCATCTGCTCGTCCTACTGCATATGCAAACGCACCATGCAAGTCTTGAGTTGACTTACGAACAGCTTCAAACATATCTCCGGTTTCTTCATAGTACTTGTCAACAGCATGTACGCAGAGTTCTCCATCATTTTCAGAGCGTACAATATGACCAGTTTCAATATAGCTCTTTTTCAATTCAACATAATTGTGAATATTTCCGTTGTGTGCTCCGAAAAATACTTCATCACAACCAAAGTGAGGTTGTGCATTGACCTTTGTGGGAGCACCATATGTTGCCCATCGAAGCTGAGCAATTCCACGATCACCGTGCATCTGAGAGAGACCAAGTAATTTGTCAACTTCATCAACCGTGCCAACGTCCTTCCTGAGGTCAACTTTTCCATTACTAACTGCAGCAACACCCACTGAATCATATCCTCTGTAAGTGAGTTTACTACTGCATTTGACAAGTAACTCGCCAATGTTATCGGAATTGAGAGTTACTATCCCGGTGATTCCGCACAAAGTATTACCTCAGTTGGTCTTTTGCGTAAAGACGTCGGGTGACAGAGGTTTATCGATAAAAGAGTTGTGTCCGGTCAAGACCTGTACTGATTATAGACTGAAACGCTCAGAGTCGAAGACCTTTTAATGTCGATTTGAGACTCATCACGAAGCGAGAGAGAGAGAGGCCCCGAGCAATGGGTAAACAGAAAAGAATGGCTTTACTATTGCATCCGTTTCGAAAGGAGCTCTATCAAGTTCTTTGTGAAAACCCAGGCACCTATCTTCTCGAACTAGTCGGCCTTCTTGAATCACCTTTGGGAACCCTCACTTGGCATCTTCGTATTCTTGAAAGAGAGGGACTTGTAAAATCCATTAAATTCGCAGGTAAGCGATTATACTACCCAAAGATGTTGCGCTCAGAAGAAGCAGAGATGGCGTATCTCACAATGCGAAGTGATACAGCTCAGAAAGTATTCGCTTTTGTTGTTAATAACAGTGGATGCTACCAAGAACAGATGGCTGAGGCTCTATCAGTCCATCATGATACAGTGAGATGGCATGTATCACGTATGGAAGAGGTTGGTCTCATCAAAGTAATTCGTGAAGGACGGAAGAAACGTCACTACTTAGATGACCTAGGTAAAAATCTAATGAAGGGCAGCCTCAACACAATCACTGAAGCGTACATCCTCTTCTTGATGGAGAAACTAGAAGATGGCTGTCTGAACCCACAGATTATTGAAACAAAAGAGGACCACGTTACAATCAGGATAGATTGTCCTGAAAGAGGAAAGGACTGCTTCATAACAATCAACTTGACAGAATGGGAATTTCATCTCGTAGAAGAGGAAGAGGAGAATGAATCTCCAATAGATCCTGAAACTGTTGAAGCTGATGGAAATTAGATCGCACCATCAAGAACCAATAGAATTTTTTGCGCTATCTCATCAGGATCAGGTCCACGACACACAACTGCAAGCAATCTTGTTTCATCAACTCTTGTGATTACCAGTTTCACAGATTGTGTATCAATAGAAATTGTGTGGGTTACATCAGAGTATGTAAGTCCGTTTGCATAAAGCGAACCAATAATACCTGCAACTTCAATCTCTTCACTAAAGCCAACTGAACCTAATGGGAGACCTTCTACAGTCAGCAAGATTGCTTGTTTTACTTCAGGTATTTGTTCCACAATTCTACCCAACATTGTCTGTTTACCAAAGTCCCTGGTTGAGCCCATAACTAATTCCATTCGTGTAGCTAATGATTGGAGAGTAGGAACTAGTTGGGAAATTTCCAAACCAGCATCATCGCCTCGTGAAACGACAACAACTAGCTGATAATGTGGTTGCACAATAGTCAAGATTCGTTCAATGGTTGTTGTATGGACAAGATGTGTGGGTACATTTTCTTTCAAATGAGTTAGAACTGAAGAACCACCCCAAACAAGTGCAGCTGAAACCGTTGCAAGAATCTTGGAGTCTACCTCACCCTCTCTTGACACGGCAGCTACTACCACGCCTTCTTTTGTACATAGTACAACTTGTTTTACCGATCTATGTACATTCAGAGTTTCTTCGAGAAGACTCGCCACATCACCAAGTGTATCACCAGGCATTCTGACCACCAGTTCACTCAATCTATTGAAGCGACAGCACCCGCATTTATAACTGATGCTCTTTGTTTCGAATTGAAAAAATTACGAATAACTATTAGTTAGAAGTAGATAAGTTTCGGAGCGGAATGTATATATTAACGCTCCTAGGCATCGAGGGTTAACGACCACTGGAGGCATCCATTTTGAGCTCAAGGTCAAGTATCATAACATCAGTGATTATCGTAGTACTCGTGTTTTCAGCTATAGGCGGATTCATTTTCATGACAAACCCTTACGTTCCTGCAAAAATTGCAGTTGTCGTGAATGAACCAGGGTTTGGAGATCTTACCATGGCAGACCAGGTTGCAGAAGGTCTGGATGAACTAGCCGGCGATATCGTAGTTGATTATACATATTTCACAGCCACGGATGAAGCTAACGCAGAAGTAATCCTAGAAGAAATATCAGTGTCAAATGAATATGACTTGATAGTTGTTATAGGAGGAGAACTTGGTGATGAACTGCAGTCAGTTGCACAGTTTCATCTCGATCAGAAGTATGCGTTCATCGGTGGAGAAATAGTTGCAAGTAATATAATTTCAGCAACATTCCTACAACATGAAGCAGCATTCCTTGCTGGTGTTCTAGCAGGATTAGCAAGCATCGGAGATGAAAATAGAACTGGAACAGGTATCGTTGGAATTATTGGTTCCGTAGAAGCAGACCCTACAATAGCAGCAATGATTGCAGGCTTCAAACAGGGCTTCGACTACGCCAATAATACACTCAATCTAACTATTACACTCCTTCCAGAGGTATTCGTTGGTTCATACAACAACTCAGCAAAAGCCGAGGAACTTGCTACTATCTTGTTCAATGACAATGATACAACAATACTGTTTACTCCAGTGCGTGCAAGCATGCCAGGTATTCGAAGCGCAATGATTCTAGCTAACTCAACATGGAACAGTACAAGACGACCATTAGTCATTGCAGCGGAAGGTGACCAAGATTATTTTGGCCTACCTGACATTCAAACAAGAACTGGTTCATCCTGGATTATCACAAGCATTGTACCCAGATCAGACCTCGCAGTCTATAAAGCGATTAACGCAACATTATGGAACAAATTTGAGGCAGATACAGATATCTATAATCTTGAAGCATCAGGAGATGACACTGATACTCCTGGAGTCATCTTGACCGAATCAGATTTCATCAACAATGAGTGGACTCCATTATGGATCTTTGACATTATCAATGGTTTGAGAGAGGATATCATTAGTGGTTTGATAACTGTATCAACAACTTATCCATAATCCTGGTCAGTTAGGGGGCATATCGCCCCCAACACCATCTTTTTTTTCTAGCATCTATCATTATCCCAAGGAGATAATTCATGTGATTCAGACTAAGACGATAATCGAATTGATACGACATGGTGAATCGCTCAAGAGCATTGATCGTTCAGGATGGGCTTTGTCAGGAGTTGAATCAGAACGAATAGAATCAGTTGCAGAGCATAGCTATGGTTCAATCCTATCAGCCATCATTATTGCCCAGCAATTGATTTCCGATGAAACTAATATCCACTTGGAGAAAGTAGTCCTTATGGCGGCACTCCATGACCTGCCGGAATCGATTACAGGAGATATTGCAAGGACCGAGGTTTTTGTAGAAGACAAAGAACAGGTGAGGACAAAAGAACTTGCGGAAAAACACGCTATCAAAAGTATATTTGAACCAATGGGAAAATCATTTGAGAACCTACTTCATATCTGGTACGAATTCAATCTTGGCGAGTCTTTAGAAGCGAGAGTAGTGAAGGGAGCTGACATTATTGACATGCTCATTCATGCTCGAAGTTTAGAGGAATCAGGAGTATCACCTCAGTCACTCCATCAATTCTTCATATCTAGTCGTTCTTTAATCGATTCTGTAGCAATTGAGATCGTAACTGAAATTTACAATACATTGTACCATGAACATCAACAGGAAGCCAGAGCTCAAGGCATTGTTCTAGAATAGAGTAGTTGACATAACAATCACTTCCCATCAATTTGGCGAAGGTCGCGATGAAGACCAGCTGCTTCAATTCGAGCAACTCGTATTGGTTCTGGAACTCTACCATCTAGAGTGAACTGATCAACTAATTGTTTTGCTCTTGTTTTACTAAGTCCTGAAACTGTGAGATATATGCGGTGACCAGTTCCAAGAGTCACTTCCATTCTTGTACCACCACGTTCCATTATCTGTAATCGTTGTTTCCAATCAATAGGGAAGTACTCCTTCAGATATTTCTCAATTCCCTCTGATGGATTGTATGTGACACAGACGACGGGAACTCCAGTAGCTTCATGCAATTCAACAATATCAATAATATTGAACCAAGATATTACACACCCACCCAACAGCCATGCCCTGATATCAGGGCGTTCAAGTCGTTGAAACAGTGATATCAGCGAGTTAGTAGAGTCCATACCGCCTACTGTAGGTCGACATATTCCAAATCCGTCTATGCGAAAATCGCCTCGCATCACAACACCTGCCACAATACTCTGCTTGTCTTCTCGACTGAAACTCTCAGCAATTGCCAGGACCCGAACCCCTGTTTTCCATTGGGGAGTCATTCCTTGAGGCGTTGTTTCGAGTGATTGGACTCTATGTCTTTCATTCATACGATTCTCCTCAGTATTTCTTTTCCTGAACCTATTTCAATAATAACCATGAAAGATTTAATAATGCGCATTTGTAGTTGCGTAGTAACGCATTGAGAGGATAAGTGGGTAGTATGTTCGATCCTAGCTTTGAAGAGCTGCAAGGGAAGCTTCGGACGATAATAGAGGAATCTACTTCACTTACTGGGGGCATTCGTGCATGGATGCTTTTGTCCAAAGAAGGACTTCCAATAGCGTCAGCCGTTCCTCAGGGTCTCGAGGAAGCGGAGATTGCCGCGATGGCAGCTTCAATTCTGGGCGTTGCAGATCTTGCAGCTGAAAGATTGAACCAGGGAACGCTTGAAGAAATTCTGATGACAAATGAGAAGGGTCTAGTCATCATGCGAAGTGCTGGCGAAAAAGCAATTCTTGTTTTAGCAGCAAGTAAGACGACAAAGACAGGGTTACTTGTATATGCTGCAAACACCGCCGCAGAGAAAATTGCCCCGCTGCTCTAACCATCCAGAATGTGGATGAGCCAATATAATGCTTGAAGAACCAATCTCCAGTCTTAATTGGAGCAATATAATTCATTCAGTGCCCAATTATCTAAAAAGAAGTTACTGCCAGTAGCAAGTAATCTACCTCCAAGTGGATTCTCCAATCCAACTAAGACGGTGCGATTTTCTTTTTGGATAGTACCAGTTCCATCAGTCCTGAAAATTTCAGCCCATGCCAACTCGAAGACATCACCTGTGAAATTCATGGAGCACCCATTATAGTCAAATGAGTCCAAGAATGCCGTGACAGGGTGATTGTGCATTTTTGTAATCTCTGTTGTTGAAGCAATACCATTCACAATGATTGTAATTGGTGGCACAATATCATAATTCAAAGTGATGTTAAATGCTGAAAATAATTCATTTGCGCTACTCAAATCCAAGCTTGCATTCGACAGACCAACCAAGAAAAGTCCGCCACCTTGTTCCCAGTATTGAACATAGGCATCAATCTCAGATTGTGAGTATGTGTATAACGCGGCCTTTGTGATTGTATTGTTGACCATATGGTATGACCAGGCACATGGATCCATGACAAACACGGCATCGTATCGACTAAGCAATCCATATGTGATTTCGGTCGATCTTCCAAGTTCATCAACAGAGCTACCCAATTCGTTGATCATTAATGCTAGCTCACGAAATTGACCAAATACGGAGTCAATGGCCCATGGAGTGTGGCTTGTATCAATCGCGATTTCTTTGAAAGGGACTTTGGCATCAAAGTGAAAAGATGTTCGCATATTCAGATAGTTAGGTGCAATGAAGGTCACCCATGCATCGATGTCTTCTACATCTTCTGATGCAATTACATTGACTACAATAGTAATCTGTCCAGTTTGATTGATTGTTATTTCTGATGGACCATGTATCCATTGAGCATGTGTTCCTCGGTATACCATATTGAATGTAACATTGCTACTCGAAAATATGGATACAGGAATGGACACAGATTGATTGACAAACCAGTGCTCGAATGAGAAAGGACCATAAGTTGGAGTAAGTGTGGAAACAAGGGGAAGCCCATTATCCTTCTGCGCGTTGTCAAGGTAAATCAGAGCAGAGTTAATATTAATGAAGCCAGCACCGACAATCCATTCTTCATAAGGTAATTGTAAAGCGCTTATCATCAATGCGGCCTTGATCATTCCAGGAGTCCAAGACCAACCATTGTGAAAACAATAAGCAATAATCTTGGCAGCTGAGGCGCTTATGATTGGGGCAGCAAAGCTTGTTCCAAAGACCGTTTCACCATTTTCTTTGTAGTATCCCCATGCAGAGATATCAGGCTTCAAGATACGATCACGGAGTGGACCTGTTGCTGTGAACCCATAAGGAACTAATTGACTATCAACACCTGCTACTGCGATTACTTCATCATATGCAGCAGGTGATTCAATAGAACTTCCAGCTATGCCATCTAAACCCTCGTTGCCAGCCGCTGCAACAACACACACTCCAAGTTCAAATGCCCACTTCACAGCATCGCCAACAATATCAGTTGTAACGATACTTATTCCGAGACTAAGGTTGATGACGCTACAGTCTTCTTCCAGAACTGCCCATCTGATAGCTTCAACTATTCCTGCTGCTGTGGCTATATCACCATCAGATATAACCTTTGCATTGATAATTCCAGCATCTGGAGATTCCTCAGCAATAATCTTTGCAATAAGAGTTCCATGAGGACTGTTACCGGGCATACTATCAGTTGTATCATTATCAGTTTCAGAGTAACCATAAGATGAATTGATGAAACTCTTTTGGGCAATTACTCTAGATTCAAGTTCAAAATCAATATTTATTCCTGAATCAATGATTGCAACTTTCACATCTAACTCAGGTTCGGGGTAACTTTGAGGTGTTGACTGTAGATATGCAAAGGTTGCGATAATAATGATAGTAATCACTAGTAATGCAGTACCTCTACTTCGAGTTGGTTCCCCGTCGACCATCATCCCTCAAAGAATGTAGAACCTCATAAAGACTACGTGAATTAAGCATTTACAATAAAGAGCTGGTGGATTGCGGAGATTCTTTGCGTTTTCTTAGCTTGTCATACTCCTGCAGGAAGTATTTACTCATATTTCTTGCGGGTTCTTAGGATTCATGCTCATTGATAATATCTGTTTCTGCTTTGAAATAGCGCCACTATTTTCATATCAAACGCTTATCGAATTAATTAGCTTAATAGGTTTATATAGAATTATCCAGAGTAATTGTACGAGTACATAACCACTCTTGGAAACAAGAAGGTGAGTGAAACTCAACTGGCTCAAGAAACGGGTCAGAGGTTTATATAGAAAGGCGAAAACGATGGCTCGGTCCAAGAGTGTGACGATTGCAGTGAAAGTCCCTATCAATTGGGAACCTATAACTGCAAGGAATAAGCAGAGGCTTAGACAGACTGTTGGACGAGACACTAGAGTGATTCGTGCATTTCTTGGAATAATTGAACAGAATGAAGACAAGTTGTTAACAGGTAAGAACATAGATAGAATTCATGATGGAAAGCTAGATCAATTGACCATGACTGCCCTCAAGGTCAAATCAGGAGCTAGTCAGAGGACGAACGTTCCACATAATTTTAAAGTCCGATTTCCCCGAATTTCACAAAACGAGATGACAGAGTGTCGGCAGACTGCTGTTGCCCTCTATGAGAGCTATCTTAAACTGAGAAACAAGAATGGCTGGAATGCTTCACGGCCTACTTCAATCAATGGTAGTCGAAGGATACCCCGATGGGTGTTCTCTCAGAGATTCAAACTGATTGAGAAGAAGACCTCTGTTTCTCGTTGGTGGTTAGATATCAGGAACGCTCTTGACTCAGCACCTGAGAAAAGATTCCGCCATGATCGATTGAGTATTCCTCTTAAGATATCTCCCTTCCATCTGAACCAGATCAGACGGGGTGAGGTGAAGGCAGTGCAGCTCTTTACAGACCGGACACGAAAGTGGTGGGTTACCATTGCTGTTAGAATTCCTTTTACTGATTCCCCAGAAGAGAATCTTCCTGTTGCTATACTTGGAATTGACCTTGGTATCGAGAAGGCGGCATGCTCAACCCTGCTCACTCCTGAGAAGACAAGGGAAACACGCTACTTTGTACAACATGATAAAGTCAAGATCATCAAGGAGTACGATGCTCATGTTGCGGTTCTCCAGAGAGAAATGGACACCCGAAGAAATAACAATTTTTCATTTGAGAGGGTTACAGAGAAGCTCCGTCAAATGCGTTCCAAAAGAGAGAATGTTGCGCGGGAGTATGACCGTATCCTAACGCGTCAGCTTCTCGATTACATCTCCAAACTATCCAAGAAGTACACACTCTATATTGCCATTGGTCGCCTGAAAAATATACGAGTGCGTGCGAAGCGAGGAAACTACCAAGGGCGGCGGTTCAGAGGAATGATGCATTCTTGGGCTTTTGCTCGAATAACAGACAGTCTGAAACATGGACTGGCTCAGCAAGGTTGGAAAGTTGATGGAAAAGATACTCGATTCCGAGCGGTTCCCGAAGCATGGACCTCCATCAGGTGCTGGAAGTGTGGAAGCAAGGGTACAAGACCCATGCAGAACTACTTCTACTGTCCCTCTTGTGGACTTCAGCTTAATGCTGACCGGAATGGTAGTATCAATATCGCTGCACGCATGTTAACGCTCACAAAGTCACTGCACTCTGTGAGAGGACTAGGTATGTGGACTAGGGCTTTAGATAAAGCTCGACGTGCGCCACTGAAAGCCCGAAAGAAGAAGCCTTCTTCCAAAGGGAAGTCCTTACTCTCCAATAAAGAACAAACATCAGGTTCTGGAGAGTCCGCGGCTGTTCACTTTGTCCATTCGGACCTTGTCAGTTTCAGTGATGGGACTGGTGAGAGTGATAATGACCCCGCCGTGGTAAGAACTGTGGAAACTCTCTCTGTTGCTGGAAGTGATGCACCAGTACTCAAACAGGAGAAGGAAGCCAGGTCTTCAGGAGGGATCCTATCCCGATGAACGTTGACAAAGCTCTTGCTAATTTTTGTATTTCTTTTAAAATGCGAAGAGGTGGTGACACTGGCAGGAGAAGGGTGGAACATAGAAATTCCTTACAGTTGAGGTTCACTCACACCAATGTAAGATTTAGGTTATACGTGAAAGACGCAAGCCATCAGCTCTTTAAAGCAAATGCTTAACTTTCTAGAATTGAACATCTGAAGAGGTAGTGTTAGATGGCCATCGATGATCCTGATTTATTTGAAATTGAAGATATAGATGAGATTGGAATAGGTATCTTCGAGCCAGGCTCTTACTTTGAGCGTTATATGGACTGGAATAGATTTTCTCACGTTCTATACAGGGTAATTTCAGGTTGGGTGATGATGTTTGTCTTAACAATCATCATTATGGTTCCTCTAATCGGATTTGTCGGCATCTGGGGACTCGTAACAAATCCTTGGGCCCTACTAATCCTTACTCTTGCAGAGTTTGGTTTTATCATCCCCGTATACAGGTACGTCAAAAAAGAGGGAATAAGCTTAAGGTCAATCGGCTTGAAAAACATGCTCTCGGTGAAGGATATCGGACTTGGCGTTGTTGTTGGTTTCCTGATGCTCGCAGCCAATCTTGTTATTTCATACTTCATGTATCAATTTAATCCTGGTCTCGGAGGAGATGAACTATTCTTCTTTCCGCCAGATGGTGAAATTGAGAAATTGATCTGGGTATCACTTTGGACAGTTGCCATGTTTGCAATTGTTGGTTTCAGCGAAGAGATTGTATTCAGAGGCTTTTTACAACGCCGAATGGAAATGTACTACAGAGATAAGGGCTCTAAGAACTATAAGACACTTGCACTAGTAATTACCAGTTTTATCTTTGCGGCTATCCATCTAGACCTGATCGGACTAGGAACACGATTTGTACTTGGACTATTTCTAGGCTACTTGGCACAAAAGCGAAACTACTCAATCATTGGACCTACTGTTGCTCACGGGATAAACAACTCAGCTATTGTGATTATGGCGCTCCTTTTTACTTAGAAAGGGTACCAATTCCTGCAAACCGAGCACATTGGTAGCATATTCAAGCGATATGAGGTCTTATTTTGTGAAATAAATGACATAAACACAACATTTGGCGTTTTTGAAAAGTCATAACTTGCTGTTAATTGAAACAAAGGCTTGGGTTTCTGGAAAAGTGTCAACAAAAAAGGTATCATCGAATGTGTCGTACACTACATTGGAGATACAGTAAGGAATGGCTTCAGTAACAACGGAACTGAAAATAATAGCATCTGCAAGTGCAGTATCAGAAGTGATGAACCTCCTAGTTGAAAAGTTGGAAGACGACCAGAGGGAGAAATTATCACAATGGATCAAGTTCATTGAGGAACATGCAGAGAAGATAGTGCAAGCTCTTACTCAAGCTCAATTGAAGAGAAGGAAACCAGAAGTTGTGGCTGCCGCTGCAGTCTATGATGCATTCCTAGAATTTGAGAGTAGGACAACCATAAAATTGAGACTTCCAATGATGCATGAGGCTCTTGGTCAAAGTTCTTGCAGTATCAATACTACGTGGATTAGGTTGTTTGACAATCGAGTATCACTGATGGGAGATTATCTTGACAGAGTGTATGTAGAAAAGAATGAATTGCCATCAGATGCAGTTTCTAGTGTGATTCGGACCCTGATAAAAGCTGTACATAAAATGACCACTGAAGTGAAAAATTGGTTGGAGAAAATAGAGATAGAAGCAATAGAACTAACTCAATCTCTAAAACCAAATATTGTGAATAGGGACCCGCTCCTTATCGCTATGACAGCTATCTATGCAGCAATACAACGGCATCACGGAAAGATGATGGTTCGAATTTCTCAGAGAGATTTGTCATTATTATCAACATCCAGTCCTGCGATGATCAGTAAATGCTGGTTAGAACTCTTCGAAAACTAACAGTCTTCTATTGTTGCAAACGTCCATAAGCATTATTCCCCTTTGTATCGATACTTCTATTGGAGGAAATTTATTTGAGTGTAGTCAAAGTTATTGAACTAATTGGTGCTTCTCCAGACAGCTGGGAAGCAGCAGCCCAGAATGCTATTGATATTGCAGGAAAGAGTCTTCGTGGAATTACAGGAATTGATGTTATCCATTTCACCGCTAAGGTAGAAAATGGAAAGATCGTGAAGTATAAGGCAAATCTGAAAGTTGCCTTCAAATACGAGTCTTAGTTTTCAGATATCCTCGTACTTGTACTAAGTACGAGGAGTCATCCTATTTTATGCCAAGGTCGTTTTCTTAACAAAGATTGCCCATGATATGAGAATGAAAGCCAATGTCATAAGGAGTATTAGATATATATCGCCAATGAACTCAGTAATCGCAATATTCTTGAAAGCCATATCGACAAACATAATTCTGCCCATATTAAGCGGGAAATAGTCATCAAGGAGACCTACGTCCATAAAGCCAGTTCCTATGATCGTGCTTCCAAATAGTAAGAATAGAAAGCTTTGATTTGCTTGCAATCTGGTTTGGACTAGAGTGGATATCAAGAGACCTAGACCTGCACCTGATATAGACATAAGCGCCATGATGATGTTAAGGTTCAGATACTGATGCCAAAGATCAATGTTGAAGAGGGTCATCCAAAGAACAAGCAAGAATTGAGCCTGAAGCATACCCACGATGAAGTATCCCAGAATCTTAGCTATAAGAGCTTCCATTTTTGTTGCTGGTGTCAATAGCATTCGATTTAATGGGATATCACCAACAATTGCCTGCGCAGCTGTTGCTGATACTGCGATGAAGACCGCGAAAACAATCATGAATACGCCAAAAGTGGCAGTTAAGGAAGATGCGCCAGGTGGTTGAAACTCGGCGTAATTGTAAGATGCAATCTCACCTAGGATCCAACCGTGGTCGAATCGAAATTCCTGTACGACTCTGCTGAATCTTGAGGAAACTTCACTCATGCTATCAAAGTCGGTACTACTGATGTGAATATCAACAAATGTAGGTATGTCGTTAGTTATGTTCCCTTCGAACCCGTGAGAGAGTACAGCATATACATCAACTTGGCCAAAATACAACGCCTCGAGAGCCTCTTGTTCGGTTCCATACATAGTTACAATAAAGTCAGGACTATTCTGGAGGTACCATGAGAAATTAGCCGAGAGATCTTGACCGGGAAAAGTATCTGTTGTATCAATATCTACAAGACCCAATATCACAGCATCTGCATTCTTTGTAGGGTCAATATTTGACATACCAATCGTGCTACCCTCATTGATAGCCAAATACATAGTACCCATGATCATCGCAGGAAGAATGAATACGAGAAGAAGTGCAAATTTATCGTTGGATATCAATTTCAGTTCCTTAATGAACATAGAATATATCCGCCAGATTTTGCTATTCCGTTTCTTCCCAACCCGAGACAATCTAAGTCACCCAGTAGTTCAATCTGATTCTTTGTGAGAATGCCTTTTATGGGTTTGGAGAAAGTCCTCTCACTCTTCTTTCTTCTTGTACGGATTTTTTGTCTTAAACGGATTCTTTGGTCCATGTATTTTGATACTGAAAATTTTCTTAATTTTTTCACTAGTTGATTCGTTTTCCTCAGTCAATTCTATTGCCTCTCTAACCACTCAAATTGTAAGAAGTGGCAATAATATTCTACATCATTCGGCTATTAATCTATCAGTTGTCGTGATATCGGACACTTGTAAAGCGCGATAGCGTCATGATTAAAACAAATTGAGAATGATTGCCAGTAGAGGTTAGAAATTGTCCGAAACTGTAAGTCGATTCAATGATGATGCATTGAGAGTTTTTGCGATATTGGCGGCAGGAATCCTTCTCAATTGGGGATTATTCTTTATTCTAGCATTATTTACTCCTTTATTGGTGGGTTTCATATGTGGGTATATTTTAGATCACAAAAGAAATGCGATTATTGCTGGGACCTTAAGTGCAGCGTTTTCTTACGGGTTGTTGTTTATTGCAACAGGCTCTGTATCAGACCTTCTTGTCTTTAGTGAAGCTGTTCTTATCATGGCTATCATTGGAGGAGTTGGAGGATTCATTGGAACACTCCTATACAAGAGGATGAGTAAATCATCATATTAAGTATCTACAACAATTCTACCTGGAGAGTAATCTGCGTTAGGCCCAACTGTAGTTGGTCTGAGTGGATTACCAAATAGCATCCATTCACAAACTGACACAGCGTGGTCATTGGTCAGGGTGTTTGTGTTACCATTACGCACATTCTCAAGAGCTTCCATGGCATCTCTGTCAAGGTTACGCGTAATCTCTCTGTCCACTGACATCTTTACCTGCCCAATCAGCTCATATGTGTCTAATAGATCAAGGAAACCAAATTTCCAACCATCACAATATGGACATGTTCTCCAATCATCAAATGGCTCCACATTATTCAACGTATCCAATGTTGCTCCAATATAGATCGCCCCTTGATCTAAGAAAGCTTTCAAGAGTGGACCTTCTAGAGCCGTGCTACATGCCTCTGAAAAGACAACAGGATATCCTTCAAAACTGATTGTAGATGTCTGTTCTGAACTTAAAATGACAGAATTATGTGTCGCCCATTTATCAGGAGTGCCATGGATTCTAGAAGTGAAAACTCCATCTGAAAATTGAAGAATGAACTCACATACAGACAGTAACTTACGTTCATCATCTGTATATTTTCCAAGAACTTCCACATCAAAACCTAGAGCTGCTAGACCTTCAACATGACGAGATGAACGACCTGGTTGACTATCAAAAACTATGGCAATATCACTGTCAATTATTTTAGGGTCCATATGATAAAGCACTGTTTCAGGCGAACCAAAAATCCGTCCTACAGGAAAATCTGGAATCATATCATTGTCAAGATCTTGGATAAACCAGTCAGTGAAGGCATAATCATCTTGATAGGATATTTGAGTCGCAGGTAGTTCTTTGTTACTTCCAATTAGAAGAACACCCAAGTGATTGTCTGGGTCATAATTATCACGTATTGTCTTGTGGGTCAGAACCCAAGACCTGCCTTTCTCTTGAATAAAGTCGCAATTCAGTTCCTTTGCCTTTTGCTCGTATTTTGTAATATTATCTTTTCCAACTTTGCCACAAATAATCAACATCTTTGATAGTACATCACGGGGCATGCGACCAACATCAAAGGTAAGGTCTTCATCAGATCGTTCCTTCCGTACAAACTTTCGTTTAATCTCATTGACGGAACCTGATTTTCTAATTATATTCATGGCTATTGAAACTCTCTATCAAAATTGGTAATGATACTTCCTACTGCGAAATATCTCAGACTTTTTAATAAGAAGCAAATCAATAGTAAGTGATTAACCCCGTACTCCTGTGGTGGCACTCGTTCCTGGATCATCATCACCTACGAGTTTGTCGACAACGTCCTTTATTTTGTCAATTATCGATGGTTCATATGTTTTCTCAGTTATCAGATAGGCGATTTGTTTTTGAATATCTTTTATTGCCCAATCTGCCTTGTTAAAAGCTGTTAGAGCTTCTCCATACCCCTTAGCATTCGGATTTATTGCGATAGGAGCGTACTTATTGAAAATCCCTTGTTGTTTGCTCAATTCCTTTTTCAATACTTTCAATATTTCCTGTTTCGATTCTTCGTCCATTGTGTTTTCCCAGATTCTGAAATTGGAAAAATGGGGCTTTAACTGTTATTACTAGTTGGCACAGAAATTTGGATTACCAAACGGTATTATATTGGAGAATAATTTACACTATCGTGTGAGCCTAGCAGTAATAGAGATAGAGAAGGTAACCTGAAAATGCACAAAGAAATCAAAGTAATTGCTTTCGACCTCGACGGAGTCCTCTTTGACGGTTCAAGCGCAGCGTTTTATATAGCGCAACAGGTTGGTCTAGGGGAAAAGTATCAAGAGTTATTCATTAGAATTGGTAAAGAAAGATTACCCATCGAAGAGTCCATTCGCTTAGGAAGCAAGATTTGGAAAGGAGTTCAAATTGATGGAAATTACGACCATCT
Organism: Candidatus Thorarchaeota archaeon; assembly: GCA_030612005.1. Classification (GTDB taxonomy): domain Archaea; phylum Asgardarchaeota; class Thorarchaeia; order Thorarchaeales; family Thorarchaeaceae; genus SMTZ1-45. Next base: position 15,327 of record JAUWOU010000019.1, on the reverse strand, counting down.
AGTGATGGAATTACCTCTCATGAAAGGGACTGAAGAAACAATTGGAGCACTCAAAGGGGCGGGATACCTTGTTGGCTGTATCTCTAGTGGTGTGAGTCAATTTTTCATGGAACCACTAACCAAGCGATTAAATCTTGATTTCGCACATTCCAATATTCTAGGTACATCGAATGGAGCTCATTCTGGCTCAGTCAAATATTCTATGGGCGGACCTCAGAAAGCAGAAACTGCACTTAGAATATTACAAGAAAGAGATCTCAGTACTAAGAATTTGGCAAGCATTGGTGATGGAATGAATGATATTGATCTGTTTGGAGTTTCAGCATTCTCTATTGCATTCAATCCTGAAAATGAAGATGTGAGTGAAACAGCAACAATAGCCATCCACTCAAAGAATCTCGAGTCAATTCTAGAACATTTCATTTGAGATTACGCAAGAATCTTTCTGAAAGAATCTTTGATTGAATCCTTTTCCGCTCCTGTAAGACTAGGATGAACAGGGATATCGAAGTGCCTTGCACCAATCTCCTCAGCGTGGGGTAGTGACACCTTGGAGTAATCAGGGTAGTCTACGAATTTAGCCCATCTCCACTGCTGGATGTTAAGATAGGTGTCCTGCTTATGACAGGGTAGAGCATAGACAGCTCGAGAACCGACGCCCTCATCTCGAAGAGCAGATACAATCTCATCACGAGTAATTTTGTCGGAGTAGATGCTTGGAGCGTACAGATGATAGGCAGATTGGAATCCATCATCTTCAACCTGTGGTTTAATCTCATCAAACTCAGAGAAGAACTTATCATATTCTAGAGCGTTCTTCCTTCGCTCATTGATAACAAACTCAAAGCGTTTCATCTGTTCTACGCCAATAGCTGCAACAATGTCCATCATTCGATTGTTGTACCCAATTTGATAGTGACTATAGCCACCATGTTTTCCACGACCGTGATTTTTAATCATGAGCATCCGATCATAGAGCTCTTCGTCGTTTGTTGTGATCATGCCCCCTTCACCTGTTAGTATGTTCTTGGTTGCATAAAATGAGAATGTGGCACAGTGTCCAAGATTTCCGATCTGTTTACCGTTTATAGAACCACCATGAGCTTGACAGGCATCCTCAATAACCTGGAGGTCGTGCTTCTCTGCTATCTTCATTATTCGTTTCATATCTGCGGGCATACCAAAGATGTGAACAGGCATAATGGCCTTGGTCTTCTCGGTGATAGCAGCCTCAATGAGATCAGGATCGATGTTGTAAGTGTCTGGTTTGATATCAATAAAAATCGGGATTCCACCGACCATAGCAATAGAATTAGCTGAAGCAATAAATGTGAATGGAGAAGTAATTACCTCATCCCCAGGTTGAATACCCATTGCTTCTAGAGCAGTACTCAGAGCAGTGGTTCCATTTGAGGTAACAGTGGCAAACTTTGTTCCAACGAATTCAGAGAATAGTTTTTCAAATTCGCGAGAAACTTTACCCTCAGCAAGCATACCCGATTCTAGGACTCGCTTGACAGCTTCAATCTCTTCTTCTTTGATAATAGGCTTGGTAAATGGAATCATCAAGGTTCACGAATCAGCAAAATTCTATCCGTGTTAAAACACTTTGGCATCTAGGAATAATTGTACTCTTACTCTTCATCTAATGCGTCTTCAGCTTCAAACTTTGCTCGCATGATAGCAAGACTTGCAGCTTTACGACGATTCTCAATCAGTCCAACAATCCCGATTGAACCACCCATTATTGCTAGCGTAACAAGCATGAAAGAGAGGTCTCCAAGTAAGAAAATAATAGCAAGCCCAAAACCACTGCAGAATCCTGTAACAAATCGAATGTGATTTGTGGTTTTTCGAGGTGCCAGTCTTTGACTCATCCAGTCAACAACTGTTGTGAACCCTAGAATTATGGAAAATAAGAACCAAAACCATGAAGGTGTCAGGTTAATTTGAAACAGTACGATGAGTACAATCCCAAGAGCTAAACCTCCATAGATACCTGTACATCTTCCGCAGAAATATAGTGAACGCCCTCTGAACGAAACACGAAGGCAATGACCGTACAGTGAAGGAGGGTGATGAGAGAGAAGCATGTGAATACCTTCCTTGACATCATCAGATCGACTCCACTCAAGGGACGTAGGATCGAGTTCATCATCGTGCACTGTGCGTTGTTGTTGTTCATCGGTCACGGTGTCCACACTTTTCAGAATCAATTTCAAGTCTTAAAACGTATTGCTTGTAGTCGATGGATTATTGACCTTTTGTTTCTTAAATAACACTTTCAAAATCTTAAGGTGTACTTATAGTAAATTAATGGATTTCAAAGAAGGGGGATACAGAAGTAAGTAGTCTGAATGACTCGTAAGCTCATTTTATTGAATTAATTGGTGATTATAGAAATTAGCAAAGTGTAAACAAACATTAAAATGTAGGTTCTTCGGCTACCGAAGTTGATTTAACATTCAGTCAATTGGAAGGAATGAATCAATATGGAAAAGCTGCTACTTGTTGATATGGACAAATGCACTAGTTGTATGCAGTGTTCCCTAGCATGTTCTCTCATTAAAGAGGACTTATTCGACCCAGCCCGAGGAAGAATCAAAGTCCTAAAGAAAGAGGAGCTAGCCTTAGGAATAGAGCTACTGTGCGAACAGTGTGACACATATCCTTGCATTGAGGCGTGCCCAGACGGAGCACTCTCAAGAGATGAAGATACTGGTATCATTTCTGTGGATGCAGAAATCTGTACACAGTGCGGAGCTTGTGTTGAAGCCTGCCAGTATCATGGTATCAGACTACATCCTGAAACTGACATACCGATAATTTGTGATCTCTGTGGAGGAGATCCATATTGTGCAAAGCATTGTGTACCCGGAGCAATTGTTTGGGTTGACAAGACTGATGATCTAGTCAAAGAGAAGAAGAAACTACGCTCTGCGCGAATGGCAATGTATCGTACTGTTAAGAAGGAGGCTGCTTGAGAAATGTTTGGACATCAAGGAAAAATATTGCATGTTGACATTGGCAAGAACAAGATTTGGGTGGAAGATATTCCAGAAGAATGGAGGAAATTGTATGTGGGTTCCAGAGGTATAAACGCCAAACTCCTATGGGACTACTGTAAAGATCCAGACATCACATGGGATGACCCAAGGAACATCTTAATTTATGCTCCAGGAGCACTTACTGGGACCACAGCTCCAGCTTCTGGTAGAACTTCAGTAACAACTGTAGGTTGTACAACAGGACTCTATCTCAAAAGCAACACCGGAGGACATTGGGGTGCTGAACTAAAGTTTGCAGGGTATGACCATATTGTTGTTCATGGAGAATCAGACAAACCAGTTTACATTCATATTGAAGATGACCATGTTGAAATCAAGGATGCAAAAGATCTTTGGGGCAAGGATATCAATGAAACTGACAGGCTCCTGAAAGAGTGGCACGGCGAGGAATCACGAGGTCTCTACATTGGACCTGCTGGTGAAAACTTAGTCCGCGCAGCTTCTGTCCACTGCTCACTATACCACGCAGCTGGTAGAGGTGGTGCAGCCACAGTTATGGGAAAGAAGAAACTCAAAGCAATAAGCGTGAAAGGATCGAAACCCCTCCGAGTAAAGGATCCAAAGAAATTCGCAGAAGTAGCAGAGGAAATGAGAGAACTCCTTAGAGCAGATAGTGGTGCTCAAGGATTGCACGAGTTTGGTACTGCAGGATCACTAGCAGGAGTAAATGAACTGCATGCATTTCCAGGTAAAAACTGGCAAACAGGCTATACCGAAAATGTGTTTCCAATAACTGGCCAAGCACTTAATGATGGTGGATATCTAAAGCGACGTGTTGCATGTTTTGGCTGCACGATTGGGTGTCATCGATATTCTGCAATTGACAAGGGACCAAATGCTGGTATCGCTAGCGGTGGTCCAGAGTATGAAACTTTTGGAGCCCTAGGCAATGGACCAGGAGTGATTGACACAGAGGGTGTTATTCTGGCTAACGAGATGTGTAATCGGCTGGGCCTTGATACAATCTCAGCTGGAGGAGTTGCTCAATGGGCCATTGAAAGCTATGAACGTGGAGTCCTGACAAAGGATGACACAAATGGTCTCGATCTTGGTTGGGGTAAGTTACCCGAGCTGCTAGAGATCATAGAAGCAATGGCATTCAGAAAGGGCAAACTTGGAGATTTGCTGGCTGATGGTCTGAAGATAGCTGCAGAGAAAGTTGGTAAGGATTCCTACAAGTGGGCAATCATTAACGCCAAGGGTCTTGAGCAGTCTAACGTGGAAACCCGTTCTGCTAAAGCATATGCTCTTGCTTTCGCGGTCAATCCAAGAGGAAATGATCATCTTATGACTGAAACCTTTGCCGAATTCGGTGCAAGTCCTGAAGCAATCGATGTTGTCGGTAAAATTACAGGGGATAAGAAATGGGCTTCACCACACTTCACCGAGTTTCGTGCAGAAATTGTCCGATGGCATGAAGACTGTTACGAGATTACTGAGGCGCTTGGTTTCTGTGTCTTCACATCAACTGCAGCCTACGGGGTCAATCCAGATAATATGGCAAGACTCTATGCAGCTGCGACTGGAATTGAGATGACAGAAGATGAGTTGATGCTCACAGGTCGAAGAGTTTGTACATTGGAGAAAGCATTCAATGTAACTAGGGGTGCAACTCGTGCGCATGATAATCTACCCTGGCGGCTCATGAATGAAGGAGCCGCATCTGGACCACTAAAGGGAGCAACTAACTCTCAAGAAGAGCTAGATGAAATGCTTGATGAATACTATGCACTTCATGAGTGGGACAATGAAACAAGCTGGCCAACAAGACGCACATTAGAGATGCTAGATTTGAAAGATGTAGCAGACTACTTGGAGAAGCTGGACAAGCTTCCGAAGGAGTAGAGGGGAACTGATCCCCTCCTCTTTCCTATGTTTTGAACAATTAAATACGATAATCTAGAGAGGAATGAAAAGATGAAAGGATTCAAAGAGTTTGGAGTTGCCATGACTGGCGTTTTCCCAGTAAAAGAAGCAGTAGAATTAGCTGAGTTAGCGGAATCGCTGGGTCTTGGTTCAGTCTGGTTTGCCGAGGATTACTTCTTCAGGGGAGGAATTCCCTATATGGCTGCCGCAGCTATGGCTACTGAAAAAATTCGAATTGGCTTAGGAGTTGTAAACCCCTACTCACGTCACCCTGCACTAATTGCAATGGAGTTTGCCACACTGGATGAGATGTCTAACAAAAGGACTGTTTTTGGTCTTGGTTCTGGCGTACCCTTCTGGATGGAACAGATGGGAATCTATGATAAAAAGCCTATATCCAGAACTCGGGCTTGTGTCGATCTGGTTAGGAAAATCATGACCGGAGAAAACATCAATCATGAAGACAAGTTCTTCACCGCTAAAGACATCAAACTTGTCTTTGAACCTATTCGAAAGAGCGCTCCGATATACTTAGCTTTTGAAGGACCCCAGGGTCTAGCTCTATCAGGTGAAATTGGAGATGGCGTCATTCTTTCAATCTTTTGCACACCGGGATATGTGAAATTTGCCTGGGATAAAGTAGCAGAGGGAGCAAAGAAAGCTGGAAAGTCGCTAGAAAACTATGAGATGGTTGCTTACTTGCCAATGGTCATAGATGATGATCTTGACAAAGCTTTAGGCATTGCAAGAGAGTTCTCAAAATTGTATCTTCCACACTCTCAAGCAGGAGGTCCGTTGATGTCGCATGCGGGTGTTAAGGCTGAAGATACAAATGCTATGGCAGATGCAGTGAAGAAGGGAGATGATGCTCTGTTATCTCAACTAATCACAGATGAGATGTTACAGGAGCTTTGTGTTATTGGCGATGCGGACACTTGCATAAAGAAACTTCACCAGATGGTTGATGCAGGAGCAAATACCCTTGTTGCATTCCCAGTCCCCGGAACAGAACCCCTTGAAACAGCAAAGATTTTGGCTACTGAAATTATGCCACGGTTCAAGTAACTTGTGATGGATTTGATGTGATGCACGAACATGTGGAACTCTTCTGTTTGGATGATGCTGAGAAACAAGATATGCCTGTTTCTGCAAAGAGAAGGAATCGATTAGTTGCATACATCGCTACTTTTCTAGTAACTTTCACTCTAGGAACCACAGAAATATTTGCTCCATGGTATATTGGCGCGATGGGAGGAACCAACTTCGAGATGGGTTGGGCAATGGGCTCATTTGGAATCGTATACATGATATCTCCCGCACTTGGTGGAATATTTTCCGACAGAATAGGAAGAAGAAAAGCATTGTTGATTGCTACTTCTGCATACATTCTAGTTCTAGTGCTCTTTCTCAATCCATTTGCGTCCCCACTCTATCTTATTGTAATTAGAGCATTAGAAGGACTGGTTTTTGGATTTATTGCACCTTCCAATCAAGCAATGCTTGCGGAATTAACCCCAGAGTCGGAAGTTGCGGTTCTTGGTAACTTCTCAACAGCTTGGAGTGCAGGGATGATCTTTAGTCCCTTTATCCTAACATTCATGACCAACAATTACGGATCGACATCAGGTATCTATGTCGTTATAGCAATTGAATTGATAATGCTGGGACTCATTGGAGGATTCTTGCAGGGTTATCGTAGAAAAACATTATCAAAACCCACCAATGAAGAAGATATTCAAGACACTACCATAGATACACCACCATCAAAGACAAGTCCGCGCTTCCTCGCCTCATACCTTTCAATAATGCTTTGGGGAGTGATTTCCACAATTGTACTTGCACTCTTTCCAGCATACGTTGAAACACTGCCAGGATTAACGACTGGAGATTGGGGTATTATGCTTCTAGTGTGGAACGGTGTTCGAACAATTGCGTTCATCATAACAGCAAAACTTCCGGAACAATCCATGACATCAGTGATTTTGCTGGGAGCGGGTTTATCAGCTATTTCTTCAGGTATCATTTTCGTATTTACTGATTTTTGGATGCTTACGATTTCTATGGCTCTTTCAGGAATTGCAGTCGGGTTTAGCTACCTAGGAGCACTCTATCTAATAGTGTCAGCTACCAAGATCGATAAAGGAGCGTATGCAGGATTGGTAGAGAGTATGGGTGGAGTAGGGTTGTTTGTTGGTCCTATTTTTGGAGGATGGCTAGCAGATATCAGTGGTGAGCTTCCCTATCTCATGTGCATGATCCTATCAATTATAGTATTTCTAGGAATCGTCCCACTTCTCAGGAAAGAACGAAATTCCTCAAAGAATTAGCTTACTCTTTTAGTATGTCATCGAAGGCTCCTTTCAATGAAGGTGCCTCGTTAATCTTTTTCTTTGGTGGAAATGGATAAGCTACTTTGCTGTGAGATAGTCCAGAATCAACAAGCATGAAGGCAGTTTTTACAGCTACAATCCATGGATCTATAATAGGAACTCCAAGGTTCAACATAATTGGTTCCAAGTCAATTTCATGAGATAACCCAGTACAACCAAGAACTATTACATCAGCCCCATCTTCTTCAATAGATATCTTACAGAGTTGGAGTAGCTCTTCTTGGGTCTTCTCAGGATTTTTTGGTATATCAAGGACGGGCATTTGCAGATATCTGACACCAGTACAAAATGCTTCGAGTCCTTCTCTGCGAACACCTGCTTCCATACACTTTTTCAGTGAGTTTCCCTGCAATGTCACGATACCGAATTTTGTTCCAAGTGTTAATGCGAGGTGTAAGGCAGAATTTCTTGGGCCAACAACTGGAACTTTGGAAATCTCACGAGCTGCATCAAGAATAGGATCACAAGCACAATCTATTACAATTACATCATACCCTTCATTATTAGCCCTTACCACCTGTTCGAGAATGAAAGGAGCATTGTATGCCTCATCCACACGGGACTCAAGACTATGAGTTCCATGTCTGGGAGTCAAATTCCCAATCTCACTACCAGCGGGAACAAAAGACATGACGAAAGACTTCTTTTTTGAGTCTGTCCACCAATCTGTGCCTGTTGCCCCAATTAGAGCTAATTTTACCATTATTCACACCATTCCATACTGCGTGACCATTGAGTCAAAGGCCTGAGTCAGTACAAATTACTAGTGAAGCCGCCCAATAATCTCTTCCATTGGCTTATATTCTAGCTCAGGATGACCATATCTCTCAGGTGAAAATGCTTTCTTTCCAATCTTAGTACTTCCTGCATAACGAAGACGTTCATGAGCTGGGACAGCAGTCACAACAACATTCAATCCTTCTTTCAGGTCCGAGCTCATTACTCCATGGCCCGTGTCAGGATAATGCATACAAATCAAGTCGGGGAACATTACTACTGGCTCGTTATCGCTCATAACCATCATGTATTCATTTTTGACAACAATCTCAAAGCGACCCTTGAGATCGTCAGGCTTTATCCTCACTAGCACATGCCAGTGTCCTGCACGATCTTCGCCCTTGACATCCTCAATCCTACCATGAATTAGGACTTGTCCACCCATGGTGTCAAGGAAAGCATCGATAGGATCAGTTTTGTTGGCATTAGCATCTTTTACTGCAACGCCAAGCTCGATTGACTTTGATATTGAATTAGGAATTACAGCTTTTTTGAGTTGAGCTCCTGATTGATGGTAGTGATTATTCGCACCAGCACCACCATCTTGAACTACGGCGAAACGACCAATTTCATCAGCAAGTGCTGGACTTGTGGCCTTGTCAACAACAATGATACTACCGTTTTTGGTAACTACTGGCATTGGACAAAGCTCGATTCCGTAACCTACGAAAGTAATCATTTGAGATTCTGGTGCTGAACGACCAAGTCCATCACCATCAACACTGGTTATGTCAGCTCTGGCTGCAAGAGAGAGCATCACAGTTGTGTTAGCTCCACCAAGTTCGAATGGAACAAGATGATTGACTTTCTTGCCAGTGATTTGTTCAGAGATCTTCATCGCTTCATGAAGTTCAAAACGAGTTTCCCAAGATTCTATCATATCTCCAATTGATGTGAATGCAGAAACTGATCCCATATAGCCACCGCAAACGATGAAAGCATCATCCTTGATATCTTCGGGATCGGTGATTTCATACACTCGATCTCGCTGGTAGTCCCAATCAACAAGGGGTTTCCCAAAGGAAACAGGGTCTCCTCCGCCACCAGTACCTAGTATCCCAACGCCAGTAAGCATGTCATAGGCATTTTCTTTTGATAACCTCATTCAAATCAAATCCTAGTAAGTTATGATGTTTTCTAGCCAGCACTTCTTTCGCCGTCCATTGAATGAACGATTTTGTACCAGCGCTTCTTTGTACCGACCTTTGCACGTCTTTTCCATCCACGTGATTTAGGTTCGTCTTCAATCATCTTGTGAATCTTGTTTGCAACCGCAATTACATGGTCTTTTTGTTCCTGAGTGATATCTGTGATACTTGGAACAAAATTGATGAATTTCTTGATATTTTCAGTTACGGTGTAATAAAAGCCCCAGTCATTTGAGAGTATCTTAGCAATATATGGACCATTTACTTTTGTATCATCAAGTTCATCACTAACATCATGTGCTAGAAAGGTAATAATGAGGTCTTTGAGGTCCTTTGCGTTTATCTCGAAAATCTGAGTCTTCTCAAGGAACAACTCCGCCAAGGGTATTGTTGGCTTATCGACTTCCAATCGCTTATTCTTCTTGAAATCAATTTTATGACAGAAATCCAGATGGTCGTAGAATACATCAACTTTCCTGCCTGTGTTCTTGTCAATGAACAGATCTCTAAGAGTTGTTGCTCTAGCAAAACTTGGAGGAACCCAATGATATCCCAAGTCATCCCTGAAGAGATTGATGGTTTTCTGTTGATGTTTGTAGTACGACATGTAGTCAATGTCAGTAACTTCTCGACCCATCTTAATGTGTAGATCAGAATATTCCGGACTCTTCAATCTAAAAGCCAAACAGCCAATAATCCGTAGTGGGATTCCTAACTCAGCAGCAGCTTTCTCAATTCGTAGCGCTTCATCCATGAAATCTTCAAGAATTGGACCATATTTTCCTGTCACTTACTGTTTCACACCTCACAGACAACGGTCTGTCTGTTAATAATCTGAAGCTACTCGACATTAATATCTTGTGCCCGTTAATAAGAAACTGCATTTTTTAATCTATTTCTTAAAGTCACCTAATTCCGTTAAACCATTAAACTTTAAACTAGGAATGACTGATTTTCATCAACGGGTGGTCTAGCCTGCGAGCATAGATTGCCATAAAGACAACAACTGAGGTAAACAAATGAGAATATTCCTAGCAGCAGACCCACACGGAAGTCAAATGACATGGGAGAAAATGTGTCGAGCTCCTAAAGTCTTCAAAGCCGATGTAGCGATGATGTGCGGCGACCTAACAGGTAAGGCAATCATGCCGATTATCCAAGAGAAAGAAGACAGATGGTTTGTTCAACCACATGGTAAAAAGAAAACCATCAAGAAGCAGAAGGATTTGGATAAGTTCATCAAGTTCACAAAAGATGAAGGATATTATCCAAAAGTCCTGACTCCCGATGAACTTGAAAAACTAAAAGAAACTGAGGGATCAATTACTAAACTCTTCCAAGATCTCATGGTTGAGAGAATGCAAGAATGGATGGATATGGCTAATGAGAGAATTCCTGAGGATGTGATAGTTGTTGTTAACCCAGGAAATGATGATGACTACTCTATCGACAAAGTAATTGAGGACGACCCCAGAATCATCAATCCATTGAATAAAGTCATAGATGTTCGTGGATATCCGATGATTAGCCTTGAATGGGTCAATAACACTCCATGGGACACACATCGTGAATGTTCAGAAGAAGAGATGATGGAGAAGTTAGAAGTAGAATTTGCAAGGCTTGATACAGATGACTATTCTAATGTTTTGTGCAACTTTCACGATCCTCCATTCAATTCTGGTCTAGACACAGCTCCAACTTTGAACAAAGACCATACTATAAAGAAGTCAGGAGCTATGGAAGTCGTTGGTCCTGTTGGTAGTAAGTCAGTTAGAGCGGTGATAGAGAAATATGAGCCACTCGTAGGAATGCACGGTCATATTCATGAGTCTCACGGATTCCGTAAGATTGGTCGTACTCTATGTGTTAATCCAGGTTCTGAATATCGTGAAGGTATTCTGAAAGGATTCATCATCAATATCGCAGATGGTGAAGTCAATGCAGGACGAGTAGAACTTTAGTTTTTCATAGAATTTTGAGAGTGTTAAATCACTCTCATTCTCCTTTATCCCTCATTATATCATTTTAGTCAGATTTTATCATATTGATAAGTTTCCATTGCAAATATATAGGAGTGTGTCTTAATATTTTTTAACTTCACTTAAAGGGTAGTTATAATCGATGACTTTAATATTGAAAACAAGGACAGATGTTGAAGATCTCACAACAGGATGTACATTCTTCGGAACTGGTGGCGGAGGAAATAAGCAAGATGGACTTGACATGCTTTTTCCGCATGTTGATGCCGGAAAGGAAATTGAGATCGTTGACGTTAAAACTGTAAAGGATGATGATTGGGTAGCGTCTCCGTATTATTCTGGAACCATTGCACCACCAACCCCAGAAATTGAAGCTCTTAGAACCAGATTTCCTTGGGACTTCTACGCGAAAGAATTAGCTTTGGGATTAGCAACTCTTGAAGATCATATGGGAGTCAAGTTTACAGCAGTAGCTCCATTTGAGCTAGGCGGTGTGAATACTCCTGCACCTATTGATGCAGCTGTCAAGCACAATATTTCTTGCGTTGATGGGGATTATGCTGGAAGAGCAGTACCAGAAATATGCCAAAACACAGTTTGTGTGCATAAATTCCCAATGGCACCAATGGCACTCATCGACTGGTTTGGAAACAAGAGTATCGTCGATCATATCATCAATTATGAAATGGGAGAACGAATTTCAAAGGGTCTAAGTGAGGTTGCCTGGGGAAGACTTGGCAATGTAGCATTCCCAGTACAAGGTAAGCAATTTCATGAAGCTATTATTCCAGGAACCTTATCCAAGAGTTATGAAGTTGGAAAGATTATCAGAGAAACTCACGAGTCTGGTGATGACCCTGCTGATAAGATCGTAGAAAAAATCGGTGGTTGGGTCTTGTTCAGAGGAGAAGTTGTTGGCAGGACCTGGGAGAATCGACAGGGCTACATGTGGGGAGAAACTGAAATCAAGGGAAGTGGGCTTAAACCAGGTTCGAAGATGAAGATCTGGTTCAAAAATGAGAATCATGTCACATGGTTGGATGGAAAACCGTGGATTACAAGTCCTGATATCATCGAAATAATAGATGCGAAATCGGGTGAACCTATTACAAATACTGACATCAAAAAAGGAGACAATGTTAGTGTAATCGGTATGAAGATAGAACCAATCTTTAGAACGCCAGAAGGACTGAACGTTTTAGGACCAAAACATTTTGGATTCGACTTAGAGTATAAGCCAATTGAAAATCTAGTATAGTAGTATAGCTCCAATCGAGGGCTAGCTTGCCATAAGGCTAGCCCTCACACATAGACTCATACGGGAAAACCATTATTTCGTTCTGCGTTCGGTAATGATTCTCGCCGAGTAGTGCTTACGGAGACCACCTGGTTCTTGCATAATTTCTACACCCTTGTAATCATTGTTGAAGAACTTGGTCAATTTCTTTTCGGATTTGATATCCTCCATTCGCATTAACCGAGCAGCATGGTAAATTAGTGATTGAACCCAGTCAAACAACATCTTATGTTCTTCCAAAAGAAGAGTGGAATTGCTTTCTGTATATTCGAAAATAACCCAAGCTACCTTTCTATTATACCACGCATTTGTTAATGCTGAAAGAAATACGGAACCAACCGCAATTAGTGCTAACGGGATATTGATATCAACAATCCATGCTACACGGAATATCCATCCAAAGACAAGTAGAGGAGCTGAGATTGTTAAGAGTGCAAGAGCGGCAAATGCGATGGTCTGTCTATGTTTCAGTTCATTTTCGACTCCTGGAACACCAGGACCCACAGCCGCAAACTTATGCAAGATACCTCTCATAGTTGGCCACTGTGTAATGAATCCTCTTGGCAACTGGCCTTTCTTTTGTCTTTTAACTATAAACGATAAATCAAAACATCGATAGATTCGATATCCGTCAATTACAGAAATTAGACTTCGAGTCAGTTTTAGGTCTAGTTCAGAAGGGTCGAATTTGAATCCACTAATTGGAACACCAAGTCCCTTCTTCTTCTTTGGCTTTTGGGTCATCTTAAGTAGTCCTCTATTGGTGGTCGAATGGATGGTGACATATTAAGATTTGGGATTTTCAATACCGACTTCTTTAAGTGGCAGTTAACTTCTGCCAGACAATAATACATAGGTGAAGGAATTATATGCTAGATGACACAGACCTCTCAGATTACGAATATATTGGTACACATCCCTATTCCGATGGACCAGATGAAATTGCGATTGGTGCACAAGGAATCCGATTTATACTTCATAGAACAAAGAAAAGAAAATCATACAAAACAGTCTACAATCTGGATTGGGACGAGATCATCTCCTTCGAATGCACTGAAGTTAATTACTGTGAGGAAGATAAGTCATGGCCAATTGATGAAGAACCAGTTGAAGATCTCGATATAATCGGACCAGCGGGTATGGCGTTCTTTTTCCTATTGCCCAAGGTACCAGGAATTCTTCAAATTTGGTCTTACATCCCTATTGAGGATGTAATCCAAGTACGCAAGCTTATAGAGCAATACACTAACAGGTCTCAACTACCTCGTCTTGCACACCATGGAAATGCTGCGGCTGTACGATATATGTTGAAACACTGTACAATACGTGACCGCCATCAAACAACATGGCATGATTGGATAAAGACCGGACCACTCTTAGGAAAACCAAATGAGAAGTTTCGCGAGAAAGGACCAGATTACATATTTTGTGAAGAAGGTCTGGGAATTGACTTCTATGGGGCAGGAGAGATGCTTGAACAAATGTCAACATTTTGGCCTTGGAGAGTGATTGAGAATATTTGGCTCGATGACTATACAATTATCTACAAGTGGTATGATGATGCGTATGTCTTTCGTCAACAAGTCTGGGATAAGGATGAAAGAAATACACTCTTGGAAGCAGCAAAGAACGCACTTTCATGGTACAAATCATCAGATGATACATCAGAGTTTCTCATGATCAGACCGGTATCATTTCCATCATACTTCTACACTACTTGGGAAAAACTAGATCCCCTTTCAAGCAAAGCAAGTCGTAACGGTTACCCACCTGTCTTCGATTTTATTGAAGATTAGAAGTGGTTAATCATAGTAATCTTCTCGATCTGCTATCTCATAGTAATGTTCATAGTCTGCTAACTCTTCCAACCACCAATAAGGAAAGATTTCTTCATCCCCATATAGCTTCATTTCTTCATGTAATAGGATAGACCACCATTCAGAGAGAGAGGCATGTCCTTTATCGTATTTACCAGCTCGTCGAGCCACTGACAACTCCTCTGTGGTTCTTTTAGTGGAAAGCTCGACGATTTGTCTGACTTCTGTACGCATAGAATTAAAGCTGAGGTCAACTTCTCTCAGATGTTCACACTGAAATAATGGTTCTATATTTATTCGTCTAATCTTGTTGTAGTCCACTTTCAGCGTTTCAATAGCACTTCCTCTGAGAGGTATGAGACTGATATACCTGAGATTGTTTTTGGAGATTAACAACTTCCTAATGGTCTTTGGGAGAGGCTTCAGGTCTATTCTTTGTAGGTTGTTATTATCAAGCAGGAGTTCCAAAAGGGGTGCCTTTGAAAGAGGTCTAAGGTCTATATCACTCAGATTATTGTCACTCAGGTTTAGTACTTCAAGTGACGTATTCTTTCGTAATGGAGAGAGGTCTATACTAGTTATTCCTTTTCCTTTAATATTAATTTCTTTAAGTCTGGTGCAGGATGATAAGGGTGTCAAATCTATACTAGTTAATCCACCTACGCTAATACTAATTTTATTGAGTCCGGTGCAGGATGATAAGGGTGTTAAATCTATATTGTCCTGCGAGAATTCCGTAGAATAATTCGTCATTTTCAAACATCTTTCCAAAGGTGACAGGTCTACCTCATGAATCTGGGGCTTGCAACGTGAAAACTGTTCGGCCATCGCAATTTCATTCAGTATTTGTCCCATTATAGGATGTGCCTTGGAAGCCGTGATAATGAGGTGTGTGATACTAGAATTAGATAGGATACTTAAGTCCAGAGAACTATTTTGTGCTGTTTCTATATTGAGAGTTCTCAATGATTCACAATCAAAAAAG
>JAUWOU010000114.1 GCA_030612005.1 Candidatus Thorarchaeota archaeon | reverse complement strand
GCGCTACTCCCTGAATATCCTTGATTGATTCATAACCATGTGAATCAAGCCAGTCTTTTACCTGACCCGCAATCTTTCCATAGATAGTATCGCCTTCTAGGATTGCAGCGGTACAGACCTCGACTGCTGAAGCACCCGCCATCATGAATTCTATGACATCTTCTCCAGTTGCTACTCCACCAACGCCGATTACAGGTATTTTGACGGCACTCGCAATATCTGCTACACATCTCAAAGCGATTGGTTTCAATGCTGAACCACTCATCCAGCCATGCCCCAACTCACTCCCAAGCATGGGTTTTCCCGTTTCAATGTCAACTCTAAGACAGGGACCGTAAGTATTGATTGCAGAAATTGCATCTACATGAGGTTCCAATGATTTAGCAATCTCGGCTACGTCAACCTTTGGACTCAGCTTGGCAATGATTGGGATTTCTACAGCATCTCTCAGAGCTTTTGCAATCTCAATATGGCCACCAACATAATGAGTACTATACTCAATTGCCTGCACACCAGCTTTCTCTAGTTTCGGAGCTACTTCACTTACATCCTCAGGTGTATACCCAACGCTTGCAATCAATGGCAGTCCAGCACTCAGGGCAATTGGGTACTCCCTCTCAAGCCAGGTCTCTAAAGGTAATTCGCTCCAGAGTTCAGCATTGAGAATGCCTCTTCTAGATCCAACTCTACCTTCTTTGAGCGCTGCCATGTTTGGCTTCGGAACATCTGCTGGTTTTACACTCACAGTCTTTGCAACGAAACCTCCCACACCACCCGCAGCAGCATTTAGTAGAGTCA
The DNA here is from genome assembly GCA_030612005.1 of Candidatus Thorarchaeota archaeon. GTDB lineage: Archaea > Asgardarchaeota > Thorarchaeia > Thorarchaeales > Thorarchaeaceae > SMTZ1-45. Next base: position 9,759 of record JAUWOU010000114.1, on the reverse strand, counting down.
TTCCATCTCTTGATGTGGGTCCTGCAGCAGTTAGGATTGGATTTTTGAACCTGAGTCCTAATAGTTCAATGCTGATGTCGGCCATATGGCAACTTACATGTTATTCAACATAAACCATGTGTTTCTTATCTCGTCAAACCTTTAGGTTTCAGTTCATCAACTACGAAATCAAGTTGGAGTTCCTTGAGCTTTGCCTCTTTTGGATAACCTGTATCTCGGTCGCAACCACGGAACTCGTAGTATTCATCTAGCATCTCATCAAGATCAGGGAGTCCTCCCTTTGATGGACCCGTTGGCATTGGTTCTGATAGGAGTCTTGGAGGTAGGTTTTCATCCTTTCTAGTAACTCCAAGTCTATGATTGAAAGCTCGTCTTAGGTGACTAATTCGCTGACCAGCCAATCTTACATACTTCGGATTTCCCCATTCTTCCATTCCAGTTAGAGCGGGGATGACATTTACAAAGGTGTCATAATAGAAGACTGGAGGCCACATTGTTGCGTATTTGCAGATTACTGCAGAATCGACAAGAGCATAGAGATCTTCCATATCCCACACAACTTCGCCCTTGTGTTTTGGAGACATTATTTCGAGAATGGCATCTGCTTTCTCTGGACTAAACCTATCTCCTGCTATTTTGGGATATCCCAGTTCTTCTATACAGGATATACTTCTGAGATGATCTGCACCACGTACATTGGTAGCGTAGGTGAGTCCAATACTCTGATGTGCTCTTGGATCTTGTCCTGAGGCTTCAAGTCCTTTTACATGTATAGCATATTTCCAAGCATCTCCACCAATCTGCTCTGCTGCTTTTCTAACTCCATTAGATAGAATCTTGCCCACTCCTTCACGCTTGGCAATCTTCTCCACAAGTTCTACTTGAGCTTCTACATTGCCCCATGTCAAATCTAGACCATCGGTATCTTCCTTCGTCCAGATACCCTTCTCATAGAGTTCCATTGCAAAGCTAATAGTCTTTCCACATGAGATAGTATCCAATCCAAGTAAGTCACATCTCTTACCCATGTGAAAGATTGATTCAATATCATTGTTCATACAGTTTGAGCCAAAAGCCATCAAAGTTTCATATTCTGGTCCACCTATTGGTTCTGTGGGGTAATTGCCTCCTTTCACTCGGATAATATACTTACATCCAACTGCACAACCATGGCATGCCTCTTGTGCGATGCGATATTTCTCAGCGATGATTTCTGGGCCAATATCGTCTGCATCTTCATAGAAGCCAGTCCAATGATTCTTTGTTGGGAGTCGACCTATTTCGTTGATGATGGCAACAAGATCTGTAGTGCCATATTTCCTGAGCGAAGCAAGTGAATCTTTCCAGAGTGGGTCTTTGAGTTTCTCCATTTCTTGTGCGTTTGCTTCTAGATATTTTTCCATGTCATAAGCTTCTAGTCCTAGTGAACCAGACGCTGCAATCCCCTTCATATTCTTGGAGCCTAAAACTGCTCCAAGCCCTGCTCGTCCTGCTGCACGATAAAAGTCTACAATGATTCCACTGTAAAGAACCTGATTCTCTCCAGCAGGTCCAATAACCGCAGTTTCAATTGACGGGTCTTTGTGGTCTTCTCGAATCATCTTTGTTGTTGTATCGGTTTCTTGACCCCACAAGTGTGATGCATCAAGTAATTCTGCTTTACCGTCTCTCAAGAAGAGATAGACCGGCTTCTTCGAGCGACCACTCATTATAACAAAATCAAAACCTGCGTACTTTATCTCTGGGCCCATGAACCCACCCACATGAGATTCAGCCCATACTCCAGTCAGTGGTCCTCTTGCAGCGAACATCATTCTTCCGGAAGGTGAGAACATTGCTCCAGTGAGGGGACCTGTGCCAACTACAACTACATTGTCAGGGGATAATGGGTCTGTTTCTGCTGTCGTTCTCTCCCAGAGGATCTTGGATGAAACCCCACTTCCACCAAGGTACAATCTGGCCCATTCTTTCTCCATCTCTTTCTTTTGGACCACTCCTTTAGTAAGGTCAACCTCTAGATAGTGTCCCGCGTAGCCTTTGTACGGAAATGTCATTCTTGACCCTCCTCAATTTGAATTCCTAATGTTTGAAATGCCGGTGAAACCGCTTTCCTGCGCTGATGAAGGCCTTCAGGTTTTATTGAAGCCACACTGATTGCACCATAATCACATGCCTTGACACATGCAGGGTCTCCATTACAAAGGTCGCACTTCACTGCTTTCTTATTCTGCGGGTCGATGGCAATTCCACCATATATGCATGCAGTAACGCAGTTCATACAACCAATGCAAATCTCTTCCTTCACAAACAAAATCCCGTGTTCATTCTCTACTATTGCACCATTCGGGCACGCTTCCTGACACAGCGGTTTCTCACACTGCAAGCATACCATTGGAACGATCAGATTTCTGACTTCATCTTTTAGAATCTGAATCCTCGATCTCTTTGGGTTGAATGACTGAGTATGAGCGACAGAACAGGCCAACTCACAATTCCGACAACCTGTGCACAATTCTAAATCGATAGTAAGGATTTCCTTCACGGGCAGTCTCTCCGAATCTATATGCGCCTATCTCGTGCTCTACTACTGCCTTTAAGTTATTCCGCTAAGAAATATACGTCCTACAAAGGTATTAGTGGTGAATTTGTTCGTTTCCGCTTGTTAGAAACTTCTAGAACTGCTGCGTTTCCACATAGACCAAGAAGTGGGACTATGATAAAACCTTACGAACGAAACTCGTCCCCTGAAAGGAAAGAATTCCATAAAGTAGCTGATTCCATGCAAATCCCAGTAGTGGAATTTAATTTGGAACTAATATTACAATATGCAAACCCCGCAGCAGTGGTCTTGCTTAAATTGGATGAATCCAAATTTGCATTAGGTATGCATGTTGACAATTTAGTAGTTCCAGAACAACATGCACTTGTTCATGACGGTCTCAACTTTCTTCAGGGCGCCGCTGAACCCACCTCTCTCTCTCTTAGAGTAGTTAGAGGAGATGGAGTTTCAATTCCGTGTCAATGTTTTGCTGACAGGATTACGAACGGATCAAAAGTGATTGGATATATCGTTTATGTTGTTGACCTCTCCCGAAGAGAATCATCTGAGGAAAAAATACTATCGCGCAAAGAAACTCTCGAGTTTATGGTTGAATACTCCAGTTTTAGTGGAATCATAATCGTTGATGATGCGTACAAGCTTGAATATGTCAATGACAAATTATGTGATATTATTGGAAGAAGAAGAAGTGAGATCCTGGGTCACGATTTCCGAGAATTCCTGCATGCTGATAGTCTTGATATCGTTTCAGAGCGTTACAATAAGCGTCGACAAAGTGAAGAAGTTCCTTCTGCATACGAAATCAAGGTAGTACGCAAGGATGAGGAAGTACGCAATATCCGGATGAATGTGGGTGCAATCCAGGGAGGAGATGGTCGAGTTCGTACCGTTGCTCAGCTCTTGGACATCACTGATGAGAAAGAGGGAGCACGCGCATTGGAAGAGTCCGAGTACCGATACAGAAATCTTGTTGAAAATATGGACTCTGGACTGAGTGTTGACAATTTTGAAGGAAGAATGACCCTTGTAAATGATGCATTATGTCGCATGCTTGGTTATGATTCTCCGGATGAATTGATTGGTCAGAAAATAACAACGGTTCTGCATGGTTGGACTCAGAACCATGTCAATGAGAAAGTCAGGGATCGTCAGGCCGGCAAGATTGAACAATATGAAGCTCAACTTATCCACAAGAGTGGTGGAATGGTTCCTGCGATGGTTACAGCTTCTCCCTTGCTTGACCACAATGACGAATATATTGGTAGTATGGCTGTTTTTACTAACATCTCAGAATTGAAGAAAACAGAAGCTGAAGTTCATTTCCTGCTTGACTTACTTCTGCATGATATAGGAAATCAATTGCAACTCATTTTAGCAGGTGGTGATTTTCTTGAGAGAAACGCTCCACCAGATCAGATTGTACGCTCAAAGCGATATATCATGGATGGGGCACTTCGTTGTATGGAACTTATACAGAAAGTACGGAGAGCTGAAGAATCTAAATCTGAACCTCTCTCTCCCAATCTTCTTAGCCTCGTTGCTCGGGCTGAATCTGAGTTGCTCTTCAAACAACGAGGAGTACGAGTTGACCTTTCTGGATTAGGCGACAATATTACAGTCTATGCAGACCAAGCTCTTAGCCAACTCATCTGGAATCTTCTTGAGAATGCAGTAATTCACAACCCTAAGGCTGATTCCGAGAAGATGGTTGCAATCAGTGGAAGCATTACCGGGAATACTTTTACTCTCAGTGTATCCGACAACGGTCCTGGCATCCCCGATGGCAAGAAGAGCGAACTGTTTAATCCTACTAGAAGATACGGCGGTGTGGGTCTGCATCTTGTCAGGAGACTGGCTGAGAAATATGGTGGCACGCCAACAGTAAGAGATCGTGTAGAAGGTCATCCTGAAGAGGGACTCCGCATAGATGTTCAATTCGAATTAGTGCGTTGATTGGATGCTACCGATATGATTATGACCTAAATCTTACATTTAGAAGTGAGTGACCTCAACTGTAAGAAATTCCTATGTTCCGCCCTTCTCCCACCAGTGTCACCACTTCTTCGTAATTCTAATGAATTACAAAAATTAGCAAGAGCTTTATCAACTATCATTGGGATGGGATCCCTCCTGAAGTCCTGGCTTCCTTCTCCTGTACTGATGCTGGCACATCACTTCCAGCGACAGAGAGAGTTTCCACAGTTCTTACCACAGCGGGGTCATTATCACTCTTCCCAGCTTCATCACTGAAACTAGCAAGGTCCGATTGGACAAAGTGAACAGCCGCGGACTCCCCAGAACCTGATGTTAGTTCTTTCTTGGAGAGTAAGGACTTCCCTTTGGAAGAAGATTTCTTCTTTCGGGCTTTCAGCCGCGCACGTCGATTGGTTGTTCCACGAACAACCGCTCTAGTCCACAAACCTAGTCCGTTCATACAATTTCATGTTGACAGGAGTATATTAACTCGTATAAAGATGAGAGAAGAGAAACTCATCACAAGATGAACAATTTTTTCTACTATGTAGGAATACTAATTGTACGTACTAATAGATCATTATCTAAGTGAAAATCTTACAATATTTCTTACAGTTTTCAATAGCATTTATTTACGAATTTGTAAGATTTCAGCTACTGTAGATTATATTCCGCATCAGAGGTGCACTCGTATGTCCACTGACTCAATACTGATCAAGAATGGCTATGTCCTCACACTCAACCCAAAGCGTCAGATAATTCGCGATGGAGCTATCTACATTGAGAATGAGAAAATTATCGCCGTTGGAAAAACTGAAGACCTCAAGGCACACAAGGCTGAGAAAGTCATCGATGCAAAGAACAAGATTGTGATGCCCGGACTCATTGATACACATGTTCATCTAGCACAGGCTTTGATTAGGGGATGCGCTGATGATGTAGCTCTTGTAGACTGGCTCAAAAAGTACGTCTGGGTTTTACAAGGTAATTTCACTCATGATGATGGAAAGGTTTCTGCAGAACTCTGCATGGCAGAGATGGTCCGGACTGGAACTACCTCTTTTGTGGAGTGCATGATTCACTCAAGATACGGCTTCGATGGGATTGCTAAGGCTGTAGACAAGGTTGGCATGCGCGGTGCACTTTCGAAGATAGTCATGGATTTGACAGGCTACGCTGATAGTTCAGACATCATGTATCCCGGAATGGTTGAAGATGCAGATGTATGTTTGACCGAGACCGAACAAATGTATAACAAGTGGAATGGAAAGGCAGACGGTAGGATTCAGGTCTGGTATGGACTGAGGTCTCTTGGAGGCGTCACTCCAGAACTATTCAAGGATGTTGCTCTCAAGACCCGTGAGAAGAACACCCACATGACCATGCATCTTGGAGAGGTAATTGACGATGTTCGATATGTAAAGGAAAACTTCGACACGAACCTCTCGGGATTTGCCCGTGAACATGACTTACTTGGTCCTGAGATGATATTTGCTCATGGAATCCACTTTGAAGATGCGGAATTGAAAGTGTTGGCTGAAACAAAATCGAATATTGCCCACTGTCCAGCAAGTAACACAAAATTAGCTTCTGGTTTTGCTAAGATTCCCCAGATGCTCGAGCTTGGTGTACCAGTTTCATTAGGCTGTGATGGAGGTCCTAGTAACAATACCTATGATATGATCCGTGAGATGAGACTTGCAGCTCTTATTCACAAACCGGTTGCGAACGACCCTCTTGTTGTTAGTGCAGAGAATGTGATTGAGATGGCTACCCTTGGTGGAGCGGTCGCAATGGGTATTGATGATAAGGTTGGATCCTTAGAAGCTGGAAAGCTCGCAGACATCATCCTCATCGATATGCATGATCTTGGACTCACTCCCTCAGTCAATCCTGTTTCAAATCTTGTCTATAGCGGGAATGGATTGAGTGTTGACACAACCATTGTTAATGGTAAAATTCTGATGAACCACAAGCGGCTCGTGACCCTCAATGTAGAACAGGTCAAAAGCAAGGCTCGCACTCACATTGTTGATCTGTTAGAGCGGGCTGAGGTTGATATCAGCCCGAAGTGGCCCCTTCTCTAACAATTTAGGCTATTATTGCCTCTCGCTCAAAGAGCTTGGCTCCAATCAATACGAAGACGATTGTGAAGCCTATCATGTAAGCTACATTGATAGAGAGTCCAATCAGTGTTCCAGTCTCTGCCAAAACAGCATTCAGGAATAGAATAGCATGAGTGAATGGTATTGCGAGGATGATAAATCCGAGAATTCCACCATATTGAAGAATGCTCCCTGTAAAACCGAGAATCCCAATGGCAAAGGTTGGAATCAGCATTACCATGCTGTTAACTGACTCTGAAGTAGCTCTGTCTTTTGCAAGACATGATATTACTACTCCAATTCCTATCGCACATAGTAACACTAGAAACTGACAGAACATTATGAGTGGTATTGTTTCCGCATTGACAGTGTACATACCTATGTATAATTGTTGATAATCCTCTGAAAGACCAGCAACTCTCATGATTATTGAGAAGTTGTATGCTAGGATTCCCACTGCTGTAAAGAAAGAGTATATTGATGTTAGAGCAATGCCTGCTACTAGCTTTGCGCCTAGAATCTTTATTCTACTCATCGGCACTACTAACAATGCTTCAAGCGTTTTGGCCTCCCGTTCTCCTGCAAATGATTTGCTGATGTATGGCGCAGGAGCAAGAACCGATGTTAACATGACCAAGAAGATTGCTAACTGATGTCCGTAATTTACTTCTGGTGCGATTGTGTACCAGTTTACGTTGAGGTTTCTTACAATAGTTATTTCGTTAATGACACTCTTCGCAAAAACATCTAACCTTGCAGCGGTAGCACTAGCACGGATGTTTGCTGTGTTAACCCATACAACCATAGTAGTTTGATTGCTGGTGAGTAAATCTTGTGTGAAATTTTCTGGTATCCACACCCACACCGATAGCGTTTTTTCAGCAATCATATTTTCTCCTTCTTCTCTTGTGATATTGACAAGAGGATCAATCAATAACTTCGGTGTCGACTTATTTGCAACAATTTCTTCATACAGTTTCCGTCCCCACTCTCCGTCATCCTCAACAGTGATGAAGACCTGTTCTGATTCCGTTGTTTGCGCTACAATAAAGGAGAGAAATGCTCCCTGAAACATCCATGCAAACATAGGACTGATGATGAATCCCAAAATCAGCCATCGTGAGCGAAAGACCTCTCTAATCTCTTTTCGTATCAACCACTGGACCTTGATATCAACTCCCGGGATTTTCATGGTTCTGCACCTCCGTAGACACCTTCTCCAGTCACAAGCCCGGTGAAGACCTCCTCAAGATTGGCAGCACGGAATTTCTCTTCAAGCTCACTTGGTTTTCCAACCGCAATGAGTTTTCCTTCATTCAATATTCCTACTCTATCGCAGAGTTCCTTGACCTCATTGAGATCATGTGTCGTCAGAATCACTGTCCTTTTTTGTTCGGAACTGAGTTTCTTCAAGAGGTTTCGAACAATCCGTGCACCAAGGGTGTCAATTGCAGTCGTGGGTTCATCTAAGAATAGAATCTCCGGCTCAATTACTAAGGCTCTTGCAACGAGGACTTTTCGTTTCATGCCCCCACTGAAACCCTTCACCTGGTAGTCCTCTTTATCCTTCAAGCCAACAATCTCAAGAAGTGTGTCTGCTCTTTTATTCAGGTCCTCTTCTGGGATACCATAAAGACCTCCATAGTAGATGAGGTTCTCTCGTGCAGTGAGTCTATCATAGATACCTGCTTCCTGTGGTAAGAGACCGACTCTCTGTCTTATGAAGTCAATATCCTCCGTAACATCTTTTCCAAGAACGTAGGCTTTTCCCTCTGTGGGAGTGAGTAGTCCGACCAGAACTCTGATGAGCGTAGTTTTTCCTGCCCCATTTGTTCCAATAAGACCGAACACCTCACCTCTTGATATCTCTATGTCTACACTATCAAGAGCTATTACTTCTCTCTTCTTTCCCTTCTGGAATATCTTGGTCAGTCCTTCAGTTTTGATGACAATATCATCTGTAATCATTAGTACAACAGTCCTGGTGTGATTCTATTTCACGATGTCTACTTTTGGAAATGGTGGTTCTCCCTTGAGATCAACAAGGAATTCGTATGCTCGTGCAGTTTCCTCATCGCCACCTTCAATGAATAGAGTGATTGAACCCTCTGCACCATTCACACCGCCTGCAGAAATCGGCATTGCCTGAACGCCAAAAAGTGCTTCAAGCGCTTCAATCTCGGTAAACGTAAGGGCTTCATGAAGTGCGATAGCACCAACCGGAGTTCCAATTGCATAGTCCCAATCCTCTTTTCCAAATTGGCCGCAGAACTCTTCGTAAGCTACAGGAATTGACTTCTCAAGACCGACAGCAACAATGAGTTTGATATTTCTTGATGCTACAGGACCAAGAAAAACGCCAACAGTACCCGCTGTTTCATGAGCTAAGAGAACTATGGGGACGTAATTTTCGTCAAGAGCATTAGCACTCTTGATAATCACATCATCAGGACCTAGTTTGTCAAGGACATCGATAACTTTCTTATTCTCCAATAACTTTCCTTTGTGGAAGATAGCATCAGAGGACCTCTTTGTACCATCGGTCACAGCTAGACCCTTGGGAACAACTATGCCCGCAATATGTAGTGTCTTATCGTATTCACCAAGCAACTCTTCAACAATATATCCAGAGGTAGTTCCCACTGTTATACAGACATAACCATTCTTCAGGGCGTTCTGTACTATGTCCGTGGCTAGAATTCCACGTGCTATCAATCTCTTGCTCTCGGCTGGTGTTAATGTGGCTAGTAGTTTCTTCATGTGTGCTCACTCCAATTATTTATGATACGATGATTCGGCCTCTCGGACAATCCGTCGGGAAACCTCTCTAATGTTATTGTAATACTCCTCTAGTTTCAGCTTCTCCATATCAAGGATACTTGCGAGAGCGGTATCATTTCTCACAGCATCCAGAAGACTTGTGCCAGCTGCCTGAGCAACGTTACTGAGCGCTCTGAGTTTTTCATGTGCCTTTGGTCTTTCTAAACCTGCTTTTGTAAGCAAGGTCACAACATATTCACTCATGATTGAATCGTTAGAAAGGTTGAGGTTCCTGTCAACAGCCTTAGTGTCAATCGTGAGCCCCTCAATCACTCGGTTCAACTCTCTGACCATGTAGTC
>JAUWOU010000267.1 GCA_030612005.1 Candidatus Thorarchaeota archaeon | reverse complement strand
AAATGAAACTGTTGTCACCAATATCTTTGCAGGGGTAAGGAACAACAACTGGTACCCTGTTATGAAGAAACACAAGATCAAGTTTCTACCTCTAATCGATGCAACTTATGTTGATGTTAAGCTACCGCAGAAGACTCTAGTTCTGGAAGATATATTCGGAGAAATTATCGCACCAAAGGAAATCTTTGGATCAAACATCATTCACCTGCCCACCGTGAAGTGCCACGGACACACCGAGATGACAGGTGCTTTGAAAGATAGTTTTGGCCTTTATCTCACAAAGAATAGACACCTAGCGCATCTTAAAATTCACGAGATTCTAGTTGACTTACTACTCTTACAACAAACAATCTCACATTCAGAGTTTGTATTAACTGATGGGACCATAGTTGGTGACGGTCCTGGACCAAGAACCATGATTCCTAAGATTGGAAACGTGCTCATTGCAACTTCTGATATGGTGGCTGCAGATACTGTACAGACTCGGTTGATGGGCCTTGATCAGAAACTAGTTCGTAAACTACAGATGGCAAACGAGTTAGGTCTAGGAGAATCAGATCTAAATAAAATCGATATTGTTGGAGATTTCGAATCTGTGAGAGACCTTCCAAACTTTCACCTTAGTACTGGCAGAAGTCCAGTCATCCAGTGGAATCGAGGATTCTTGAAAGTACCAGGAATGGAAACATTCTTGTTCCGTTCTCCATTGATGTGGCTTCCTACTCAACTCAGTGGTCTGTACCACGATGCAATCTGGTTACCCCTGAAAGGCAAGAAATGGGTCAAATGGTTCTTGGAAGAAACTGAATGGGGCGCATTATGGGATTCCTATTCAGAATGATTGGAGATTACACCGATGGCAGCGAAAGACTATTTGAAATTAATGAGGCCTGCTCAATGGTATAAGAACGCACTTGTGTTCTTAGCCATAGTTTTCTATCAAGTACCAGATATTTGGCCATGGCCAGTATTACCTCCAGCATTAGATTGGACAAAATATATACCACTAATTTGGGGATTCATTGCATTTTGCGCAGTTTCTAGTGCAACCTATATCATTAATGACATTCAAGATCTTGAAGCTGATGCTGTTCACCCTGAGAAGAAAAATAGACCGCTTCCTTCAGGGACAGTATCCAGAACAACAGCTTTAGTATTAGCATTTGTACTTCTTATTAGTGGACTTACTCTCGCGCTCTATCTCTTTTGGATGTTCTTCGCTGCAGTTATACTTTACATCATCAATTCTCAGCTCTATAATGCATATCTGAGGAAATGGGCGGTTGTTGATGTTGTTACAATTGGAGTAGGATTCGTAATTAGAGCCATTTCAGGAGCTTTTCTTTTGAGAGCACCATTCACTTCTTGGCTTGTAATTGGAGTATTCTTCTTTGCTCTCGTTCTTGGTTTTGGAAAACGAAAGAATGAGCTCCAATATCTTGGAGAAGATGCTGCAGTACACAAACCAGTTTTCAATCAATACAACGACAACATTCTAGATCATGCAATCACTATGTCTGCAACGTGGTTTGTATTCTTCTATACCATGTACTGCTACAATGTGTTCGGAGAAAACATGGCGGCACAACCCGTCATGCTAACTGTTCCTGTAATGGCAGGCCTGATACTAAGATACATTTACCTAATTCATATTGGAAGTCCAGTTGGACGAAAACCACATCTTGCTTTCAAAGATAAAGGAATCCTCATCGGAGGTGCCATCTTCGTAATATCTTTAGCCTGGACTTTGTTCTTCTGGGAAATGGGTTCTGAATTTCTTGAGTCTATCTTCATTCTATTACTCCCATAGGTGCATAAAATGGATAGCCGCTTATCAGCCTTTGATTTGCATTTGCATACCTATCATTCGAAGGACGGATTTCAAAGCCCCTATACATTGTTCAAAATGATGAAGAAGAAAGGTCTCAGAGGAGTAGCACCCACTGAACACTGGAGAGCTGCAACTCTGAAAGTCATAGAAAGGGAAGGTAGATTTATCATTCCAGCTTGCGAATACAAATCAAGTGATTATGGTGAAGTGATAGGTCTCTTTGTTTCTGAACATGTAGAGAATAGGACGTTTGCTGAAATTGCAGAAGATGTACATGAACAAAATGGATTGACAATCCTACCCCATCCAATGGATCCTCTACGAAAACATACTGCAATCAGAAGAGGACTTTCAGAGGAATTGATTATCAAACATATTGACTTAATCGAAGGAATCAACTCTCGATGCTTCATCCAGTTATTTAACACACAAGCCCAAAAATTAGCTAAACGCTTAAAGAAACCAATGACAGCTGGTAGTGATGCGCATTCATTTCTTGAAACAGGACACGCAAAGACTTGGTTACAAGACATAGAATCAGCAGATGACATCTATAAGGAACTTAAAGCTGGAAGAACTCAGATTACAGGTTACCCATCTTTCTTCTTCTGGCACTTTCCCACCATGTTTTGGCAACGAATTCGGAGGATTGCATATGACGCCTGGTGAATTAGAAAATGATGCAACCCAGAATTCGTTCATCAATACGCGAACAATAGCAATATTCATTATTTTCAGCATGATTGTCTTTGCATTGGTCGGTGTATACGGAGATCCTGTTCAGATATTTCAAGCATTGAGTGATATTCCATGGTATTGGGTCCTGCCTGTAATGATGACGTTGTCATTTCTTAACTACATCTTTCGTTACTTCAAAT
>JAUWOU010000151.1 GCA_030612005.1 Candidatus Thorarchaeota archaeon | reverse complement strand
ATGAGTGGAAAGAGTCGAAAGAACGTACAAACCACAAGTACTGTAGAAGCAATTAGAATGGCATCAGCATCAGTATTTGGTTCAACGACCGGCCTTGGTTATCCAGTTGGTAGTGCAATTGGTACAGGAAGTATGCTCGAGCAGAATTCACAGACTGTGTCAATGAACATTGCACCACTCATCTTCACAATCAGAGATACATTGTTGTCCTCTGAGGGACTTGAACTATTGGCCATTGAATGGAATCTTGAGCGCACTCCGGGTCCAGGTGTACTTCCTGAACAGCTTGTTGTTGCAGGTGGAACTGAAGGTGGCGTTGGTTCTCATGTGTGTGTTCTGACCTGGGAAAAGGGTGTAGTTGATCCATTCAAGATTGATAGCTATGTGAAGAATCTATCAAAGAAAATTGGTGATATAGAAACTGCAGTTCTCAATAATGAGATGAATTATGAAGTAGAGGGCTTAGCAGTAATGCAAAGATTTGCAGACCGATTGAACAGTGTTCTGTTTGTTGATATGATTGACCGACATTTTCAAGGTTCTTGGGATTCATTCCAAATGAAAACTGATCATGTTGATGTTAGTGTTGTTGCCAAAATGGATGTCTTCGATGATTTCACATTATTACCTCCTACAATGAAAATTTCCCATCGTCGGAGTCTTGATTTCATGTTACCAACTTCTGGTGATAGTGTTGAACATTTCAAACATCGAGTCTTAACACCGAGTGCAATAGACGTGCTAACAAAAACTGTTCCAGAAACAGGCCGGGACATACTGGCTGAATTGAACGTGTATGCATATGCCATGGAAGAGGCTGATATAGCAGAAGGTGTAATCCTAGTTCTAAAGGAGTACCTCCAACGTGAATCTCTCTCTCTTTCTGAACTGGACTCGTTCAAAGTCAAAATTGAAGAATTTGTAAACTATCTTGATGAAACTGTTGATGCCCTTGATCTTCTTGTAGAGAAACACCTCAGCTCGGGTAAGAGTTTAGATGTTGATGGTCATAAAGCTGCACTTCTAGCTGATATTGAGGATAATAGTGACAGCTTTACAGGAATTAAGAAAACACTAGCTCACGAAATTCTTAGACGCTTCATGCAATCTATTGAACGTGACGTACTTGGCTCTGAAGAGATTCGTGCTTGGCAGCTAAAAGGAACTCTCAGTTATTCAGTAGCATACGCGAAGAAAGTAACACAGTATTTCTCAAGTGAGCTTAATCAGTATCTTGTCGTTTCTTCAGCGCGTGAAGCCTTCTTTTCCGCACTTCGAGAGTTTCGCCAAGAAACCCTCATAGAAGGCATGGATTCAACTGATGTAATGCTCTTCGAAAAATTCTATGCAGAAGTACAATCAAAACTCAATGCTGCGTTCTCAAAGAAATCTTTTGAAGGTACAGAGTATGACGATTTCAAACAATTGATGGATGTAATCACACGAGAAATGATCGAAACCTTCAAACATATTGATGTATGGAATTTGATCAACTTTGCCGATGTAGCGGACATCGCTCGTTCAGAGATTCAGAAAAAGTATTCGGATTCTCAACAAGATGGACCTCTATCTGCAGATGGACAGGCTGTAATGGGAATATTGAATGATTTTCAAAGTACGGTTTCAGAAGTCATCCCTAATGTTGCTGATACCATTCTATCAAGGCAATTCATGCGTAAGATGATTGATCGAATGAATTCTGAAGATACTACTCTAGGATATGAACTGGCTAATGCAGTTGCAAGTGCTGGTGAAAAATCAGAGGAATGGCAAAAAGAAGCACGCTCTTGGGTTGAAGGTTTTCAAGATAGTGTTGACAGTTCCGGATCTAATTCTGAACTTCTTTTAGCATTATTACAATTTGTTCACGAGGTTCTCGGACAGGTTGTGTCTGCCAGTTCTATGGCTGACCGAGTAAAAACAGAAGCTGATGCTAAGGAGGCTATCTACAAAGCTGAATTCAGTGTATGGGAAGCTGAGTGCAAAGAAATTGAAAGTGAAAATGAAGGTATTCGGCAGCGAAACCAAAACCGTGAGAATTTGATAGCTGCGGCAACTAGTCAGTTTGAAACTGAGCAGACAAACTATGAACGGGCACTGAGAGAATATCAGGATAAAATGGAGCAAAGAAAAGCCGCAATGGCTGCTGCTACACCTGATGAAACTGGATATATTCCTGAAGCACCTCCTGCTCCTCTAGAACCTGAGCGCCCCTCACCACTTGATCCTCGTATTGAAGCGATTAAGAGAGACCATCCTGTCGAGCAAGAGAAAATATTTCCTCCAGAACCTAAACCAGAGCCAACTATCCGTTACTATGTTGAGTTACGTGATCTACTCTATGCCAAATTGTCGGATATGAAGGAACGAGAATCAAGTATGGAAGAAACCTTTGCACGACGTATTCTCAGACTGCAAGCAGAAGGGATGGGGGCTACTGATGCCATCATTCTCAACATTGGAGATGATTTCTTGGAATATCTTATGGAGTCCCGAATCCGTGGACTGGGTAGATTACTTCCCCGAATATCACGAGTATATCTAAGAGATCCCAAGAATTCTGATTTACTATATCTTGTGACATACGAATATTATGCTGACAGCTTGACTGTTTCTATTGGGAGCACATTTCTGAGGTGATATGATTGGCAAGTTCGTGGGTACTAAAAACCAGACAAGGCAGCGAAGCTGGAAAGGAAATTCTACTCCGTGAAGCATTGGCATCTCATATGAGAAGCACACGAGATAGACAGCTCTTTTCCGAAATTCTTGCTGAAACTCAACCCCTCGAAGATGTATTCTCTTTCTTTGCATCTTTCTATCTTCATAGTTATCAAGGAATACGTCTTGTCAGTGCTACAGATTCTTCAGAACATACGCCAGAAGAGGGCAAGGATCAACTTGGACAAGAAGAACGCCGTCAACTTGAGCTTGAAGTTCGCCAATTATTTGCTGACAAACAGCGTGAAGAAATTGATACTTCCCGCATTTTGAGTGAATTTGCAATCAGATTGTGTGATGAACTTGCTGGAACTGATAGTTCAACCCCCGATATCAAAGAGAAGATAATTGGTCTTGTGAAGGAATACTTGCGAAAGATACCTAACGAGTATACTCCTAATCATGATATTGACCTTATTCTGGAAATAACTGGATGGGGTCAGCAATGGCGCGATGATCTCTACACAAAAGCTTCAGGTCTCAAAGAGAGCTCAATGTCGTTGCGAGAGGAACTCCTACGTGACCACCCATCAGAAGTACCAGAAACAACTGTTTTGAAGATGGGTCTTGAGCACATTTACGGTCGTGCTGAGTATGCAAAAGGTCGGTTGGTTGATGCATTGGTTCCTGCTCGTAGCTGGGAGGCAATAGCAGATGCAATATCCGAGAGATTCTGTCGACCTTTAGCTGATTTGAAAGGAGTAAAGAATGCTAATATAATTCGACTTGGCCTCCTAGAAGTCATTGAAGAAGACTTTGACACCCCCACAACAATTGATGATTTTGAAGATCGCCTTGGAGCTTATGTTACAGGACCTCTTGCAGATATTCTAGCATCTGAACCTGATTTAGTGCTGGATATCCTCTCAAACCTCCTTCTAATCAGTGAAGATAATCTGAAAGCACAACTTCGCAGAAAAGGGATTTCGGATGTTTCTTTCATTGCTGAAGGTTTCAAGTCACTAACTCAAACAAGTGCGGAATCTCCCTCAGGACCACAGGTAAGCAAAGAAGAGATGGAGATGGTTGAACGTTCTTTGAAGACCCTCGAGAAACTAGAGAATACTATGAATCGTCCAGTCAAGGGGCTGCTTAAGTCAAAGGGTCTCAGAACCATAGAGCTGGATAAGATCACTCTAGATACGCTAGTGAAAGATAGGAAAACCCTTGTGGGAATTGAAATTGAAGTATTGGCGGAACTCAAGAAGAAGATGAGAGTCCCGCCGCCTGAAGAGATTGCTCGTCTGATGGAGATACGTGAACAGGTACAAAGTGGTGCACTAAGTAACTTGGGTATTTCGTCAGCACGTGATTTCAGTCAACAGAGAGTAGAAGAAGAAACTACTGCTTCGATTAGACTTGATATTGTCTGGCATTTTACAACAAGCATTCTTACTAATCTTACTCGAGTTGTCGAATCGTATAAACGCTCAAAACAGGATTTACTAAGAATCAAAGCTCTTCTGAAGAGTATATACGAAGACACTGATACCACACTCCAGTTTCTAAGAGAGGAAATTTTGATTGATCTAACTTCAATGCGTATCTACGAAATGAAAATAGTTCACCCCGAACTTGATGCCGCCACTATTTGCGCCTGGATGCATGCCCGACTTTCAAGTAAAGATATGATGGCTGCTAGAAAGGATCTTGAGAAAACTCCTAGCCCAGTATTCGAAGGAATTATTGACAAACCTCTCGACATGGAGAGTCTAGAATTCGATAACTATGCAATTGCGTATGACATAATGCAACGCTTCCTGAAACAGGAACGTCTGGAAAAGCTAGCGAAAGAAGAATATGCACTGGAAGCTAAGGAGAAAGAAACACGTGCAATTGAATCGAAGAAAGTAGGAATAGATGTACTGATGTACCTTCATAATAAGGGTGCAACCGTATTCCGTGCAATTAGTCGTGTAGGTACTAAGGGTCTAGAATGGTCTCAGAGTGATACTGCAAAGTGTTCCAATCTTCTTTCTTACTATATCAAGACAAACAGAGGTCGCTTGATTTGTACAGCTTGTGGAGCTGTGACAAAGGATGGCAATTGTACTCAACACAAAAAATCATTCATCAAAGAAGCAAATGACACTGAAAACCTCTCTATTTTCATCATGAGAGCACTCTTTGAAATTAAGGAAGGTCTGATTGGAACTGGTAGGGGCGTAGAACCAATGGCTTGGGACAAAGCCAAGTCTACAATTGACCGTGAGATAGCTTCCCTCAAACGCAAAGGTAAACTGACATCAAAGACAAATCTCAAGGAGCTTCTTCCTGGAGAAATCAATTATGTCATCGGTCCATCACTAAGTGCAGTCATTGGAAAATACTTCAATGAATCATTGATCTATGCTGCGCGGAGAGCAGATATTGCATAGATCAATCTGAGCCTTCAATGCTGTCTGATATCCAGCTGAGGTAATCTTGAGAACCCCATTTGATTGGGAGAATCACAAACTCTGGCACTTCATAAGGATGTTTCTTCTTGATTGCACTCCATAGGTCTTGTTTGGAGTTCATCGTTGTCTTCATAATCAAGAGTGATTCCTCATCAGTGACAATTTTTTCTTTCCAGTGATAGATACTCATCACACTAGAAATTATGTTCACACAGGCACAGACACGTTCCTCAACAAGACTGCGAGCAAGATCCTCGCTCATATTTTTTGGACATGTCGTGAGAGCAACCACATATTCTGGCATAGAACTCATACCACACTGCTTCCATATAGCGACTTCCTTTTTGTAACTAAAACTCATCAAGCGAAGGTCATTTATACACGCACAAATTGCACGGTACCTCGGTGATTCTGTGAGTAAGTTCGTACCCAAGGGTGTAATGCCTGCCCTCGTAACACCATTCTCACGAGATGGTGATATCAATGAGGAAGGTTTCAAACAGGTTATTGAATATACAATCAGTAAGGGAGTAACTGGTGTTGTCCCAGCTGGCACTACTGGTGAATTCTCTTACATGCGTACTGAGGAACGTAAGAAGCTGTTAAAATTGACAGTAGAATTTGTCGATGGACGAGTTCCAATTGTTGCAGGTACTGGTATGCACAGTACCAAAGCCACTGTCGAGTTAACAAAATATGCAGCAGATCTTGGATGTGATGCGGCACTTGTAATCTCACCATATTATCTGAGACCTGCCGATAAAGGATATTACGAGCATTATGCAGCTGTTGCTAGCAAGGGAAATATGCCTATTATTCTCTATAATATTCCCCAATGTACTCTTGGATCTCTCAATTCGAATGTTGTTGAAGATCTTGCAAACTTGGACAATGTTGTGGGTATCAAGGATAGCAGTGGAAATGTTCCTTACTTGCTTGAGTTAATTCAGAAACTTGGAGGAAAAATAGAAGTCTTATGCGGTGCAGATGAGGCTTTTCTATCAGCTGTTATAGCCGGTTCCAATGCTGCTATCATGGCTTCTGCTTGTGTTATTCCACATATCTGGCTCAAGATTATGAAACTAGCACGAGCGAATAAGCTGGAAGAGGCAGCAAAGCTCCAACGTGAAGCTCAAACTTTTGCAAGAATGGTCTTGAAGTATGGTGCAGCACCACCGGTTAAAGCTGCATTGCGAATGATGGGAATCAAGGCTGGAAGAAGTAGAATGCCCCTAAATACAGGTGGTACGTTAACACCAGAAGTTAAGGATGATATTCGTCTAGAGCTTGAGAAACTTGGTGTAATTGATATACACAAGCATGAGCCGATACAGAAAGATATTCAGATTTTGGAAGTACTTGAGAATCAGGGAATTACTCTTGAACACTCTGCAGATCTATTGACAAGCCAAGCTTCGAATGAAATCGTTTCTGTTGGAATAGTTGCTGGTTCAAAGACTGGATCGATAGGTCGCGCTTTTGTTAAATTACTAACAATGGCGAAGACTGGTCATGAAGCATTATCGATTATTCTGGAACCGAATCTACCAGTTAAGCCAAGTAGTCTGATGTTACCCACACGCAGAATCACTTCGATGAGACAGGCTTCATTGTTTTATGGTCCAGTACAATCTGGAGCTGCAAAGGCTGTAGCATCATTTCTTGAATCTGGAAAAATTCCTGAGAAATCATTGAATGAAGATATTACCATCATGGCGATGGATATTGATCTTGATTCTAGAGACCGTCGTAAAGTTGTAACTGCTACACAGCAAGCTGTTGAAACCGCGCTTGCTGGGATATGGAGGTAATCTAAATGTCAGAAGGAGAATTTCGTTTTCAAGGTGTGTATCCAGCTCTAGTTACTCCCTTTGATGAGAATGGTGTGAATGAAGAGCAATATCGTCGACTGATTGAATCTACAATTAGGGCTGGTGCCACAGGCATTGTCCCCTGTGGAACCACTGGTGAATTCACGAGTATGAAGTTTGAAGAAAAAGTAGATGCTATTCGGATAGCCTGCGAGGTAGCAAAGGATAGAGTCCCTGTTCTTGCAGGAACTGGAGCGGCATACACTGCTGATGTTGTCAAGCTTACTCGTCGCGCAGCAGAATTTGGCGCTGATGCTGCTCTTGTTGTATCACCGTATTTTCTCAAACCTTCTCCAAAGGAGATTTACGAACATTTTGAGAAAGTAGCCAATAATAGTGACATCCCGATATTCGTGTATAACATACCCCAGGTAACCGGAGTACCTCTACACTGGACAATGATTGATGGTCTTAGAGAGATTGACGGAATAATTGGTCTCAAAGATTCCAGTGGAGACCTCATCAATCTAACTACAATTCTAGTTCGCCGACCTGAGAATTTCCAGGTTGTAATCGGTCATGATGAAGTTGCACTTCCTGCTCTCGCATCTGGTTGCAATGGAGCAATCCTTGCAAGTGCTAATGTCTTTCCCGACAGATACATCAAGATGCAGGCAGCTATTGCAACTGGGGATATGAAAGAGGCTATTATTATCCAACGTAGCATCCAGAAGACAATCCGTATCTTTGTAAACAAAGGCGGTGGACTCGCAATTAAGGCTGCACTTAATATGATGGGAGTCCCAGTTGGAGATGCTCGACCACCGTTGCAGATTGGTGATGTGCTTAGTTACGGTGACCTAGATGAGCTTCGTGCCTGTCTTGAGGATTTACAGATGATTCCACGTGGTCCTGTCACATTCAAAATGGGCAACAAATCAATAGTTGCTGAGGAATATCCGAAGGCTATTGGCATGGTTCCTGATACAGTTGAGGATTTGACTCTGCTTCACGGTGAGGCACTCTTTGGAGGCAATACAGAAGTTGCACATGTGGACCTTATTCTTGGGATTCGCGATGGTCCTATGAGTGAAGCTCTCGTTGATGTTGGAAAAATCATCGAAGGAACTCATTCATCAAATGTCATCAAAGATTTAGAACTCACTACTGTGTTCGCACCTACTGTGACAATCACATCTGAGAAGCACAAGAAGATGGTCTATGAGGTCGCTCAGAAAGCAGTGGCTGATGCTGTGAAGCGCACAATCACTGACATGATTATACCACATGAGTTGGTCCCAGATCTGATTATGGTAGTGAATGCTTTCGTCCATCCAAGTGCCGCAAATCCAAAGCGAGTTCACATCAACAATTTCATCGCTGTAAGACATGCTATCCGGCGTGCCATTGAAGGGCG
>JAUWOU010000225.1 GCA_030612005.1 Candidatus Thorarchaeota archaeon | reverse complement strand
GGGCTGGACTCTTCACACTGGATTATGGAGTCCGTTCTATATCCAACTCAGATTACTAACTTCATTTCCTGAAACCCTCAAATTGGTAGGGAATGCACTATCTATCCTGATCAAAGAAGAAGCTCCATCCGTCAATAGACTGGTTGGCATAGCCTTTGCTGGAATCCCAATTGCTACTGCTGTTTCACTTGAGTCGGGTATTCCCGCATGTCACACTCGCAAGATTCTCGGAGTCCGAACTGAGGAGGATCTCTATGAGGCCATTGGGAAATATGGTCAGCATTCTCTGATGGAGGGTGAGGTGCAAGATGGGGATGTTCTATGTCTTGTGGATGATCTTGTAACAGGAATGGAGAGCAAATTAGTGGGACGTGCTCAGGTACTAGCGGAGCTCAAGAAACGAGATATCTCTGATGTGTCCGTGGATGATATTGCAGTGATTATTGACCGTCAGCAGGGTGCACGAGAAAGGGCAAAAAACATGAACATCCGACTACATTCATTGATTGACTTAGTGGATGAAGGACTACCTTTGATTCAGGACTCGATGTCTGAAGAAGAATACCAAATCGTATCCGACTATCTTCTAGACCCTACCAGCTTCAAAAAACCATAGATTAGAGGAATTAGCCACCATAGAAACTAATTTCTTTACTAATCTCATCTTCATATATTCTCATGAGCCCTAAGAATCCCCTCGAAACCTTGTTGAATATCGCTCTTTCTATGTCTACTCGTCACTATGAGTACTATGATGAAACTGCAGATAGTGTAGAAATACCTCAGGTTAAGGCTCTGCTTCGGGTACTGGCAGATACTGAGCGTGACCTGATTATAGAGATTCAAGATATGATAGTAACTGGAGTTTTGGATGAGATTGAAGAAATGGGCAGAGTAGAAGTTGGCGATGATCCCCCCGATGACACACCCTTCGCCCCTGAACGAAATGATACCGATCCACAAATTTTCGTCTGTAACAAGGCACTAGAACAGGAAGTTAAGGGATACACTTTCTACCTCTCTATTTCTGCAAGAGCAAAATCTGAGCTTGTGAGTCGTGTCTTCGAGTATCTTGCTTTCATAAAATCTGAGCAGATTGAAAGGGTACGTAAAGTCTGTGAATCGTTCTGAATAGCTTTGATTAATGATAGAAAGCTCTTTTTGAATCAAAGTGTATTATTTTACTGCGATGACAGAGAGGAGTTCAGTACAGAGTATGCTGAGGGTTGCTCTAACCACTTCAGCAAATCACTACGATTTCTACCTGAAGGCAGCTAATGCCGTTGAAACCACTCAAGTGAAAGCTCTACTCATGGTTCTTGCTGATACTAAAGGCGAACTCATGGAGCGAATCAGGCTCATGATGACCACTGGAATTCTTGATCAGATTGAAGAGGTTGCCAGTGAGTCCTTTTCAACTGCTGAACCAAACCCAACTCCTTTTGGAATGGATAGAACACCTTTTGCTGTATCAAATCCTGATACTGATCCGAGGCTGTTTGTATGTAATAGAGCCCTGGAGATGGAATTCAAAGGATTCAGCTTCTTTAGCTCAATTTCCTCTCGCGCTAAGTCCGAGCTGATGAAACGTCTGTATGCGTATTTTGCCCATATTAAATCTGAGCAGATTGAAAAGATACGCAAGGTCTGCGAAACATTCTGATTCCAAAGTTTTGCTTTTTCTTTTTCGGTCAAATATGACTATTAGAACACGTGTTCCAATGATTTTAATTAGACGAATAACGATTTAAAAAAATAATTAGAAATGTTTATATACATTTTATATAATACATATAGTAGTGGCCCGGGAGGCCGCAAACAGTGGAAATCCTAAGAATCTCCATCGGAAACGAAGGGGGTGGAGGGTTCCACAGCAGCGAGATGAAAATCATGAACAACGAACAGAATGCGTTTACACCCCCTGTGAAGCTCGACAGTTACTCAGATTTCAGGGGTCTTGCAAATGAGGCTGCGGTAGTGGTCTATAGTCCTGAATACTACCAGGGGCCCTTTACAGACGAACCTAAACGGTTACGTAGATTCACTTTAACTGCTGTAGGCGTTAAAAGAAATAATGTACTGCTAACCTTCAAGTATGTCCTTGATGATGTACGAGATATTGACAGAGTTGCATCGGAGATACTAGTAGAGCTGGAAAATCAAGGGAATCTAGTCCGAGGATCTGTTGAATCTTCTCGACCCATGGGCGAGCTTCTTACTGCATGGCCTTGAACAATTTTCAGAAATCATCCAATTGGCGCTAGCCACTCTGAATATGACCATCTCGCATCTACCGATACTTCTTTTTACGTACGTGTCTAGTTAATATTGAAGAACAGTGACCGATCCAGAAACAGCTGAAGAAATAGTACCTCGCATTCTAAAGCAGTACTCAGAACGTCCTAGAGGCTGGCATATTATGAACACTCCAAGAGGAGAGGTTCTTGTCCTCAGTTCTGACTCTGCATTTCAGCTGAAACTTATTCCCCTTAATCCCAGAGAGTTCACTGGGGCTGGTGTTGAACTACCTGAATCGAACGACATTGTTGATTCTATTCGAACTTCTCCAGAGTTTGGTCTTCGCCCTCTAAGTGAAGCCGATCTCCAAGGGATTGTCAATTCAATGAGTGGAGGCGATCAGGATGCCCGACAAGAGATTGGTGAGATTTTGAGCCGAACACCACTCTCCATTGAGGACCTATCTTCCAATGAGAGATCTCATCTCCTTCGTGGTCCAGTGCTATCCAGACCTGACTTGGGTTCTCTAAGTCCTGAGATTTTGAAGATGCAGATAGCTCTAGACCGGAGTGCGAATAAGACCTTCAGAAAACGCTATCCAATGCGTGCAGGAATGTATGGCTAGACTATAACTTCTTTAGTTCCAAATGCAGTTTTCTCGATTGAACCTGATGATACGCAACTTGATTATTATTGACAAGGAAGGCCGTGCACTCTTGAGTACAAATTTCGGTGAGTGTCATTCACTCGGCGATGACAATGATATGGTAAGTGGCTTCATCAGTGCAATCTACAGTTTTTCAAAAATGTTCGAAGCTGAGTCTGTAGATGAAATTCAGTTGGGTAAACTCTCATTCATTTTGGTGTCTAAAGGAAACCTAGTCTTCGCGCTTTCTGCAGATAATGAGGATATAACTGCACACAAAGTAACCCTGGTTTCTATAATCAACCTGTTCGAGGAGATCTATGACTATTATTCAATGAGCGTAGAATCTGATATTGATACGACTATATTTCAGGAATTTCCCAAGTTCCTTGTTGATCAAGATATCTTGAAGCCAAATTGTGGAAACTATACAGAATGTGAAGGTTGCCCAAATAGTGAGAAGACACTTCCTCTACGGGAATTGACCGAAGGATTTGGGTCCCATCATAAAACCTAACCAACTACGTGTCTTCTTTCCCTTTCAATCAGAAACTCAATCGATTTTTCATAGAGTTCATAATTTCACATGTAGGGTCGATAATCTCGTCGCTTTCCAATCCAATCGCCAATATACGCTCCCACAATCACGGGAATGTACATAAGCGGCAAGCGTAACCAGAAAGGAATCAATCGAATGGTTGGACCGAAGAGTAGCGCAATCGGGAGCGCCAAGCACCAGAATCCTATACCCCCAGCTCCAAGTATAATGAATATTGCTCTCCACATTTTCTTGGTAGCTACTGTGCGGAAATAGTAACTCATTGCGTACATCGGGATGCCAACTGCTACACCCAGGAAGAGCTGTACGGGTGGCAGTATTCCAAGGTCAATCATTGCGATGTAGATGATAATCATTGTAGCAAAAGAAACGATTCCCACAGAAAGCCAGAAACTCCGAACGCTTCGTTTCCACCACTGAGGTTTCTGAGGACCGATTGGCCAAATCTTCTTCAACAAACTGTCGATATTTGATATTCTGCACACTGGATTTGTTTCGACAGAAACCTCTATGATATTCGCACCACGGGCGAAGTCATCATTCTGTAAGAGTGTTGTCAGACTGGCTACTGCCTGGGCTTTATCGAGTAGACCACCATTTATTCCCTCAACGGAATCGACAACACAAGATTCGAGCAACGTCATGGTCATTCCAAATGGTCCGTCAATAAGCCCACAGGTTTCAATGGAATCCCACAGTTGTTCCGCAATGTGACTATATTGGGTTCCATCCCAAGGTTGAGCAATCCACTTATTGACCATCTCATACAGGGTTTGTGTAGCTATGTGATCCATTTTGCTTCACCGGTCTACAACATGTAGGGTCTGTAGTTCCGTCTCTTTCCCAGGCGATCACCCAGGATGCCACCTATCACCATAGAAGACCCAATGACAATGGTAGACACGAGTACGGTGAAAAAGCGGTATGATATGTCGGGCGAGTAGGGGAAGACAGAGAGGAAAATTGGCCCCATGAAGCCTGTCCACAGAATAATAATACCCATTCCGAAGAGGCAGGCATGTCCCACGATCCAGATCGCTCTCAAGAGTCTAGGGGGATTAAACTTGTAGAGGTAGTA
>JAUWOU010000066.1 GCA_030612005.1 Candidatus Thorarchaeota archaeon | reverse complement strand
TATCATGATAATTTTCAAGATGATCCATGATTGCATCAAGGGGGTCTATATGGTGTGAAGCACTTCGTTGGGTACCATCACTACTCTCGATATTGACTCCCTGCTCTATTTCTGAAACAATGAACTCGTCGGGTGTGAGTCTAACATCAGGTCTGAAAACTGAAGCTTTGAGCCAGTCAGTTATTTCTTCGGTTTCACCAAATCTGGATGATAGTGTTAGTATCTGAGAACTATCTTTCAGCAAGGATATGATGAGATCCAGTTTGACACTTCTATCAGATCCAATAAACTCAGGTTGCACACTTGGTTGTGTCGAATCAAGTTCAGTTAATTCATCAATGACTGATAACCCAATTTCGTCAGTCCATTTCTTCTTTTGAAGCAAAGCTGCAGCAAAGGTTTCGTACATTACCACTGCAAGGTCTGCATTCTCTAATTCTTTATCCGTTGCCTGTGAGATTCCATCATGGCGTACTACTGAGTATCCCAAGTCATTTAGTAGCGTTCCATACTCATCCACAATTTGGCGACTTAGAGATGTGTATGGACTTAGGTAGAGGCATCGTTTGCCCTCCTGCAGTTTGAGCAGAATTACAATCATTGCCAAGAAGGTCTTACCGGATCCTGGTGGCATCTGAATCACAAGATTTCCATCAATATCACCAAACTCACGTACAAACTTCTTTTGTGCAGGAAGAAGACTGATGAAATTCTTATGTTTGAGTAATGTCTTTGCAGCTCTTTGGACTTCAGTGCCAGCCCCAACAGGACCACCGAGTTGTCCAACTGATGCAAGAGCAAGTCTTCCATCGTGAGTAATCATAAAACCGCGCTGCTTACGTCCCCTATCTCCCGACGAAATCACAAATCCAACTTTCACAAGCTTATTCATAGTTTCATAGATTGTTCCACCAGACATGAGACCCTGTCGTTTCTCCTCATAATTTGCTTCATCTTGAGTCTTCTCTCCCTTGGAATCTTTTCTGGGTTTGAAAATATTATCAAGAGATAGTAATCCCTCCACTATACTATCCCATCCCAAGGTCGGTACTATTTCACCAGTCTGAGGATTCAATACCTGAAGTATCTCAATTGCGTGGCGGTTACTTAGGGCTTTCAATTGACCGCGTAATCGAGATAATCCTTCGTCCTCCTTACTACGCACAGACATCTTACTCACTGATGTTTATCTGCGCCTCGTGATAAAGATTGGCTCCGTTTCTGCGTCTTATAATACTCGGTCTTTTCTTTGTACAACCAATTCATTATCTTGGATAACTGAGGTGGCAAAATAGTGAGGTCTATCTTTAGGCGCAAACAAAGTGATGATACATCCGAAGAAATCAGTACAAAGAGATCTCTCCCTCGCCTTGGTATTTTCTCTCCAGCTACTGAATCCCACGAAGTTGACCCAGTCCGAGAGCTGAAAAGACTAAGTGAGCTCGATGAGATATTTGTTAGATCAAAGAAGCTCGAGTCACTGGCTGACGTACCTTATGTTGTTGAAGAGATTAAGGGTGGCAATATTGTCCTGTTAGATATCTCACGACTGAATGATGGTAACAATCAGACTCATGTAGAATTACGACGTATTATTGAGAGGATTAGAGGTGCAACTAAAGGATATCAGGCTGATATTGCTTTAGTCAATGATGGATGTATGATTATCACACCATCATTCGTCAAGCTGTGAGAGAACCTATCTCAGTTTGATGTTTTCAGTCACCATTGGAGCCCTTGTTTCGATATTTAGAGCCTTATGGATTGTAGATGCTAATCCAATTACCTTTGATGCTTCACCATGTACACATAGGATTCTTTCAGGAATAGGGTTCAAACGTTTTACAAAGTTGAGAATTTGTTTCCTATCGGAGTGACCCGAGAAACCTTCCACGGTTGTTACTTCCATATTCACTGGAACAACAGTTGTCTGACCCTCTCGATTTCTCATATTCACTTCTTTCCACCCCTTCTGGATACGTCTACCGAGTGTATTCTCTCCCTGATAGCTAACAAATGTGAGCGTATTTTTCTCCTCAGGAGCAAGTAGTCTGAAGTAATCAACACTGGGACCACCAGCAAGCATTCCAGATGTGGCCATGATAATACAAGGATCTCCTTCAGTTATCTCCTCACGTTGGTCATGGTGGTCGACTTGAACAAATATGTCAGATAAGAATGGATTCACACCTTGATGGAAGATCATCTCACGTATCTTCTTACTTAGTGCCTCAGGATGAGCTGTATGAATAGCTGTAGCCTGAGCAATCATACCTTCAATGTACACAGGTACTTTCGGGATTCGCCCCTTTGAAACAAGATCTTCCATAACAAGCATAATCTCTTGAGCACGACCAACTGCAAGTACAGGGATGAGTACCTTACCACCACGTTCTAGGGTTCTTCTGAGTATAGTAGCGAATCTCTTCTCTACTTCTTGCCTTGGTGGCATTTTATCTGTAGGATGACCATAGGTGCTCTCAATAATCATTGTTTCAAGCCTTGGGAATGTGAAAGTTGCTGGTTCAAGTAATCTGGTCCTTCCAAACTTGAAGTCGCCAGTATACGCCATATTGTATTGACCATCACCAAT
Organism: Candidatus Thorarchaeota archaeon; assembly: GCA_030612005.1. Taxonomy (GTDB): domain Archaea; phylum Asgardarchaeota; class Thorarchaeia; order Thorarchaeales; family Thorarchaeaceae; genus SMTZ1-45. The sequence goes on along the minus strand of JAUWOU010000066.1, from coordinate 13,740 downwards.
ATGGAAGTGGACTATGGCTGATCCAAGAATATGACCTGCATTATGTAGTGTGAGGCGAACGTCAGGAGCGATATCGGTGACCTCTCCATAGTTCAGAGGTATTGTGTGAAGGATTGATTCTTTTACGTCCCGATCACGATATGGTCTAAGTTTACCTTCTCGTTCGGCAACTTCTAGATAGTCCAATTGCAAGAGTGTTGCAAGGTTCAATGTTGGTGCAGTCATGTAGACTGGTCCCCGGTAGCCATACTTAAACAAGAATGGTACCATCCCACAGTGGTCTAAGTGAGCATGAGTGATTACAACTGCATCTAATTTCTCGATGCTGAATTCGGGCATATCTAATCTTGGAAATGCCTTACTAGGAGTTCCTACATTGACACCACAGTCAACAATAACACTACTCTCTGCAGTCTGCAGAAGCATACAAGATCTACCCACCTCGCGGAATCCGCCCATTGCAGTAAGTCTAATCCAACCATTTTTGATTAGGGATGGTCTATGTATTCTCTTTCCAATCTCACGAAATGATTTGTTTCGTGTTGCGGCCTCAGATTGGATGATGTATCTGATTTGCTTGATGAGCTTGCTTTCAATTGGTGGTGTTCTCATGACGTTGGGACGCCAAAAGGTCTGACGTGTAATCTCTCGCAGGGTAGTGCCACTTCTTCCAATGACCAGACCGGGTTTCTGCGCTTCAATGATCACTTCTCCTCTGGAGATGTCAAAATCTATCGCTGTAATCATAGCCTCTTCAGGGACAAGCTCACGAACAGTCTTCTCGGCTTCTGCGTGAGTTAATCGGACTTCTGGAGCAGACCTTACTACGATACGCTTCCGCATCTTGCGTGCAAGAGCTTTAATCCTGTCTCCGTCGTCCAACAATATCTTTGGTGCCTTCGAGTATATGGCTATCTCTGGCCCTTCAAATTCCACTGTACTAATCATCGCTGAGCGAGGAAGTGCCTTCTTGACGACTTCTCTAATATCAACAAATTCATGTTCACTATTGGGCTTCATGGATAGTCACACCATAATCGTCGGCCTATTAATGCCCTAATTGGCCTCATTCTATATATCAGCACACACAAGAATGTTGAGCTGACAGCGTAGCATGATTAACACGCTACAAGTGTAAGAAACACTGTCACTATTGTCCTTTCCAAATCTTCATGATGGTATCCTTTGGGATTTCCTGATACCCATCCTTGTCAATCACACTCACTAGGATTGAATTGCCTGAAGCGGCATCTCTCTCGATAGCAGCTGCGACTGCACGAACACCAAGTTCAATTGCCTTCTTTTTAGGAAGGTCATCTTTGTACCCTACTTCCAGAACACCAAGTGCCACCGGAGAACCAGAGCCTGTTGATACAAACTTGTCAGGTATGACGCTGCCCACATAATCTGTAAAGTAGACTTGTGCGCCTTCGTCATCAAATCCTCCCACGACACACTGCAACATGTAGAGTCCACGACCTTGGAACATGATGTTACTAAGAAGACGGGTTAATGCCTTGACACGGATGGGCCGACCTCTCTGAATTTCAAAGAGTTTAGCTTCCGCAGACAAGAGATCCATGATTGATTGTGCATCAGCAACAGATCCTGCAATTGTCGCACCTATTCGGTTCGTAATTTTAAAGATCTTTTTTGCAGTTTTATTTGCAATCAGAAAACCCATTGTGGCTCTCTGATCACTAGCTAAGACTACACAGTCTTTTGCAATCAAACCAACTGTAGTAGTTCCTGTCTTTAGTTCAGCTGGGGGCTGCATCTTTGGTTCCATGGTAATTGACACCCTCTAAAAGATGAATCGTAGAGAACGAGTGACAAGCAATCGTCCCGAGGAGCATTATTAAGGTTTTCTCAGTGAACATAAAACGGCGGGGGTCTACTTATCATCAGGTTGTATTTTCTGAAGACGGTTCAGGTCGTTTGAATGATGTTACGATTCTGACCTCTTTGATACCTTCATCAGCCTTGAGTATATCGGCTGCTATACCAATTTCACCGTACTGAATATTCTCAATGTATCGAGTTTCTTGTGGTAGCTCAACAGTTACGATTTTCTTCTTCATAGTAACATCGTATCTATCCTCTGGAATTCCAGGAATTCTACGTTTAAGAACTGCCTTGAGTTTCTCAGTCGTATCTGAAATTATCTCCCTGATTATAACATCATATACAAGGGTCTTTCCTGCAAATGGACTATTGAAGTCAATTCTTACTCGGCGACCAAGGTCTGCAGTGACAACACCTCGCTCTTTACCGAATGTGACCTCTTCACCCTTGTATCCTCTCACACCCTGTTTTGCAAGCTTCACTTTGGCAATCAACTTGATCTTGCTAGGGTCTCTCAGTCCTGCTCCTTTTTCAGGAGGAACTTCAACGGTCTTTGATTCTCCCACCTTCATACCAACGAGATCTTCCTCGACTGCGGCAAGAAGCCAGTTCCAACCAACTACTACCAATGCAGGTTCGTAGCGGTCATTCTCTCTGAACAGACCTTCTTCTTTTGCAACCTCTAGATGAGTTGTATCGAAAATGATACCCTTATCCTTTGTACTCGCAGTAAAGTCGAGATAGACCATGCTCTTTTCACTAACTACAGTTTCACCCTTTGTAGCTGCCTTTTTGGAGGTGGTCTTCTTAGCTGTAGTTTTCTTTATTGTCTTCTTTGCGGCTGGTTTTGACGCAGCTTTCTTTGAAGATTTTTTAGTAGTTTTTTTCTCTGACATGGCCAGTTCCCTCTCGGACTCCTGGTTGCCTCCAAGAGGCTCCTCAGGGGTGTTATAAAACCGTTTCCTTGTGTCCTTTGAAGATACCTTTTAGCACTTGTATCTTTTCAAAGAACAGAGGAGTTTCATTTACTTGTTCAACTTGGAAATTATTCTCATTAAAAGTTCTGATGATTGCGTCAATATCTTCTAGAGTTGAAACTATAACATAGAGTATTCCATCTTCAATGAGGTGAGATGATGCTTCATTCACAAATCTCTCTGTAAGTTCTGATCCATCCTTTCCTCCCACAAGAGCATGGTCCATCTCAGTGTTCATATCGTCTTCTGGTAAGTATGGCGGGTTGAACATGATCATGGAGAACTTTGCTGTATTTGAGAAACCTATGAAGAGGTCTGATTGAACAACTGCAACATTGTGCCCCAATCCATTCTTTCTAAGATTCGCAGATGTATTTCTTACTGCTAGTAGGGAGATATCAATGCTGACAACTCGCAGTGCTCTTGAAGCGGCAACGAGTGTTGCTAATCCCGCTCCACAACCAACATCAAGAACAGAGTCAGTTGGCTTGAAAGTTATGGTATCTAGAAGGAGGTACGTGTCTGCTGCTGGTGGATAGACTCCATCAAAGACATCGAAATCAAACGACTCACTCACAACTAGTCCCCTCGCGGATCTGGAATTTTTCCTTCCTCAATCAAATCAAGAAGCACATCGGCAAGAGTCACTAACTCCTCAATATCAATTGTTCTTAATCGGTCATCGCTCTTTGGATGCCCCTCGCAATTATCAAGTACAACTTCAGCTAGATTCTTGTCCACATTCAGGTTTCGAAACCAGATTCTTAATGCCTTTCTCAGATGCTTGTTAGGATAGGAAAAAATACCCCTCACCATCCAGAAGAACACTTCATCACTCTTTGCACGAGGCCCCAGAGTATTGTGTTTCAATCTGACCACAACAGAGTCTACTGCTGGTATTGGATAAAACATGTCTGCTGGAACTTCCATGAGATGTTCAACTTCAGCTTGGTATCTAATGTTAACTGTTAGTCGTGAATATTTGGAGGTGCCTGGAGTTGCATGTAACCGCTGAGCATACTCTTTCTGATACATCAGGATTGCTTGCTCAAAGTCAATCTCTCGTAGCATTCTAAAAGTAATCTCAGAAGCGATACTGTATGGGAGATTGGAAACAATCTTTGTCACTACCGGAAGCGGAACTTTGAGAGCATCTCCCTCAATGATACTAACATTATCATAATCTTTCAATGAATTTCGAAGGGCTCGTACAAGTCCTGAATCAATTTCTATTACATAGACATGATTAGCTTCTTGGACAAGCTGCTTAGTAAGAATACCTAATCCCCCTCCAATCTCCAGAATAGTATCCTCTTTTGATATTTCAGCTGCATTAACGATACTGCGTGCTACATTGTGACTCTTGAGAAAACTTTGACCATGCTTTTTGGTTGGTCTTACCTTGTATTTCTTGAGAAGTGCACGAATTTCATCATCTGACAGGAAACTCACCTGGTATTAACAAATCTACCTTCTGAATGGACGAGATCGGTCCTGCTCGTCATCATCACGTTTTGGAGGTCGTACAAACAACCAACGTTTGACATCTTCACGGAGTTCATCGATAATACGAGCACTCATAATTTTTTTCGGATTCTGAAGCTTTGTTCTTGCAGCTATATCTTCAAAATTCTTGAAGGGTTCCCGTTTTCTCTCTTCTAAAATTGCCCACATCAGTGTCTGTCCAATTCCCGGGAGTAACTGAAGTGAATGCATTCTTGTCGTTATAGGAGATGCTTCATTGAAGAATTGCACATATTTGTGCTCATGTTTTGTTACGATCATTTCAATTACTAGAGGTAGCTCAGTAACGCTTTCAGGAACAAGGTCCTCGTAGAATATGCGCCTTCTAACATGGTCAATCTTACTTCTAGCGTCTCGTTCAATAGAAACACGCTCTTGAGGATATGGCTTTACATCTCTGTTAGGTACCATCTCAAGAAGTGTAAAATGCGACTCTCCAATGCCCTGTATCACTGTGTCTCCACGAGGTCGAGAATCCCGAAGGAACTCTTTGGGAGGAACGATGGACAGGACGTATGCATGTGTTTCAAACTGCCTGTTTTGTTGTCCTTCCATTCGTTTACACATCCAGTTTTACTCGGGTACATTGATGTATTGATTGTCACGTAATGATAAAAACTAATCGGACTAAGAACTATAGAAATGCTATTTTGCGCCATTCAACACCTGATAGACTAGGACCGTTTATTGATAATGAAATCCACAATGCTGATGATTTGTTCATCGGTAAGATTTGTTGAACGTGCATCCAAGATAGTCTTCAACTCTTCGGGGTTAATTGGAGATATGTTCACAACTTGAACTGCCTGTGATCTGGAAAGTTTGTAGTCCTTCATCAATTTCTCTACTACTTTTACAGAAACTGCAGGTGCCATCTTTGAAAAAGATGATGCATGTTCAAGGGTTATTGATTGCTGAAATGACAGTTCTCCTTCCTTACCTCTTTGAGTCAATACTTTCTTGACCTGAGCAAGGGTAATTTCCTCTTCGTTGATTATCTCCTTGGGCATTTTTATTCCCTCAAGGTTTACTTGGTTGGAGATGCTCACGTCTGATGATAAGAGTCTTCATTGCTTTACCAAGGCTTACATTGACAACGAGGGCTCTTCCCCTCAAATGGGTAATTACACCTGTTCTGCCCTGATATCTTCTATGTGGCATTCCCTTATGGAAACCTGGGTCGATAACAATATCTACCCTTTGCCCAACTTCATAGTCAATAAGCACTTTACTTGGTGAACTTAGACCTCTTGTACGAACTCTCTTGCTCATCAGGCTACGAGTGCGGGCTCTGAATCCATGACTCTTCTTGACCATAAGACATCACTACAAATTATTGCCTCTCGGTGCTCTGCCTAGGCTGAACAACACCGAGGTCAGGCAAGACCTCTTAGGTCACCACTTAAGGATTTCGCAAGAGCCACGCTATGGGACAAGCATTCAGCCTTAGGACCCTTCGCTGTAGATTGCTGTTACGTTCAATTCAGCACATATACAACCAGTTCCTAGTTTTTCAGCTATTGATGGAGTAGTTCGCCCTTCATCTCCGGAGATTAATTCCTTGATGTATGTTCCACCTTGTACCTTGAATTTTGCTTTGAGAAGGCCATCTTTGTGTTTTTCTAGAGAAATCTCATGAACTATCTTCTTTCTTACTAGATCGCTCCGTCTGTGAGAAACTCGATGAGGCGTTCGTTGATTAATTTCTACTCCTTTGAATTCTTTCTCCAATGCTATTAGTTCATCATCTGTTACAGGTCTATCTGTTGTGATTAGTGCCTCGTACTCCTTTACATTGGTTGAGGCATCCTCTTTGAGCTTTTGGAGATGATGTCTATCAGTGAGAACTAGGTCATGTACCTCTATCTTTCCTTCTGCTTCACTGTTGATACTTTTTACAATCTCTTCAAGATTAGGAGTTCTTACTTTTGGTTCTGTTATCTCCACAACAAAGGGTCTTCCCTGCCCTAGCATTAGAACATCAATATCCTCTCTTCCTCCAGCATGGAACTTGAATCTGGAACCATCAACAATAATCTGCGTTGGAACGCCCACGTATTCAGATAGTGAATCAGGGTATTTACGACCGGTTTCATTGCATTCGTCACACCCTTTTCCTCTACACTTCTTGCAGTCCCATCTGCTCTGAGGAATTCCTCTTACCAGTTTTCTGTACCTGCCATAGATGAATATCGGATTAATCTGGAGTTTTATCTCGTCTGCATCCATTGAATACACAAAGACAACATCTGGTTTTTCGAAATTAACGGGTTTATTCAGAAGATCATACAGGTGTATTCCAAGTTCTCGATTGAAATGAGACTTCAACGTTTCAGCATGCATTATTGAATAAATACCACTCAGTTCATCCTGACGCTCTACTAATAATGGTGGTGGGATAGAACCTACTAAGAACGTTTCAAACTCAATATCCTTTGCCAATCCGACAATCCTTTCTGCGACCAATTGGATTCTCTCAAATACTGATTCATCATCGATTGAACAAAGATGACAAGCATTTCGTGTTTCGTAATCGATGCTATTCTTCTCTGCAATAGTTTTTGCAGGGTCGAACATCCCATTGCTTGCAAGCAATCTTATTGAATCACTCCCAGTTTCTTTCGCCCCTGATTTCAGGTTGTCATCTGCTATCATGCACAAAGTAAGTTTCAGAGAATGACCCCTATCACTATTTGATGTATTCGTACTTAGCCAACCAAACTGACGCCCAAGACACCGATCACAGAGTACGTGCTGCTCTATTAGCTTCTGAGCAGTTTCCAATACTCCGTTTGCTTGTGGGTCGGTCATCTCGTTTACCTCTAGGTGTTCCATGGCCATTATTTAGTCATAAAAACGGATTGATGTATCTAATTGCACGGAGTCCAGTCAATATCATCCGTGGGTCCTTTAGCAATCTTGTGATTACTCTACCTTGAAGGTCCATATCTCCCTCACTCTTCACAACATCAAGAAGTCCCATGGTTGCTGCATCCTTTATGACAGAGTCTATGCCTTTGTCGTCCAATGAAGACAATGCCCTCTGTGCTAAGTGCATCATTCCAAGTTCTTTGAAGACCATCGATTTACACTTTTTATTATATTGAGAAAGTGTGCTCTTTACTGCATCATCAGTTGATAACGAATCTGCAACAATCTTTCCTGCAACTCTTGCAGTCATTCCGCCTAAGATTACTCCTCCGCCAGTGGTTGCTTTTACAATTCCTGCAGTATCACCAATAGCCACAACATTCTCGATTGTCATTTTGGAGATTGGCGTTCCGACTAATACAATTCCTCCAAGAGAGCGTTCTATTTTTACACCCTTCATTCTCTTCGAAATAATATTATGATTCCGCATCAATGCTTCAAGACGTATTTTTGACTTATCCCGAGCAGCTAGGCCTATTCTTGCTCTATTCTCACCTAGAGGGATGATCCATGCAAAGAATCCCGGCGCAACCCGTTTCCCATAGAACATTTCTACAATGTTATCATCAATATCTACACCCGAAACCTCGTATTGAAAGGCTGGGTATTTATTTGATTTTTGAACAACTGGAAGACCTACACTCCCAGACAATAGACAGCGAGAACCCTCAGCAATAACAAATACTCGAGCATCTAGTTCTGCATCTTTTTCAGACTTCACTCGGACACCCTTGACTATGCCCTTTTCTCTAACAAACTCCATTACCCTTGCTTTTGTAGTAACTTCAACACCAGAATCAATTGCTCTTGAGGCTAACCATGCATCAAACTGCTTTCGATTTATAACATTGGCTTCTCTTTTTCCCCTCTCTACCAAAATAGAATGTCCTGCAGGAGAATAAATTGTAGCCCCAGCTACAGTATTTTGAATGATATCTTTTGGTAACTTGATTCCTAATCGTTTCAATCCAGACGTACTCAGAAGACCTGCGCAATGGTCTGGTTCGCCTACATGTTCGTGTTCTTCTAATACTTGAACTGCATACCCTCTCTTAGCTATTTCATTAGCTGCAAGCAGACCTGCAGGTCCTGCACCAATGACAATAGCATCATGCTTCATGATAATTCCCATATAATGGAGATGAGGGCACGTTTTTAACTCTCGCCTAGGAAGAGGCTGTTGAGTTCCAATGTCAACTGTAGAGAAATTCAAGTACAAACAGGTTATTGCTGTAAGAACTGATCTTGGCATGAGTAGAGGGAAGATGGCTGTACAAGTTGCTCACGGTTCGGTAAGTGCTGCAGAAAGAGCTCGTGTTACCAAGCAAGAAGAATGGCGTGCGTGGATGAGAGAGGGTCAGAAGAAAGTCGCAGTTAAAGTGATATCAGAAGAGGAGGTTTTGGAACTAAGACGCCAAGCTATCACCCATAGCCTTCCACACGCTATTATCAGAGATGCCGGAATGACAGAATTACCCCCTGGAACTCTAACTGTAATTGGCATCGGACCAGCAAAGACTCAAGCGGTTGATGAAGTAACAAAGGATTTGAAACTGTTATAGAGGGATTTCCTTGAAAGAAGCTCATCCGCTAGAGAAGACAGTTGGGATGGAGCTTTATTCATCAGATTGTTCTGGTATTGGTGGAAAGCTCAAAACAAGATACGAGGATTTTCTTGTTGAAGAGATAACCCCCTCCCGTGAACTTTTACCGATTAAGGATTGGCTGAATAGACCACTCGGTGAACCCATTCTTCAGGGTAAGAAAACAAAATATGTTACATTCACAGTCCAGAAAATGGGACTCTCCACTATGGATGTTTCCACTATCATTGCCTCCTCCTTGAGGCTTCCACGAAACTTGGTTAGCTATGCAGGTCTTAAGGATAAACGCGCTGTTACAGTTCAAAGAATGTCAGCTCCAACTCGCGCAGCTAGTGGCTTGGGTGCACTTGAGTTATCCAACATTGAGATACGTGATATAGAGTATTCACGTCGCCTTGTACAAATAGGAGAGCTCTGGGGAAATCGATTTACGATTTTACTTCGTGACTTAGATGTATCATTAGAAAAAGCACTAGAAGTAGCAGATACGGTCCAAGCTTCACCACTACTCAACTACTTTGGGGTTCAACGCTTTGGTATTGCTCGTGCGAATACGCATATTGCAGGTAAATTTCTAATCAAGCGTGATTTCGAGGGGATGATACGATCAATATTGTGCACACCAGGTGAGTACGAAGACCAAGAACTACTTGATGCAAGAGCTGAACTTGCAGACAACTTGACTCCTACTGAGAAGATTATTGATGCATTTACTAAAGACTTGCATTATGAACGGGTTGTTCTGTATGAACTCATGAAACGACCTGGTGAGTTCAAACGTGCTGTATCAAGAATTTCACCAAGAATCCTTACTCTAATGGTACACGCGTACCAATCATATCTTTTCAATCGTATGTTGAGTATGCGAGTGAAGAGTGGGCTGTCCCACGTGATTCCCGAACCTGGAGATTTCTTGATTGCTTTGGATGAAACACATTCTGGTCGCGATTCTTGGATATATGTCACTGAGTCAACGTTGGAAGAACGTAGACAACAAGTATCGAAGATGGAATATGCATTAGCCCTACAATCTCCTGGGTATGCTACTCGTCTTCCTCCAACAAAACAATCAGAAATATTGAAAGAAATCCTAAGAATTGAAGGGATTTCATTCAAAGACTTTAGAGATTCCCAGATGCGGTCTCTCGACGCCCCAGGAGGTCTACATCGCACCTCGATTTCTTTGTCTGATTGGGAGGCTTCAATCAAGGATGAGGGTCTCTTGGTAAAATTCAACCTGAGAAAAGGATCCTATGCTACCATTGTACTACGTGAATTGATGAAGAACCATCCACTCAATCGAATTTAGATTATTCGAACCGCCTCTCGGTAAGATCTTTCATTTTCTCATCAAAGGCATCCGGTTCTTCATTGTCCTGCTCTGGTTTTCTTCGATCATCCTGATACTCAAAAAGAACTGATTCACCCATAATCGCTGAGATAATCTCTCTTAGTTCATTATTGTCGTATTTGATACGCTCGCGGTCCTCTTCACGAAGCATTACAATACTCTCTTTTGTACCGTCTGGTGACCAAAGACTGTTCACACCCACCTCATTTGCAGGAGATATGAATTCTCGGACTATCCTCCGTAGTTTTGGAGCCCCCTCAATAATAATTATCTCTCCATACTCGTCAGTTATTTCTTTCATTAGGGTTTCTTCAGCGAGCAGTATTTCTTTGTTCTTTTTATTCACAACAAGAATCAGACGCCTTCCAGCAGTTGCAGCTTTTCTAAGGGTCAACCCGTCTAAGCTTGGATACTGCTTTTCTTTATCAAGTAGCCACTTACTAAACTGAATATCAAACCCAGTGATTTCTCCGCGATCAAGCTTCGCTTGGCAGCTTGGACACAACATGTCAGATTCTATGTCGAAATTACAGACCGGTAGTCGCATTTGTTCATCCTCGCAATTTTCGAAGTCACAGTGTGGACAGGACCTCGGGCGAGGAATTGTTGATGCAGTCTATTTTGAAATCGTAATGTCAATCGTCGACACGTTAAGGTCACTACCCTTATCGGTTTGTACAGTGGTAGTATCGATTTCGATGCTTTTTACAACGAGATCGGTCATGAACCTGTGACGTGTGATTTCTGCAACATCTACGGCACGACTGATTAGTCGGCCCCTTGCTTTAATGACGACTTCATTTGCACCTTTGTTAAACAATGTGACACAGGCCAAGACATAGGACATGACATTCTTATTGCCTACTAATATGCAGTCCATGCCAGTGCTATCCCGCAGTTTAGTTCCCTCTTTTTTACTGCTGGATGGTTTGCCAGTGTTTTCCTCCGTCACCCGACGTCTCTCCGCCTACAACTGTAGCTTTCTCAGTATTGATACTGTTCGTATCTGATATAGATTTCGTTTCTAACCAATAATCAAGATGTGACAAACATTTCAAGGTAGCGTCTTTTCATATTGATTATGCTGTTAGGAAAGGCTTTTCTTTGGAACTCTAAGACGACGAACAAAAGGAAGTAACAATTTATGGCACAACTCACATTTCTAGGATCCTGCAGAGAAGTTGGTCGTTCAGGATTTTATCTTGAGGAGAAAAAAGAAAGTATTCTAGTGGACTATGGTGTCAAGTTCACAAATCCTCCTTCATTTCCCGATATGATTCCTACTGATAATCTACAGGGCGTTGCCATCACGCACGCTCATCTTGACCATTCTGGTGGAGTACCTCGAATTCTTCGAGAAACAGATGCATCTTTATTCTGTACTCCTGCAACACGAGACCTTAGCTTACTACTCCTTCGGGATATGTACAAGATATCTCGAGGACGGTTACCCTATGATAAGAAGGATATCGCACTAGTACGAAGTCAGTGTCAGGCTACACCCTATGAGCAGACCGTACCGTTAGGTCATCCCTTTGAATTGACATTGTTCAATGCAGGTCATATTCCTGGCAGTTCTTTAGTGTCAATTAGAGTGAATGGCAAGAGAATTTTATTCACAGGTGACTTCAATGCAACCGAGTCTCAATTGAATCCAGGAGCTCGAAAGAACCTTCCCAAGCACGATGTTGTTGTCACAGAAAGTACATACGCACGCAGAATTAATCCTCCTAGAGAAAAGACGGAAGAGGGACTTGTTGATACAGTATTGGAAACCCTTGAACGTGGAGGTTCTGCATTGATTCCCGCATTTGGTGTTGGCCGAAGTCAGGAAATAATGTGTATCTTGGAGCAGAGCAATATTCCACGAAAATATCCTATCTATGTTGATGGAATGGCAAGAGCAGTAAACGATATACTGACACGACATCCTGAGTATCTCCAAAGCCCAAAGTCATTCCAACGAGCAGTGAAACGCTCAATTACTATTCATGATAATCGTGAACGTACAAAAGCAGTCAAGAAAGGTGGAATTGTCATCTCTCCTGCGGGTATGCTCAAAGGCGGAGCATCGCATCTCTACTTCAAGATGATGTATGATAATCCAAAGAATTCCATAATCTTTGTGAGCTATCAGATTCCAGGAACCCCCGGTGCAGAGCTGCTCGCTACAGGAAAAGTAACTGTTAGCAATCGAGAGTTTGAAGTGATCGCTGATGTTCGTCAACATCATCTCTCATCACATTCTGATTCTAGAGGAATGCTAGACATGCTGTTGAAAATACCTGGTGAACCTGAATTCTACACAGTTCATGGTGAGTCTGAGTCATGTGATGCACTTGTAGAAAAGTTAGAGAAGAAGGGGCGAAAAGCCCATGTTGGAGAGCTAAATGAAACAGTTGAGATCTAGTCTTCGGATTTTTCAGCTCTAGCTTCTACAATCTGGCACTTGACCTGTTGTAGAACCTCTTCAGCCTTCTGGGGTTCAAGAACAATTGTATAGAGGTATCTGCTTGTACGGAGTTTAAGCTTCACCTTATCGCTTGCCCTCTTTACTCGACACTCCTCTGCATCCTCAGTCATTTCGAGGAACTTGTCAACATCATAGATTTGCTTTGGCATTGAAATACCCCATTTTACTGTTGTTTTGGTGGTGGGCCGGACGTGATTCGAACACGTGGCCTTCGCCACTTTCAAAACTGGTCAAATGAATGACCAATATCTGTGAAGGCGACGTCATAACCGGGCTAGACCACCGGCCCGTATATGTCGGCTTTTCGAAGATTACTTCTTTGTACGCCTCTTTGGTCTGAGGTCCTTTGTCTTACATTTCCTGCACTTCTTCGCCTTCAGTGGATTTGTTGCACCACAGTTTCGGCAAATTGACTTGTACAGCAAATAGTGCTGTGCTAACCTACGTTTTTCGATGTCAGCTACCGGCATCATTAAGACCTCATATTATAGATGGCACACAGAGTATTCTCTGATTAGCCCGCTCGGGCTTTCCACCAATATTCTATTTTAAAAGCTTGTGCTTCAACCTAGCGTTCATTGTAAAGTGGGCAAACTTGGACCTGGGTCCTTTGTCCTTCCAGGAACGGCACTGGAATCTTGAACATGAATGATGTTCCTTGCTGCATTGATGTCAGCATGAAAGTGCTCATCGCACTTAGAGCAGTAGAAGTATTCTCCTCCCTTCCTCTCAGTGGTGGAGGTTTCATCTTTCACGCGAACACCTCTCTCCCCGCACCGATGACAGGTTTGGGAGGTATACCTCGGATTCACTGTCCACACACTATATTTTGAGTGACCCAGTGACTCCCGCATATAGCGAACCGTGTCGATGATCTTTCCCCACAGATTTGAGGAGAGGTTGTACGACAGGTCTCGTGACCCGGCGTGAGCCTGGAAGCTCCGTAGGTCCTCGAAGAACAACTTCTTCACTCGATGCTCCTCACAGAACCATACAGTCCGGGAGGCCCCCTGTCGGGCAATCTCACGGTCAAGA
>JAUWOU010000002.1 GCA_030612005.1 Candidatus Thorarchaeota archaeon | reverse complement strand
CAAAATAATTATTGATAATATTATTCCATTTGAAGAATATTGAAAATTTAAGGAAAAGAATATCTGTAAACTCTTTGGAAGATAGGGTGGTGATGTAACCGTGGTTGAAAATCGTGGAGGAAATTCTCGTCTATCAAATCTACCATTAAAGAAAATACTGCCAGTTGTCTTGGTTCTTAGTATAGTGATAACTAGTATTCTAATCATTGGACTGCAACCAGTTCATCGTACGACTATTGAACATTCAGACATAGAAAATGATGTGTCTGATTCAAATATTGATATCATTTCAATTAGATCATACCTTAATGAAAGTGACATCATTCTTCAAATGACAGTATTAGGAACAATCTTGAACAGTACTGCTGACTCGAATTATGAGTACCGATTGATAATAGTTGCAAGGGGTGTTATCGATGACAGATCTCACATCTACACATGTTACTATGATAATGGGACAACATGGCCTTATGATTTTCAAGCAACACCTGAAAACAATACTCTCGTAATAGTATTCCCATTGACGATATTTCTATCGGATTCATATATGATTGGACTTGAGGGCATAGCAACTGTTAGCGGTAATGATGGAGTGGAACGGGATCAAACTGAAGAGGATCGAAACGAAATTGTAGCTAGATTGCTTTTCTAGACTCTCTACTCAGTCTATGCAGGTACAGCTCTCACAGTCCTAGCCTGTACAATATATGCCACATTACAGGAGGGCCAGATCAGGACCATCTTGTTTGGGGTAATATCATCGGAGGTTGCTTTGGCAATGAATGCGAGATATGCAGTGAAAAAAGAGAAATTATTCATCGTAAAGATGGAAAAAGGCATTCACCATATCTCACCCAGTCTTTGAAAGGGTTAAAGAGCATTAATCCTAGCGATTGGGCTCCTGTTTGTAAGCCATGTCATTTTGATGTGCATGCATTGATGAGAGTAAAGACTTTTGAATGGAACAGTATCAAAAAGTTCCTTAGAGAAGCATCATAATTTACTGATGCTAGATTCACGATAAGGAGAAGAAACTTTGAGCGACCACAAAGAAAAGTACGATACCATATTCCAGCTCATAGAAAAACATGATGACTGGATGACCAAAACCATCAATCTCATTGCCAGTGAGAATGTCAGTTCGCCAGCGGTTAGATCTGCAATAGTGTGTGACTTCAGAGACCGCTATGCCGAAGGTTGGCCAGGTGAAAGAGTCTATGCAGGTTGCAAGTACATCGATGAGGTAGAACACATCACTATCGATTTGGCGAAGAAACTCTACAAGGCAGAGTTTGCAGACGTACGACCTGTTTCAGGAGTGGTTGCCAATCTTGCTATGTATACAGCAGTTATGGATCCACTGGATAGAATGATGGCATTATCCATTGCCCATGGTGGACACATCTCCCATGCTAGAAAGAACTTGGGTGGAACTGCTGGTGCTATTCGAGGCCATAAGGTTCGCAATTGGACTTTCGATGACAAGGAGTTCAACATTGACGTAGACCAGAGCATGAAAGTGATCAAGAAGCTCCATGAGAAAGGTGATGAGATTAAATTCCTACTCTTTGGAGGAAGCGTATTTCCATTCCCACACCCAGTTAAGGAATTCCGTGAGATTGCTGATGAGTATGGTATGACCATAGGTTATGATTCAGCTCATGTTTCGGGACTGATTGCATCAGGATTCTTCCAAGATCCTTTGAGGGAAGGTGCAGACATTATGACAACTTCTACCCATAAGACCCTTCCAGGACCACAACATGCGATGGTTCTTGCAAAAGAGGAATGGGCTGATAGAATTAAGAGAGCTTCATTCCCAGGATTGCTTAGCAACCACCATCTCCACAACGTAGCTGGCCTTGCAGTTGTTTTGGCTGAGATGATGGAGTATGGTGTTGATTATAGTAAACAGATTATGAAGAATGCAAAGGCTCTAGCGCAGTCACTACATGAGCGAGGATGGCACGTTATTGCCGAACACAAGGGCTTTACTCAGTCACATGTTATTTTGGTAGATGTCACTGAAACACCAATGAAAGATGGAGCAGCTGTCGAAGTGAACCTTGAGGATGCCAACATAATCATCAATCGTAACCTCTTGCCTTGGGACAAGAAGAGAGGTCGAGATTACAAGACTCCTGGTGGTATCAGATTAGGAACCAGTGAAATGACAAGACTTGGGATGAAAGAGTCAGAAATGGATGCAATTGCAGAGTTCATGACTAGAGTCGTCATGAAAGGTGATGATCTGAGTAAAATTGCCTCTGAAGTAGGAGAGTTCCGCAAGGACTACCAGAAAGTGCATTATGCTTTCGAAACTGAAACACCCGCCTATGCACATCTAAGATTCAAGTAAGGGTCTGATTGATTTCGGACCCCCTTGGAGGATTTCATATGAAAATCGAAGAAGCACAAGAGATGATGCGCAAAGTTTACTGGGATCGGGATAGAGCAAGAGGAGTAATTGGGACCCTTCAGCGAACACGAGAAGAACTCGCTGAACTGAGTGCTGCGATTCTGGAGAGAGAGGGAACTAAAGCAATTGAAGATGAGATTGCTGATGTCTTTGCTTGGTTATGTTCGCTTGCAAATCTACTGAGTATAGATATGTCGGAAGCATTCTATAGGAAATATACAGACTCCTGCTCAAAGTGTAAACAGAGCCCGTGTACTTGTCCAGATTCATGATAGTTAAAGATAGAGCTCTTAAGTCAGGAATTGTATCAAGTAAAGGTCACCTTTGAAACAAGGAGTGATAAGACTTGACACTAATGACTGGTAAGGAGTATATTGAGAGTCTGAGAGAGCGTGATCCGCTCACTATCTATCTAATGGGTCAGAAGATAGAAAATCCAATTGAGCACCCGATAATTCGTGCTTCAATAAACTCTATTGTTCTTACATACGATTTGGCACACAAGCCTGAATACAGGGATATCATGACTGCGAAGTCTATCCTCACTGGAAACACAATCAATCGTTTCTGTCACTTGCATACAAGCACAGAGGACCTTCAGAATAAAGTCAAGATGTTGAGGCTTCTCGGTCAGAGCTGTGGAACGTGTTTCCAGAGATGTGTTGGAATGGATGCTCTCAATGCAGTGTATCTGACCACTTATGAAATCGACAAACAACATGGAACACAATACTATCAGAGGTTTGTCGACTACATCAAAATGGCTGAAGAAAAGGACTGGGTCATAGATGGATGTATGACTGATCCAAAGGGAGACCGAAGTAAACGACCTTCCGAACAGAAAGACCCTGATGTCTTTGTTCATATTAAAGAACGACGTGATGATGGTGTGATTATAAGAGGCGCAAAAGCACATCAAACGGGAGCTATCAACTCGCATGAACATCTGATTATGCCAACCTTGGCTATGCGTGATCATGATCGAGATTTCACAATCTGCTGTGCAGTTCCAGCAGATGTTGATGGCATAACCTACTATTATGGTAGGCAATCATGTGACCTTCGACGCCTAGACGAAACAATAGAAGGTGATATTGACTGTGGGAATGCAGTCTATGGAGGACAGGAGTGTTTAGTCATTTTTGAGGATGTTTTTGTACCAAATGAACGCATCTTCATGAATGGCGAGAATGAATTCTGTGGTCGTCTTGTAGAGTCTTTTTCGGCATATCACAGACAGAGCTATGGGGGTTGTAAGGTTGGTGTCGGTGATGTCTTAATAGGAGCAGCAGCTACAATTGCAGAATACAACGGAGTTTTGAAAGCTTCTCACATTCGTGATAAGATAACTGAGATGACCCACCTAAATGAAACACTGTATTCCTGTGGTATTGCATGTTCAGCTGCCGGTCAAGAAACTCCTGCAGGCAATTACCTAGTAGATCAACTTCTTGCCAATATTTGTAAACAAAATGTGACACGATTCCCCTATGAAATTGCTAGACTCCTCCAAGATATCGCAGGTGGACTCTTTGTGACACTCCCAAGTTCTAAAGAACTCAGTAATCCGGAATCTAAGAAGATTATCGAAAAATATCTTGTGGGAGCGGAAGGAATCGATACAGTTGATAGAATCAAGATACTGAGGTTAATCGAGAATCTTACTCTAGGAAGAGCTGCTGTTGGTTATCTTACTGAATCCATGCATGGAGCTGGTTCCCCTCAAGCCCAGAGAATAATGATAAATCGATTAAGTAATATCGAAGAAAAAAAGAAACTCGCAAAATCACTTGCGGGGATTGAAGACTAATAGTCTATACAGAGTTCTAATGTGTATACAGATTAAGGAGTAAGAAGACAGGTCAAAAGGATTAAAAGTTGAACCCCAAGTTGAGTTCTTGAGTCCAGGTAACTACACTCTATTTTTTCCAACATTATCGAGAAGCGTAAGTAGTCTGTATTTTCTAGGAAGCGTGATTCTGGAGGGGGTTTTTTCCTTTATAGTTACTGAACGAATACGCCTCTCTCTCCATTCTTGTATTGCTTGCTGAATCTCATTGTTAATAAGCTCACTAAGGTAGAGAAGTTCAATTCTCTTCATTTTTGTTGCTGTTCTCAAATCTTCTATCTTAGAACCCCAAGTGTAAATGTATATACATCTATAGTCCCATTCAAACGAGCTCGAGGCATTTATCCTCACGGTAATAAAATCCTTCACTGATTTTTTCTTCTTTTCATCGAACTTCTTCAATATCATCTTCAAGTTATCTGAATAACTTTTTCCTAGATTTCCTACTTCAATATGCTCAACAATCAAGGTCTTACCATCAATTCTAACAGCTAGAATGTCCGCTTCATTTAGGCCACCACTTTTCGTTACGGTGAGCCCAACATTAGTTTCAACAAAATATCCCTGAAGAGATTTCCACTCTGCTACGAGTTGTTCTTCCCACTGCCCCTGTGTTGACATATCTATTCATCATACGTGTGGTATCTTTATTTCTTTCTTTTTTGGCTCGTACTACTGCAATGATTGAGGCTCTGATTCACCGAGAGAACAAGAAGAATACTTGTGGCGAGAATAAAAGAAGCGATACTTGATAATTTTGTGAAAGAAGGAAATAGAAACAAAGTAGAGGATAAGAAATCATGACTGATGCAAATAGGGGAATCAAATTCTATCTTGATCTAATCATATCATCACTGGATAGTAAAACTTTGAACCATCCCGATATTCAGGTATTGGTCAATGATTTTTCAGATGGGAACCATGCTCAGGTCGAAATCGATTGTCTTCTACGAATAAATGATGATGAAACGGATAGTTTCGCTTGGTCATTTCTTGGACTATGTCTTATGCTTCGAGCAGATGAACTCGGTGCAAAGGCAACCCTGATGAGAGCAGTGACACATGATGGCAAGAGTATCCTAGCACTGAATCTTCTAGGTGATTGTTTATGTTCTAGAGGAGAGGAAAAGGAAGGGGAGGTACTATACTGGGATTCTCTTCATCTCAAAGAGGAACAGGTCCATCCAAGAAAGAGGCTCTATTTCCAGTTCGTGTCACGAAAGGAGTATGAGAAGGCTCTTCGAGTTCTTGAGCCAGTTCTTAGAATACATCCAGACGATTCAAAAACATGGACTAATATCGAAGACTGTATCTCAAAGATGGGACCAGAAGGATTTGTTGAAGAGTTTGTTACACTACTTACTGGTTCCTATCCAATGCAATATCGCGGATGGTATCTTCAAGGTGATATTCTCCATAGCGTCGGCCATGAAAAGGAGGCAGAAAAAGCAGTCCGAAAGGCCTTAGAGTTGAAGGAAAAGGATGTATTGTCATGGGCGCTACTTGCCAACATTCTTGTTAGGCAAGAGAGGTATCAGGAGGCAGTGGATTGCGGAAAACGGGTCACTGAGATTCGACCACGAGATATGAACGCATGGTTTCATCTGAGTTTGTTGTATCTCAAAACGGGAAAAGACACTGAGTGGAAGAAAGCAGTTGATATTGCAGTTTCCATTGATCCACAAGCTGCACGGGAATTGTTAGATTCTCTGGAAAAACAAGAGGGGAGTAGTATTGAGGGATAGTAGGGAATTTGATGATGAGGAGCAAGATATGAAACTGTTCTCGTTAGAGGAAATCATGTCGGAAAGTGAAGTCGATGAAAATAAATTGTTTGAGGATGCAAAGGAGATTCTTCAGGAGATCAAGGATGAATTACTGAGCAAATCGGAACGTGAGGAGTTAGTGAGAGAGTATAACCGAGAGTTCGATGCTGAGAGAAACAAGACCCAAACCACTCCTGTAGAAACAGACTCTTCTGAAGTAGTGAAGAAATATCCCATAAACATGTGGGCTCCTGAAATCGATGGTGATCCAATTGAATCATATGACCATCTCTTGGAAACCGTACAATTGAGAACTCCGGGATTCTTCGAGCGTGCAGATGCTTCAAAATTACTGGAATCAGCCCAACTTCATATCGACCTCTATCAAGAATACCATGACAGAGAATTTCTCAAGCAGGGGGAGGTTGCTGAGATCTCTAGGAGATTGAAGAAGGATCCTACAACTCTCAAGCGGTATCTTCGAGAGGGAGTGATGCCCAGAGTCTACTACTGGATCAATATGGTCCCTAGCGCTGAACGAGAGAAAAAACTAGAGGGACTTATCGCAAGACTCAATGGGATCACTACAGAGGAAGAGTACGATAGACGCTTCAGCACTCTCTACTTCTATGATGAGATGTCAACCACCTCAGACCACAAGCAGAAAGATGAATTTGCACGAAGATTCCTTGAATTCATCAGTGGGTACAAGGAAAGCGGTCTCCTGATTGATCTCGCAAAGAGATTGAAGATAGGAAAATCCACCATTGGGTATTGGTTCAAGGGACTCCAACTACCTACTCGTATTGCTTACGCTTCTCTCATTCCTCAGGATACCCCTCATCAGGGGTTCAAATGGATACCCAAGAAACTGAACCACATAACGAATCTACCAGAAGAATTCGTTCAAGTTCCGCTGAAGATCAATTCGCCGCAGGACCTTCTCGATGTCCTTGGTCAGTTATCGCCCTTGGATACACAAACCATGGAGGCCTATGAGAAAGAGTTGGGAGAATTGCCTCAGCCTGTTGCCTTCATGTATCTTCTGGGGCTCATGGTTTCAGATGGTAGCTTCAAGTATGATGTTGACTATTCTGCAAGCGCGAATCTGTTTGCAAGTAAGAAGTACTCGTGGGGTAGTACACTGGGAAAGGGATTCTGTTACACATTAGGAAAGATTGGGTTATCTGCAGAGAGGAAAGCTGACCAAGAAAAGGTCAGGGAAAATGGGAAAGTTAGCGTTTTCAGGGTATACTCTAGTGAGGCTAGTCCACTTCTGATGTGGATGAAGAAGGCACTCCTAGGGTTGGCTGTTTCTGAGCTTAAGAAGAATGTAGCAATCAAGGCAGACTGGATTCTGGATATGCCCCGTGACTGGAAGGTTGTTTTTATTCAGGGGTTGGCTGATGGTGATGGGTATGCCTCCATTCCCAGATTTGATACAGCAATAGCAACTATCAAAAACCAGGAGTTCTTTGCTAAACTTCTTTCATCGGTTGGAATTAAATCAACTACTGGTGATGAGCGTACAAGAATCAAGAAATACGATGAGATACTGAAAGCAAGAGAACTACCACTGTTTAGATTTGCTAGTGGACGGCAAAAGATTCTGGATGATATGTGTAAAATCATTAGACTAAGGCCAAAAAGAAGATATCGTGTTCCTGAGGAGGAGAAAAAAATAGTTCTGAAACTACATAAATCTGGATTGTCGGTAGGGCAAATTGTCGAGAAACTGTGGTATGACTATGGTATGGCTCGAACGGTATCAGTTATCGAAGGTATCATTCGTCAAGAGAACAAGAAAATCACTGACTAGGACTATTCATGGAATTCACTAATTTTGATTTTGCCTTCAAACCAATCGGGTGATTTAGTGAACTTACCAAGACCAGTGAGTATTATTGTGTTCCCTTCTAGCTTGAAGCTAGCATCGCACATATGACAAGATGCCATCGCTTTGGGATCACCCACGATTCCTGAAAGATATCCGCATACTGGGCAGTCATGTGCGTTCTTGATTCGCTTAGTTTTCCGATATAGTTTCCTGTCAATAGTGAATTTATGGACTAGATGATCGCGATTATTCCCTTCGCATTGGAATCTGAAATTACTCCTACCAACGGGCTTGTATCGTATAATTGATTCTACTCCGTAGACAGTAGAGCATATTTCACAAATTTCGCCGTCTTTCATGTTAGTCAATATTGTCAGAAATGAATTAAACTCCACTGCTCGGTCATATTGAGTTAAACACCGTTGGTAAAAAACCTCCCAAAAATCCTACGGGTATAACTGCAACAATATGATTAAAAGGAAACATTATGCGATAGGTTGTGTAGAGGTGCTAACCAGGATGCCTAAGACTGCTAAAAAGCGAAAGAAAAAACGCGGGGACGGGCCCATGCCCTCAGGCGGCGCAGGCTTAATCAGGTTCTTCGAAGATGAAACTCCTGGTATCAAGATTGGGCCAACAACGGTAGTGATACTTGCTAGTATTCTAGTTATTGCAACAGTTATTTCGCACGTACTCTACCTCTTCGGGAATTAGTTGGAACTGTCAGAATCTCTGATTCAGATGGAACATGCCCTAAGTATTATAAGAGACTCTAAGCCGAGTCGCACAGCGCACGGATTGGTGAATATTAAATGAAGATTAAGGGTGCACTGAACAAATACTGTCCTCGATGCCACAAGCATACAGTACACACAGTGTCTATAGCAAAAGCTGGAAAGAGAAGAAGCCAGTCAGAGGGAGAACGTCGGATGAGGAGATTGACGAAGGGCTATGGATCATTTCCAAAACCAATCCAGAAACGTTTTGCTAAGACAACTAAAAAGACCGTGCTCAAACTCAAGTGTAAGGAATGCGACCACATTATCCAGTCCAAGAGTATGCGTTTGAAGAAGGTCGAGGTTCAGAAAGTATAGGGTGATTATTATGCCAAAAGGCGATATTGTTCGACAACCAAACTCACGATTTCTAAAGGTAAAATGCCTTGATTGTGAGAATGAGCAGATTATTTTTGGAAACGCAACTACAGAGGTAAAATGCCTTAAGTGCGATAAGATACTTGCTAAGCCAAGCGGAGGAAAGGCTAAACTCGAGCCAATTGCGCGAGAAGTTGAGGTCCTTCCGTAAGGAGAAATTTACCCATGGTCCAGAAACGTGCTGATTGGCCAAATCCAGATAATTATGCTATAGCTGTTGCAAGCAAGGTAGCCCCTTATGGTGCCTACGTTCACTTACCCGAATATGGGAATAAAGAGGGATTCATTCATATCTCAGAGATCAGTAGTACGTGGGTCAGGAATATTCGTAATCATATTCATGAGAATCAGCGTGTTGTTGTAAAAGTTCTCAAAGTAGACGAAGATAAGATGCATATTGATTGCTCTCTTAGACGTGTTTCTAGTGAGTCCAAAAGAGTCAAGAATAACGAGTGGAAACGGGCTCAGAAAGCAGAGAAACTCTTAGAATTGGTAGCCAAAGAGAACGATATGACTCTCGAACAAGTCTATGAGAAGATTGGTTGGTCAATTGAGGATGTCTTTGGAGAGATATATACAGGACTAGAGAAAGCTGCAGATGGTGATGTAGAAGTCTTTGAAGAAGTCCAAGCAACTAAGAAATTGAAGAAACAGATTGCAGACTTAGCAAAACAGCGAATCGAGATACCTTCTGTTGAGATTGACGGTGAAATGACAATACTTGTTCCTGGTACAAATGGAATTGAAGTAATCAAGAAAGCTCTGACCGAGGGACTAGCAAAAGGAAAGAGTCATGAAAAGTCTACAACTGAAATATACACTCTAGGTTCACCCAGATACAAACTTAGAATTGTCAGTCCAGATTACAAAGAAGCTGAAGACATTCTCTCAGATGTTTATGATTTAATTTCAAAACAGATAGAGAAAGGCTCTGGAACAATTAATTTTGTGAGAAAGTAAGGGGTTGGGGACCATATATGCCTCATCTCTATAAATGCACCAAGTGCAATAAATACACTCTGAGTCAAAAAACTTGTCCAAAGTGTGGAGGTGCTGTATCAGATCCTAAACCTCCAAAATATAGTCCTCAAGACAAATATGGTGACTATAGAAGAAAAGCAAAACGTAAGATAGAACAACAAGAAACCAGTTAATTTTTTAAAAAGAAGAATTTTGGCAACTGATACTAAAGCCCAGTTGCCATTGGTTATATTATTAGTAGAGCTGAATTGGAACCCAGAAAGTATTCCAATCACTAGCAAAGGATGGTTCACCATGGTCTATGTTGTTCCACCAGAGGAATTTTAGCTGGTAGTTCATTCCTGGAAACATTCCAAGATCTTGAAGGTCTCCAGATTGCAATGGAATTATGAATTCTATTACATTATCACCACTAGCAAATTCGGTGGAGTTTGTACCAGTAGAGTCTTCGGTCCAAGTTCCATCATAGTGAATGTTACCATCAAATGGTTGACCATTATAGTTCACAATTCTGAGGTCAGAATCAAGGACTGCGTTCTCTGGGGAGAACTGAATACCAAAGGCATCTTCACCAAGGGTGTAGTTGTCCATTTGGATTCCATAGTACATGTGAGTTGAGTTTGCTTGAGAGTAGACTCGAGCATTGTATCCTCCACCAAATGCTACATCATAGCTTTGAAGAGAACTCTCAGCACTTGTTAGTACTCCGTCAAGAGATGCATCTAAGTTTTCAGCGGTCAAAGATGGAATATGATCTGCATTTGTACGGTTCATGTACTGGTCATACATTGTGTAATCAATTTCATAGATTTTGACTGTCCCGTATGCAGAGCTGACATATGGGTCCTTGAATGCACCATGAAGGTCTACTGGCATATGGCTAACCCATTCAGTATCTTGCCAGAAAAATTCATCCACAGCCACTCTGGTTTGGGGTAGATTAAGAAGTCCTGCTTCTTCTTGATTTCTAGGCTCACCGTAGGATAGGAGCTTGTAGAGAGTTGAGCTGAAGAATTTATCAAGTGTTTGATCATTGTCACCAAGGTATGTAGCATCATCAATCAGCGATGTACCAAATCTGTCCTCTGCAATTCGTACCATCCATGGCCACTTACCATCGTCACCACCAAATCCTGAGTACCTATGTCCCCAATATACAAGAACATGGGTTGTGTCCCAGAGTTTGAAAGTCTTTAGTGACTCAGTTAGGTTAAGGGCCATTAATGCATACCCCATGAGTCCTATTTGCGTACTGTTAAACGTCGCATTATCCACTATAGTTTTCGCGTCAGAAGCACCATTTATCCAATAACCATAGTCCCACCAACTAGCAATTATTGACCCAGAAGGTAAGACATTCCTAATATAGGTCATAGCAACCTGCCAATCGGTGGCTTGAGCTCCCTCTGAGAGTGGAGCTTGTGCAAATTCAGGATTACCTACTTGCGTGGAAACATAATTCACACCTAGAATCACGTTAACTGACAGTAGTAGTGCAATAAACGCAAATGCAGTAAGTGCATGTTCCGAGGTGAGTGAGGAACTCATCCTGAATCTTCGTCTCTCAAAGACTGATTGCTGTGTGACAACCTTTGCATAAGGTGATAGAATGTTGTATGTTGCAACTGCAGCTAAGATAGCTACACCAGGTGCAAGTATCAGACTTAAGCGAATCATACTTCCAGCGAAGTAGACTGATGTCACTCCATAGAGTAAAATTAACCAATCCTCATCACGACCTCTCTTGAATAAGAAGTACAAACCAAGCGGGAAGAAGAATATCAAGACTAAAAGTGTGTTATAGAAGGCACCCCATGGACTTGGCAAGTGTTCTGCAACTGATGCTAGAATCCGTTGATCTAACCGCAAGAATGGATTGATTACTGAAAGGAATTTCATACCGATTTTTAGAATCGGAGTGGAGTTATAGGGAATGATTGTGAGCGTATTACTTCCTACATAGATAAGATATGAAACTACACCAATAACAGGAGTAATTAATCCGAAAAGAATGGGTTTCATGTGAGGCGCCAATACATTGGCAGTGGTTTCACGATAACCTCCAATTCTGAGCCAAATCTCATACATAGCAAGAAGTCCAGCAACTCCAATTGGTGCAAGGATTGTGAAATCTGTCAGATTGGCGAAACCATTTCGCGGAATAAGGGCTCCGAGAAAGATACCTAACGAGATTGTAATTAAGTATGAAGAAAGTAGTTTCTTGCTATAGCGTCCAATTACTAACATTGTGAAAGCGTATAATGCAAGAAGACCTAGCATAAATTCTGAAGCACCCCAAGACATCTGAAGATAGCCTAGAGCAAGACCTGCACCCACAGAAGCGGATATAGAACCACGTTTTAGACCTCTCATGAATAGAAATGTTGTAAGGACAATGGCAAATACACCAATACACTCATTGTCATAGAATCCTGCTATTGTTCTCTGTAGAAAAGCGGGAATGAATGCTGTGAATATTCCAGTGAATAGTCCAACAGTGTTGTTATAGAGTTCTCTACCAAGGAAGAAAGCGACCACTGCAGTAAGAGCTCCCATGAAAGCTGGAAGGATAAGGGATACGGTGATCACATCTACACTGATACTAAAACCATTCAGTATGAAATAGAAGAAGGCACTTGTGAAAGGTACTCCAACATAACTTGTCTTGGTCATATCACGACCAAATGGAACCCATGTTGAATCATCATACCAACTGAAGAATGCAGCATATCCATTTTCTGTAATATAATCAGTAACTCTTAGTTGAAACCAAGGGTCAAATGCACGTACTACTGGCTGAGAGTCTAGTAGGGGTTCTAGACGCAACAAAAGAGCAGAAATAAAGATGATGAGAAGTGTCACCATCACCATAATTGAGCCACGTGAAATCTTTGATTTAGGTCGGTGAAATACCTGTTTTAGGAATCGTACACTAGACCTTCTGAACTTACCTACTGACATATGGAGTGCTCTCTCCGCGTTCTTTCCGAACTAGGCGGAGCGATTTTGTGATGCGCTAAAAAGGTTACTGTTTGAATCGGAGTTGTACTATAATTTTGGAAACCAGTCAGAAAAAGAAATGATGATTAGGGTGGAGCTTATCTCAGCCCCACCATAAGTCATGCACTTGTTATTTTATTCGGATTCGATTAATGCCTTGTATGCGTTCGCATCCATTAGGGCTGCAAGGTCTGCTTCAAGATTTGAAGGTTTAATCTTGAACAACCACCCTTCCCCATAGCAATCTTCGTTGATTTTTTCTGGAGCATCTTCAAGCTCAGTATTCACTTCTACAATCTCGCCACCAATTGGTGTGAAGAGATCTGATGAGGCTTTCATGGACTCAACAAGTCCGCATTCATCATTCGCTTTGAGTACTGTGCCTACCTCAGAGATTTCAACAAAAGTAATCTCGTGCAGTGCATTCTGAGCATGATCAGTTATCCCAATGATTGCAATATCACCTTCGACTTTGATCCACTCGTGTTCAGCACTATATTTTAATTCATCTTTAATTTCGGTGTCGCCCATATTGTCCACCAATGATTTCGGATTGCAAGATTCGGTTTAAATCAGTTTGGATATATTATGCAGTCCTTGTTTCACCATACTTTTCAAGATCATAGAAGGGCCACTTCGTAACTTCTGCTCTTCGATGGCGACCTTTGATGTCGATTTCAATGATATCACCAACATCGACTGTATCGGGGGGAACATAGCCCATTCCAATGCCCTTGTTTGATATGGGTGAGATACCACCACTGGTTGTCATGCCGATTTCTGAGCCATTAAGGAGAATTGGATATTTTTCCCTTGGAATCCCTCGATCAATCATAACAAATCCAATTCGAGTCTTCTTAACACCTTCTTTCTTATGACTCCGTACTGTGTCGTAGCCAATATAGTGAGGTTCTACTTTGAACTTGACCGCATATGGTATCCGAGCTTCGATTGGTGATGTTTCTTCGTCAAGCTCGTGTCCATAGAGAACAAACCCAGCTTCTAGGCGTGTTGAGTCTCTTGCTCCTAACCCGCAGGGCTTGATATCAAACTCAGCACCTTGGGCGAGTATTTCTTTCCAGAATCCGGTTGCTCTCTCCTTTCCCTCCTCAGAGAAAGAGCAGTTCAATACTAATACTTCTGCGCCTGCTTCACCAGTATACCCAGTTCTGCACAGGAAAGTGTCGTATCCAGCAATAGTCAAAGGATTGCACGTGAATCTGCCAAATTCATCCATATCTTTCTCTGACATCTTACCCAGAAGCGCTAGTGCATTAGGACCTTGTACTGCAATCATAGCTATCTCTTTTGTTTTATCAGTCACTTTCACGTCGAACTTCTTTGCTTGTTCTTCGAGATGAGCCCAGATTTTGGCCCCATTGGCTGCGTTGGTAACCCAGATGAACTCCTCTTCTCCAATTCGATACAACATGAGGTCATCAAAGGTTCCACCATTCTCGTTCAGGCAGGTGGAATATTGACCACCATTGATCTTCAATTTGCGTACGTTGTTGGTAGTTACTGTTTGGAGAAAATCAATAGAATCTGGCCCCTCAATCCACATTCTCAACATGTTTGACACATCGAAGATTCCAACAGCCTCTCTGACAGCCATATGTTCCTCTCGAATGTTTGAGAATCTAACAGGCATTGCCCAACCAGCAAAGGAAACGATGTCGCCATGTTCTTTGTGCCATTCGTAAAGCTGAGTTCTATTGAGTGTATCAGTCAAAACGCTATTCACCAAACCTGAAGAATTGAGTGCTCTTCAATCCATTCGATTGGGGAAAATACATCCAAAAAAACCTTCGCTAATAATCATAGAAATAGATAGTGGATGTATGGGACCATATTGTGTGATATTGAGCATCACGAAGTCTGATGTACAACCAAACTTGTTACCCTTTTGCTCCACACTCGGAGAATTATACGAACACTGTGATTAAATATAGATATCTAGGTATGTAATGCTCAAAGTATTGGTGAACTTGGTACACAGATGACACTGAGAACTTGAATATTTCTGTCAATTCTGAGTGATTGGTGTAAATAACGTGGCATACACTATTCTACGTGAAGTTTCGAGGGGAGTTATGCTGAATGCAGATTGCCACATCTTGAGGTGTATATCCAAGTCATGCAGGAAATTGCATGGGAGGAAGGTTGAGGAAGTGATTGGATGAGTAGTGTTGATGAACTTACATCTGTACTCTACTTTTTCGAGAGATAGTGTTTTCTCATAATTAGGACGTTATTTTCCACAGGCGTGAAAGAATCCCAACTACCCATTCTCTTCCCAAGTGATGCTTCATTGATAGCAATCTGGACCATATGGATAAGATGTCCCAATTTCAAATCCTTCAGTTCCTCAATTTCAGAATTTCTGATTCTCCATGCATATGCATAGCGTCCCTTTACCCATTTGTCTTTGTTCGCGAGCAAGTAATCATAGAATGCAATCCATTGATTAGGAGTATATGGATTGGTAGAATCCGTAACGTCTATGTAATCAAATTCACCTGTGCTTGGGAATATCACCAATGACGAACCTACTGCTTTTGTAATGATACTTCGATTTTTCTGAGCCTCAGACAGCAAGTGGGATTCATCAGTGTAGGTTGAGCGAGCTAGACTCCATTGTGGCCGAAGTGCACTCATACGACCAACGATAGTTCTAGGAGTTGGCATAATCAATTCCTCCTTTAGAGAGTCCAAAGCAAGCTCGAAGAGATCAAGTGTCTCTTTCTCTTCGAAGGTGAGTTTATCTTCAGGACCTTCAGCCTTTAGGGTTACATAGTACTGAAGTCCGTCTTGACGAACATTCACAATTCCTGCTTCTTCTGCCTCCATAACATAGTCCTTCAATCGGGAAACTCCCAACTTCTCAAGGGGATCTGTCATTAGAGTTCGGAGAATCACTCCAATGATAGCCAGTTCAGGTTCATGATTATCCTTGTCTCCAAGTTGTGCAAGAGCTGTTCTGAGCGGTTTGAATCTGTTTGAATCCGATGTAGTATAATCGATGTCTTCACTCTCATCTTCCGTTATTCGTAGGCGCGATATTGTGTCCTTGGAATATTTCACTACCAGACCGCTAGACTCAGCACTCTCGATGTACTCTGATATTGTTTCATAACCTGATGTTTTACTCCATGTTGGATATTTAGTTGAGAGAAGTTGTTCTATCTCAGATAACGTCGGCTCATCAACACCCATTTCGTTAAGATCTTCGATAACCTTGAGTAACGGCTCATATCTCAATTCTGTGTCCTCAAGCACAGCTTCCTGAATATCCATTATCTCATTCCATTCAAGAATGATATCAGCCTGCTCACGAAGGATGGAAGAAACTCCAGACGGTGGTACTATGAGAACCACTTCATAGTCGAGTTGTCTTAATTTTGCGAGACTATAGGCATAACCAGAATCACCAGAGATGAGGGCTACCCGTTGTGGAGGCTCATTCTTATGGGCAAACACGTACATATCAGTAATTATCATAAAGTCAGCGACTTCTTTCTCCTTGACATGAGGTGTGTCAATCAAATGGACACCAGACCTCTGAAGTTCCATGCGAAGTTTTTCAGGAATTTTAGTCATCTCAGCATAAGCATTGACCTGATAGATTCTGCCATACTGTCGAAGTGCTTTCCGAAGCTGTTTCTCTACAGCAATTCCTCTCATTTTGCTTGGAGGAGGACAATTTTCAATATCCCAGAATATTGCTATTTCTCCATCTTCTATCACTGAAACCCATCCTACAGCATAACGAATTACATTGGATTGTTCGAATATACCCAGTTATGTATTTCGATATCAATGATAGAAATACTTTCTATAGTCGTTTATAGGTCCTCGACCACCATACCACTTCCGAGTGAGATGTCCTTCCAAACCGCAGACAAACTAACCAAGCGCGAGGTCCTCCAGACAGGTATCAAACCACTGGATTCCCTACTTGGTGGTGGGCTGGAGATGGGGCTTACCTACCTGCTCTATGGGTCACGCACCATCCGCGAATGCCTTCACCGAGTCGCAGTCCACGCCCAACTCCCACCAGAGAAGGGTGGCATGAATATCCCTTCCATCCTCATCGACTCAGAGAACATGCTCAGAATCGAAACTCTCACTCACTGGTCCTTCGAGCACGGACTTGAACCTGAAACGGTCATGGACAACATCTTCGTAACAAGGGCTTTCAATTCCAGCCAGACCTATGATGTTGTGATGAACCAGTTGGACTCCTTCTTCGAGCGCGTTCCTGCTAGGCTCTTGCTCCTTCCAGGTCTCGCCGACATCTATTATGGAGAGGGAGTGAAGGCAGAGGGAAAGCAACACCTGACCCACATGGCTCATCGACTGATGACCTTCACTCTGAAGCACAACATCGTGACCATCATCACTGGGAGTTCTTCGCAAAGGTATAGGTACAATCCAGCAGCAGGACAGGGTCTCAAACACTCAGCGCAGGTCCATGTCTACGTGGAAGAAACTAAGGAGAGGCTCATTTACAACCTGATCAAGCACCCACAGTATCCTCTCAGAAAAGAACAGGAAAATAGACCAAGCAGGAAAATGATGGCTACGACACTACCATTGTCATTCTTTCTTGATAATATGTAAGAATAGATAATAATAGAAACCCATTGCAAAAGTTGTGTACAATTGTCCTGTTTCTCAACCAAGCCTTTCCCTCTTTTCGAAGTGTAGGAATCACAGCACTAATTGTGATGGCGGGGACACCCAAACCTACAAGAAGCTGGCTAGAGAAGTCGCTAGGGATTGAACCTCCATATAGGCCCAAAGTGATAGAAAAGACAATGGTCATAATCTGCCAACCAAACATCTTATCCACTGATTTGACGCCTTCTTTCTTGAACCCTTGGCACTTCTTAACAGCCCACTCATAGGTACTAAGATGAGTTCTATCTATGATCCTCTTCTGATTTTCTTCATTGTGACGGAGTATCCTGTAACTCCGACAATCGTGGAAGCAAATAGTACTAGAACGATTCCTATAAACGGATTAGAACCCAAGGAGATTCCTCCACTAAACAGGGGTTCTGGATAGAAGCTTGTTCCACTTCTGGCATTTACATAGAATTCCTCCACAGACACTCCGGATGACAGATTCAATTCATACGCAAAAGCCCATGCTAGTTCATAATCCAACTGAACCCAGAAACTGTGAACGAGCCGCAAATAAACGGCTCGTTCTTTGTTGTCATTCAGAACGTACTCGTGGGCAACTGTCCTCGCAGTCGAAATGGAAACGAGGTTGGCTAGAGAAACTTCAGGAAGTTGAAGCGCACGGTACTCGAAGCGAAACACACGACCTGTTACTCCGTCAATTTGGATTAAGAGGCCTTGGTGCATACGGCCTGGAAGAACTCTGTTTCTAGCAATCCCAAGCTCAATGATGTACATAGGTCGTGTCACATTCTCTGGTTCACCAGGAGCGGATTCGTAGTGAAACATCTCTATCCTAGTATCCAGTAGATAAGTGTTGTAGGGCAGTGTATAGTTGTGTTCTAAGAGGTAGTCGCGCCCCATGTATTGTGCTTCAGTTTCATTTTTCAGTGGACAGTAGCTTCTTCCGGAATATAATAAGGCAAGAAACTCCTTTGAGAGCACCTCATAACATCCGATGACTCTCCCAGTCATCGAGTTCAGAGTTATGCATACGTATGCTTCGTAGTCATATATTCCGTTTTCAAGTCTTGTTCCATTGAAAAAGACATATCTCCACTCATTCATACGGTTTGTTTTTGGATTCTCTGGATCTTCATCCAGAAAGGCTCTCAAATCATCATCGACGAATGTGAGAGCAATGATCTTCCCCTCTTCCTCAGTAATCGACGGGTTTGGAAGGTCTAGGTGGTATCTCCCGGTTAATCCTGATTCTGACCAGTTTCCAATGATAATAGCTGAATCGATTTCGTCTGTTGATAGTGAGGCGAAAACAGTGTTAGGGATTTCAACTCCAGGTTCTGGAATGACTGCAGAATTCGTCCTTGTTGCCGAATTCACTAACAAGGGAACAGTGAATCCACAAATCATTGAAGTCACAATAATCAGTACAAGGGTAGCTGAAAATTCTCTTTTATGCAATGTTCTCACTTCTCACAACTGATATCCAGATTAAACAATAGACATGTTTGTACTTAATCCTATCATTAGAGCTTCCATACATTATGGCGAGCTAATCTTAGAGCTAGAACACTCAAGCCAGGGTGAAGCTATATACTCGGCCTGCTCCTCCAAACACTCACGGCTTCATACGAGAAAATGAATATTGAAAACGATATATAAAGAATAAACAATATGAAATGAGGCGTTAGATTCCATCCAAAAGCCCACAACGCTCCGACAAGATATGATATGGCAAAGAGAGAGTAGAACACATAACGAGGGAGATAAAACCTACCCATTCCAATGAAGAATCGCAGGATCCCGACTCTAATGTATCTTGTGACCTGAAATCCCCCAGTCTGGCTCATCCCGACCAATTCGAGCTCTTCAAGCTTTTTCAGATGGTATAGCGCTAGACTCGGACTTGAGATTCCCATTCTCCTCTGGATTTCCCTCCCCGAAATTGGTTCAGTCTGTCCAAGAAGAAAGAAGTATATTGCAAGGGTCTTCCCTTTCAAGTCTTCTAGAATCTGGATATCTTTCAAATGATGACCCCTCACAAACTCATTTGAACTTCAGTTATAATACTAGCTCTTGAGCTGCCGCTCTTCAAAGGAGTTATATCAAAGTATTGCAACATAAGGGGAGGGAGTTTCAGAATTTTGATGACTTGCACTTATAGTCATCATAGGAATTAATCTCTCAGGAGAAAGATATGATAAGAAAAAAGGTTATTGTCCTTATCGTGATTCTGTCCTTCACTACGTCTACTACAGTGATAGGGCTGTCACCATTAGGACTTATTGATAGAGGAGTAATCCTACAACAACCAACTGTGAAAACAGCATCGGACTCACCCGACCTAGATCCCAATGCTGCATTGTTTCTGAATACACACTGGGACAATCCATTGACCCAAGAACAGGCAGCGCTAATCGAATACAAGTCTATGGATGATTTGTACTCAGAGCCCGAATCACATGTCTACACAACACCAAGTCAGATATCTGATGATTCTAATGGCACTGATTGTGCACCCCAGATATACCCAGGCGATGAATTATCGGTAAGCGATGCTTCTACTAAGAGTCTAGATGATTCAGGATGGCCATGGCAACCTTTGCTCTCGACTCGTGATGATTTTCCAGCTTTGCCAACAGCACCAGTTATGGAAGGTAGATGGTGGCCCAAGAAGAGTTATTCTACCCTATCATTTGATATTGAGATTGATACGCCGATTACTGACAATCTATATATTTGGGCTTGGATAGTACGTGATCAGGATTCCTATAGTAGATTTTTGACTTTCTGGTTCGACAACAATTTTGTACAACAGAGTGTTATAACCTCGCTTGGCTTCAAGACTTCAGTATACGTTCCTGCTTCAAAGATAGATAATAGCTTGACCAGACATAGAGTAGAGATATCGATTAACTATTGTGGATATGTTGACCAAGGTTGGAAACTCCTTTATGGATGGGTTGGAAACGGAACTGGGCCCAACGGTGATCAGCAGACTCCACCAATGGATAGCAATGGTTTTCCCTATCCCATGAATGAGCTGACTCCTAGAACCGGACAAACACATTGTGTAATGGAGTTCGATGTTCTAGCAGGTGAGTACACGTTACTAAATATCCAAACAGAGAATGTTGCAGACACGACAAGGCGGTCAGTATATGTCTATTTTGAAAATTCTGGTGGTACATATAGCTTCAAAGGTTGGATTAGCTGTCCTGGATCATATCAGGTGTATCTTGGAGAGCACACGGATAATGTTCATCGAAAACTGAAACTTGTATTTAGGTATATGCCTGACATTGATTATGCAAAGAGAATTAAACAGTTATGCGTGACTCACGTTGGTTGGAACCTTGAGGTTGACTATATGCTAAACACTCCAATCACGACATTAGCATCTCAGATTACTTCAATGAATGCTTACTATAAAACACATTCCTATCATTATGTGACCTACACCACATCACAAGACTTACCAGTAGACTCGGAGACTACACTTTCTGAACACTACTCGTATTACCTAGACTACTTTGATCATATCGGACAAGCAAAGTGGGAGTATGTGATCTATGTTGAGAGCTTAGATCCGGATTATGCAGGTTACCTCTATGCTTTGCATATCTATGGTATCAGGATTTATAACTATGGCATCGCAATCAACGCCGACCACTGTCACATGAATTATGTGATATGGCATGAATATGGTCATCACATCTACATCTCCGTTCCCTTTTGGGGGCCGGAAGACTATTGTGACACTCCCGAGTGTATAATGTCTACCTCAGCCGGTGAAGGATGGTATTGCTTCTACCACTTTTTGCAGAGAAGGACGTTGTGAAAGGAGTTATTAGTGTTTGAAAGGGGTGAGTGTTTTTTTTGGACTCACCCTTTTTTTGTCCTCACAGTCATAGTTGGTCAAGATTCGCATCGGCATCCGTTTTGTTTAATAGACTGGGAGCTCGTACCATGTCTAGGTAATTAAAATGGGGCGCGTTTCTATTCCGACAATCAGCTTGTTCATTCTCGGAGTCATACTAGTCATAATGGCAGGTTTCAGCGGCCCGCTAATCGATTTCGTGACAATTAGCATTTGGTCACGTATTCTACCATATTTCCTCTTTATAGGGGGATTCATACTCATAATACTATCAGTTATACTCATGTCAAGAAAAAGCTGAACGGGTATTTCGTATTCTGGTGTTTTTTGCAAAATAATGAATGTCCTCAAATTACGAATACCTCATGTTCATATTTCAGTAGGTGAAAGATAGAGATTGTGGTGCTTACTGATACTAAGACGTTGAAAAGAAAAAAGAGTGCGAATCCAGAATCTGAATTGCACTCATTGAAAGTGGTTATCAACCATGGGGATTCAGAATGATAGCATCTGCGAAGTAGGTTTCTCCAATCCAACCTTCAGCTGTGGTGAAGGTCAACCACTCATCCAGCTCCTTCAACGAGAGAACTGTGCAAAGCCCTTCAAACTAACATGAGTAATGCAAAGAATCATACGTACGAAAAGAGAAGACCATAGTTGGCTAGACACAATTAGACATAAGTTAATACAATCAGTAATACCTCAGTTAAATGGGGAGATATTTGTGTCAAAAGAGAACTCCACTACCGCTGATAATCGCGAACATACTGAAAACGTCCTCAAAGAGCTAAGAGAAAGAGGGCTAGAACTGGAGCTTCAGGCGTATTTACAGTTCCAGAAGAGAGGGTGGTTTTCAAGTATTCATGGAACATATTGGGATTTACAAATTCCAAAAGAAGAGTCAAGTTGGGTAGAAGAAATTCGAAAAGAGTGGGAAGGACAGAAGGAGCCAGTATATCGCACGATAGATCTTCTTGCATCAAAAAGCGAGAAGTTAGGTTTGGAAAAACATCCCCAAATCCAGATTCGTGCTGTAATAGAGTGTAAGTGGCGAAAGAAAGAGAACTGGGTTTTCTATCATGAAACCATCGAAAACGAAACACCGATAGAAGCAAATTGGATTCATTCAATACCTCATAGTTGGCAGGTTGCGTTCTTACAGGGTGTCTGTGATGGTGATGGTCATGCTTCATTCAAAAGTCAAAAGGTGGGAATAACCTCCAAGGTTAATACAAATTTCCTTGAGAGTTTACTTAGATGTATGGGAATTGAACCTGTAAATTCTAAAATAAGAGTTGAAGTTCTTAAAAAGGACTCAATTAAAAAAATGCATGAATTTCCAATGTTCAGGTATGCGACTGGTCGGCAACACCAATTATCACAAATTGTTGCCATGTTGTCTCTAACAGGACATAATAAGAAAAGACCCGATGGTACACGAAAACTTGTTCATGAATTAAGTAGTTGTGGTTTTTCTTCGGGAGAGATATCAGAAAAATTGTGGTTAGAACATTCAATAGCACTTCGTAGCGGATCGATACGTACAATGCTCAGAGAAGCAAAAATGAAATGACTGACGTCGAAAGCACCACAACTATCCCTGACAGCCATGTGCTCTTCTCTGATGGTTGTATACCGTACTGGCATCTCCCAACCAGCAAACGGGATAACGTCACCATGTTCTTTATGCCAATCATAGAGCTGAGTTCTTTCAAGCCTGTCATTCATCGAAAATCACCGTCTTGACTTGATGCGACGCTAAATCGACTACATTTTATGTCCTTCCATTTAGTCTACTATTGAGGCATACTCCTTGGTAAAGTACAAAGTTGACGTAGATGGACTTCGTATTGGAGATGGTTATCCGGTTCGTCTTATGGGTATCTTCAATCTATCACCTGAATCATTCTACAAAGGAACCGTTGCTACGGATAAATCGAAAATTCGACAAATCATTGACAAAATGGAGAAAGATGGCGCCGATATCATTGATGTTGGTGCAGCATCAACTGCCCCAAAGAATGTCTATGGTACATCTGAGATTTCAGAGCGAGAGGAACTGAAGCGTCTCACGAAGGTACTCGGAGATATCACAAATTCGACTAATCTACCGATATCAATTGACACTGTTTCATCTAAGGTGGCAGAGGTGGCTCTTGATATGGGGGTAGCAATGGTCAATGATATCTCGGGATTACGTGCTGATCCAAAGATGGCGAATCTCGTAAGTTCTAGAGATGTCCCTATAGTGATTATGGCAAACTGCGGAACTCCCTGTGAGAGTATTTATTCAGCCATAAGTTCACTAGAAGCCAGTTATACAATAGCAATCAAATCAGGAATAGGACAAGAAAAAATACTCTTGGATCCTGGAATAGGATTTGGAAAACCAGCTGAAGTAGATTTCGAGATATTAGGAAGCTTGCAACAGTTCACTCGTTTCAATCAACCTTTGTTAGTTGGAGTGTCCAGAAAAGCCTTCATAGGCAGTCTACTAAAACAGAAAGACCCTGCAGAAAGACTCAATGGATCCCTAGCAGCCACAGCTATTGCAGTCTATAATGGTGCCAAAGTGATACGTACACACGATATCAAAGAAACGAAAATGGCAGTTCGTATAGTTGAAGCTGTTCTTCAGGATGAGTGATACAAGATGGATTGGATAGATTGGCAACCAATTTACCAAGATATCGTAAGAAGACTAAACCTAGATGCAATAATGGATAACCGCGCTACCCAGTTGCTTACAGAATTATTGAAAAATATCAATCCAGATCCATTATTACAACTCTTGGAACAGAGGATAAGAAACAGAACAGTTGTAATTTGTGGAGCTGGTCCATCACTTGAACAGCATATACAGACACTGAAAGAGAGAAGTGACTACCAAGACCTGGTCTTTGTTGCTGCAGATGGTGCAGTATCACTTCTACTAGAACAGAATTGTCTGTGTGACATCATTGTTACAGACCTAGATGGAGATTACAACCATATCAAACAAACCATACAGAATGGAGCTTTGGCTATTGTTCATGGACATGGGGATAACATGGACAAGATTAGAGAGATGGTACCAAGCCTTGGATCTGTTCTTGGGAGTACTCAGGTAGAGCCAACGGAGAGAGCTTTTCTTTGGGGAGGTTTTACAGACGGTGATAGAGCCTGTTATGTTGTTACTAATTACTCACCAAGGAGAGTCATTCTTGCAGGGATGGATTTTGGAAAAGTAGTGGGAAAGTGGTCCAAGCCAACGCATGAAACTCACTTTACCGCACCTCAAAGGAAAGTACTCAAGCTAGAGATTGCGCATGAACTCATTACCACTCTCTTTGAAAGAGTAAACATACCTTGCACTATTTTACAAAGTGTACTGAGAAACGATGAAGAAGAATGATTCTAAAACATTCCAGTCTTGATTCCCCAGAGGTAGCTGAAGATTAGAAATGCTACACTTGCAAGAATCACTCCAAGGATCATCAATCTGGTTGCATATCCAGGTTGAAAGACATACTTGGATCCATAGTATACTAAACCAAGACCCATTGTACCAATCAAGATGATAACTGATGCAACAACTCCTTCCATACCAAGTTGAGAATCTATGCCCGGGGAGATGAGGATAGGAGTTCCACCTGCTCCTCCTGCAATAGCAGGCGGAGTTCTTACTAGGGTGTAGATGTTGCCACCGAGGACAAATATAACTGCTATGAAGATAATTCCAAAGAGAACTGTGTCTGGAGGGCGGGTTGGCATACCAAACCTCGGCCTCGTAAGTCGAACTCTGGGTTTTACAATAAACCTCGGCCACCAGGGTTGCATAGTGTTACCTCGAGCGGTTTCGAAATTGAGTCTGCTTTTAAGAGTATCGAGAAATGCAACATTGTACTATCACATTAATAACTCAGAACGCGTATTTAAGAGGGAAAACCAACGATGGATTATCAAACTGTAAGAGAGGCGAATTAATCTGCCCCGATTGATGCTCGTCACTGAAAAACCAACTGCTGCAAAGAAAATTGCCGAAGCTCTTGATGATTCCAACTCTCCAAAAGAGATTAAGAAAGGAAAGACAAGCTACTTTGAATGTACAAGAGGAAATGATGAACTTGTAGTGGTTTATGCATTAGGACATCTCTTCGAACTCAAACAAACAGAGAAAGGTTGGACATATCCTCGTCTTGAAAATAAATGGGTTCCAAAATATGAGGTTGACAAGAAAGCAACTAATATCAAACCCATAATTTCTCTGATTAAGAAACTTTCAAAGGATATCGATAGGTTTGTTGTTGCTACGGATTATGATATCGAGGGTAGTTTGATTGGATACCTTACCTTATTGTACGCTTGCAAAACTGAACCCAGTCAAGCCGCAAGGATGAGGTTCTCTGCTTTAACTGAAAAGGAACTAGAACATGCTTTTGAGAATATGATAGATCTTGATTTTCCATTGATAGAATCAGGTCAGGTTCGTCACGAAGTTGATTGGTTGTATGGAATCAATATGACAAGAGCACTCACTCTTTCAATAAAGAAAGCTGCAGGTTGGTTCAAAATAGTTTCTACTGGACGAGTTCAAGGCCCCGCTCTTTCG
The DNA here is from genome assembly GCA_030612005.1 of Candidatus Thorarchaeota archaeon. GTDB lineage: Archaea > Asgardarchaeota > Thorarchaeia > Thorarchaeales > Thorarchaeaceae > SMTZ1-45. Next base: position 47,621 of record JAUWOU010000002.1, on the reverse strand, counting down.
TATGTTGCTCAGCGTGAGAAAGAGATCAATCTCTTTGTACCATTGCCATATTGGATGATTCAGATAGTTGCACATCATAATAATGAAGAATTAGAACTAGAATACTTCAAGAAACGAATCTCTACAGTATCAGAAGCAAAAGCAATAGTAGAAACCATTTCTGGACAAACTGCAATTGTTGACAAGATAAACAGGCGTACTGTCACTCAACAACCACATCCATCCTTCAATCTCAGTTCTCTTCAATCTGAAGCCTACAGACACTTGGGCTTCAAACCGAGTCGTACCTTGGCTCTTGCACAGTCACTCTATCTCAATTCAGCAATCTCATACCCTAGAACAAGTAGTGAACAACTGCCTGATACCCTGGATATCAAAGGAATCCTCACTGGACTAAGTGCCATGAAGAATTATGCATCAATGGCAAAAATCATACTGAAAGGACCTCTCAGTCCAGTTCAAGGTAAGAAGACAGACCCTGCGCATCCTGCAATACATCCCACAGGTGAAAAACCAACAAAGCGACTAACTCCAAGTGAGAAGAAACTGTATGATTTGATTGTGAGGAGATTCTTCTCCGTTTTTGGAGAACCTTTGGTTAAAGACCATCTAAGAGCGGATATTGTTTGTGAAAGTCATCGACTCTACACAAGAGGTCTTCAGATCCTGAAACAAGGTTGGACTGAGTACTATGGACCATACTTCAAAACAAAGGAGAAAGCACTTCCAGATATTGAGGAGGGTGATTCAATTCCACTTACATCAGTGGATTCTGAAGAGAAACACACTCTTCCACCGGCTCGGTTCAATCCTGCAAGTCTTCTAAAATTACTTGAACGGGAGAATCTTGGAACTAAATCGACGAGGTCAAGAATTGTTGATTCTGTAAGATCAAGAGGTTATACTATAGGAGATAGTTTTGAGCTATCAACTCTTGGATATGCGCTTTACGAAACATTAGACCAATACATGCCAGCTATGCTCTCTCCAGAAATGACAAGACAATTGGAGAAAGAGATGGAAGACATCCAGCAAGGAAAAACAGATCGAGATAACGTACTCGTCAAAATCAAAAATAGTTTGCTTTCAATTTTAGAAGAATTCAAGGATAGAGAGGACCAAATAGGAGAGGACCTTGTCAAAGGACTCCAGAGATATTGGAAGGACACCGAGGAACTTGGACCGTGTCCAAAATGTGACGATGGAGTTCTTAGAGTTGTGCAATCTCCAAAGACCGGAAAACGGTTTGTCGGTTGTTCAAACTATAAAGATGGGGTATGTAATCAGACATTTCCCCTCCCTCAAAAAGGAAGATTAGCGCCACTTGAAACAATGTGTCCTCACTGTGATCATCGTATGATAAAGATATTTTCAGGTAGGCGGACATGGGAAACCTGCATCAATTGGACTGAATGTCCCGGAAGACAGGAAGACCTCAAAGCACTTGATAAGAGGCGAGCTAGGCAATCGAAGAAAGATGAGGAGGGCAATGAATCGTGAATAACTGCCCAATTTGTGGTAGAGATAAGCAAGATGAGTTCTGTCCCTATCACCAAACCGCATCTACCAATCTGAAAGAGATGCATGAAAAATGGGAAACTGCAGCTGGTCTTTCATGGGAAGAATATCTAGACAAAATTAGTGATATTGAAGATACTGGTAGATGGATAAGAGAAGTAATCGAATTCATCACGTCACAAGGTGGTCTCTGAGAGCTGATAGAAGCTCCATCATGACATCACGATTTAGTTGTGTAACTCCTGACACCACCATACATGTGTTATTAGTCCAAGATGCAACTCTTTCTGCCATTGTTCGAACAAGTGTGATATCCAAACCCACGGTAAATGCTGCAGTCGAGGTGGGTTCTGAACGACCTTGACCTGGAGGAATTGCAACAGCAGAAATACCTAGACGGTATTGTTCCTTATCTGAAAATAACAGTAACAGACCATTCTCAAGGTTCAGAATGCGAATTTTGACCGTTCCAATGGATGTTTCCGAGGTTAATTCAGAGATGTCATCAATTGTCATAAAGACCACAGACAAGATGACTATATACTTGAATAAATCAGTACCGACAATTCATGGACAGTTTATTTCGCGCCAGAAAACAACATGGTTATCAAGGTCATAGAGGGACTCATCATTGGAATTCCCATGACTATTGATTCTAACAGCTACAAAGAGTTCTTTCCATATCCTGAGCCGCGTAAAGGTCAGAATGAGATGATGTTTGCAATAGAGGAGGCTGTTAGAACTGGAGTGAATATCTGCTCAGAAGCGCCAAATGGATTTGGAAAGACGTGTGTGACATTGAGCGGAATTCTTCCTTGGGTCAAAGAGAACAATGGGAAAATACTCTACTGTGCAAGAACACATAGACAACTTGATCGTGTTGTTGAAGAGTTGGTTGAAATATCTAAGCGTCAGGATGTTTCAGGGGTTTCATTCCGTGGTAGAAGGCATATGTGTGTGAATCCATTTGTTATTGAGAATGCAGACTTTGTTGCACCGATAAGTGAAGTTTGTGGACAACTGAAGGCCACTGGTAGGTGCTCGTACTATGAAAAGCTCAAGAAAGCTGGAGACCCTGAGGATCTTTTGGAAGATGCCCCTAAGAGAGTTTTGACAGCACCAGAAATTGTGAATCTTGCAGAAAGCAAATCTATGTGTCCATATGAGATGGCAAAACGTTTAGCAAAAGTGGTGGATGTAGTAGCGCTCTCCTACCTGTATGTTTTCGACCCATGGATTCTCGAAGTTTTTGTGCCAGATCTTGGAACACCCTTATCAAAGATTGTGCTTGTTCAGGATGAGGCACACAATGTTCCAGCAACTGCCTTGGACTCGGCAAGTGATTCGTTAACACTTAGAATTGTCAGGCAGGCCACCAGAGAAGCAAAAGATGGTCCATACAAGGATGGGACATCACATGAGTTCTGTCGAGCGCTTACAAAGATGCTATTAGAGTTGTCCTCTGATTTGAAGGAAAATAATGAGAAAATAGTGAATCCACGTGATATAGTGGATATGTCTGTCAAATCAGCTGGTCTTGATTCAGGTGAACGGATCCTACATCATATGCAAGATCATGGAGCGAAGATTAAGAAAGGACTTCTCAAAGCAGGAAAGTTTCCACGCTCTGCAATTCATAGAGTAGCAGAGTTCTTGTTATCCTGGCTAAGATGTGTTGATAGAGAGGATTATTCCTTTATCTTATCATCATCAATTACCAGAGGAAGTACAAAGAGAGTATCTCTTGACCTGGTTGCATTAGATCCAACCTCTGTTACAAGCCCCGTTCTGAATATGGTCCATAGTTCTGTAGCAATATCTGGAACATTATCACCACTTGATGCCTATGCGGAGATGCTCGGATTTGGTTCTGAATCTACACAAGTCACATTCCAGAGCCCATTTGCAATTAGAAATAGACTTGGATTAATTGTGAGTGGATTGGATACATCTTTCCAAAATAGGAATGGCAATACTTTTGGGAGGATGGTTGACCATTGTCTTGCTGTTGCTAATGCAACCCCAGGAAATACTGGTATTTTTACTTCAAGTTACTCGATTGGTAGATCGCTTATTGAAGCAGGTCTTGAAAAGCGATTGAAGAGAAAACTGTTCATTGAACGTCCAGGAATGAAAGGCACAGATAATGACAAGATGATTGAGGATTATAAGAGACAAGGTGAGAAGGGAGGAGCAGTACTGTTAGGTGTACAGGGAGGTCGTAATTCGGAGGGTGGTGACTTTCCAGGCTCCACAATGGAGAGCGTTGTTGTCGTTGGAGTTCCCTATGCCAGACCTACTCCCAGAATGGAGGCACTCATTACGTACTATGATTCAGCCTTCAATCAAAAAGGTAGAGATTATGCATACGTACTACCTGCCATGACACGGGCAATTCAATCTGCAGGAAGACCGGTACGAAGGTTGGACGATAGAGGGGCAATTGTGATGCTCGATCAGAGGTTTGCAACTAAATACCTGTCACGATTCATCCCTTCATGGCTAAAGGAAGTGATGCAAGTAGTTTCTGATAATCCGGAAGATGTGGCACATCAAGTTGAGAGTTTTTTCATGACCTAACCTATGCAATCAAATCCTCAAGCGCGGAATCTCCAATTAGTATTGCACGTGCTTCTTTCGATGTGATGGATTTCTTCCCTCTCGTTAGTTTAGTCACAAACTGTTTCAGTGAACGGACATATCCTTCTTTAGGTTCAAGGTTCATATCAGAGTCCACTACAAACCGTCCACTTCTTCCTGCAATTAGTATAGCTGCAGACTCGTCTGATCTTGCTCCACCAGTAATTGTAGTATTATGCTCATTTACTAGCTCAATCGGTAGTGTCGTTCTAATATTCTTAGTAGACCTCAATAATAAAGTGGCATAAAGATTGGAACCAGTTCCAATGCGAACAACCGTCTGGCATTCGGGAAATAGAGTCTTTGAATGGTTTACTAGTTGTTGGGTTAAAATCATTACAGATTCAGGTGATGAAAGAGAGTTACTATAAACAGGAATCCCATCAATGACCAAGGCTACTCCGAAAGTCATCCCAGGATCTATTCCAACTACTGCCTTGGATGGGGCATGTAAATCGTGTAGTTTGGACATCAACTCTATTCTAACAAAAGCAGTATCGAAATCCTCAGTAACCTCTATCTTTCGCTCATGTTGCTCAAAATTGTCATCAGGACCGGTTATTACAATATGAGCGTGGTCACATCGGTGATCTGATGGAGAGCAAATGACGAATTTTATTTCGAGCTTTTTTAGGAGCTGTACCACATGATAGAGTATTTTCGGGTTCTCGGTGGCAATTGCAGCTTCCCATCTTGGCATGAATAGAGTCCTCCAGATATGCTTATCACTGAGCGGTTATTATAAGTAAATAGTGAGGCATTTTTGATTCTTCCGTCAGGCGTTTCCCTTCTGGATCGAATAATGAATGGTGGTCTGAATACTGGGATCTTCACCCATGTTTATGGTGAAGCAGCTGCAGGAAAGACTACTTTTGGATTACAATTTGTAAGGGCAATGTATAGGCAAGGATGGGGCACCATCTACATTAATTCAGAAACAACATCCCCTGTTGAACGGCTAGAGCTGATGACAGGAAAGTCATTCAGTGACATTGAAACTCTAGTCAAGATCTTCGTACCTAAGGGATTTAGTGAGCAGGGTGTACTAATTGACGACTTGAATCTGTACATCCGTAAGAACACACGATTAGTTGTTATTGATACTCTTACAAAGCATTACAGATTGGCGCTCGAGGACAAGAAAACAAACTATGCTAATCATCGTGAACTCAATCGACAGGCTGGTGTTTTAAAGGGATTAGCTAGACATAACGATATTGCAGTAATTGTATTGAATCAGGTCACATCTAGATTAAAGGGATTAGATGACGTTGAGCCGGTTGCTAAAAATATCTTAGATTATTGGTCTGATTATGTAATTAAGATGATGATAGGAAAATCCTCAGGAGAACGATTATTGAGAAGACTTGTACCTGAAGGTGATATATCAGAGGGGCGACTTTTCCTTACAGAATCTGGCTTCTCAGTTGAACGTACCAATGAGAAAGAGTGAAATTGACTTGGTAAATCGCAGATATGGAGCCTCATCTGATGTATGAAGAACTTGCCCTATTAGAATTGGCTATATGGTTTGGACTTCCAGCGTGGATTGCAAATGCAACTCCCGTCCTAGGTGGTGGGGGAAGCGCAATTGATGGAGGGCGATTCTTTAGTGATGGTCGTAGAATACTCGGTGATGGAAAAACGATTCGAGGTTTCATTGTCGGTATTATCTTTGGAGTCTTAATTGGTATTGGGCAGATGTTTGCAGCTCCATATTTACATCCTATACTAGCACAGTTCGTCACTGTAACACCCGCAATGGAATTGGTTCTCTATATGCAAGTTCCAGTTGCAGTTTTGATGGCTGTCGGAGCTCTCACTGGCGACATTGTTGGATCGTTCATAAAAAGGCGAGTCAATGTAAAGAGTGGGAACCCCTCTCCCTTTATGGACCAGCTTGGGTTCATAATCATGGCGTTGATTTTTGCGTATCCATTAATTCAACCAGGGTCCATCTTCATTGTTATTCTAGTTCTAACAACACTTGGCATCCATTGGATTAGTAATGCAATAGTGTATCTTCTTGGGCTCAAGAAAAACCCATGGTGAATATAATCATCAATTCATGTTAAAGACTCCAGTTTCATTCCCTAAAGGGAAAAAGGACAGAAGTTCAAATTTTTCCAATTTAGAATGAACGCTAAACATAAAAGGTATGTAACGAGTAAAGTCGGTAGATGCAGTTTCACTGAATAGACTGTAACTCTGTGTGAGTGAACTGTAAATACTTTCGAGTTATTATCGAACCGGAGTAATTCTGACAATGATGGTCAAAGACTGTATGCAATCGGACGTGATTTACGTTTCAGTGCCTGGAACCAGAGAAGATGTCCTTCAAATTATGGCAGAGAAACAAGTCAATGGTGTTCCAGTTGTGAAAAAAGGTTCAAAGACCTTGGTTGGTATTGTAACTAGGACAGATCTTCTAAGAAAAGCAGATGAAAATCAACTTGGAATGTTGATGAATAGAGACCCAGATACTGTTACTCCTAGAACTGAACTCAAGACAGCTACTAAACTCATGCTTGAGAAGAATTACAGAAGGCTCCCTGTTGTTGAGAAAGGTAATCTTGTCGGTTTGATTTCAATTCCAGACATATTAGGAGCCACATTGGAAGATAATGACAAAATTGGTTCGAAAGAGATTATTGATTTGGTCACGAGAGAGATAACAGCGGTTTGGGAACAGACTCCGCTACCTTTGACCTATATGGTAATGGACATGGCTGGGAAGAATGCGCTTGTTCTAATCAATGAAGGTGGAGGCGTGTCAGGAATGATTACAGTCAGTGATTATATTCGTCTTTCCGAGGTGACTGTTGAAGATAATATATCAACAACTTTCAGTGGTCAAGATAGTTCAGTTGATTGGGGTTGGACATCAAAGGACTTCCTTGTTGTTACAAAAAAGATTCTCAAACTACCAAATATTCCAGTTTCAGAAGCGATGACGAAGAATATAATCAATTTGAGTGAACTTACAACAATCTCGGAATGTGTAAAAACTATTCGAAAGGAAGATATTGATCAAGCTCCAGTCCTTTCTGCAGCTGGCAATCTAATTGGTATGATTGAAGATCGAAATCTGCTGAAACTTGCACTTGATGTTTAAACAGATTAGTTTTCAAAAAAAGTCTGTGAGAGATGTCTGTTCAGATACAAACAAAGAATCTAGTGACGCAGTAATCAGTTTCAATCGTTCTTGCATATACTGATCAAGACCGTGATCGAGTATGATTTTCTCGGTAACCTGAAGGTATTTTGAGATATTCTTCTGCCTCACTGTAAGGGATAGTTTCGATTCACCACACACACATTTACCTGAGATAGGTACCCTTCGGTATGTACGATTGCACTTAAGACATCGAATCTTTTGTGTAGAATATGCTCGTAAATTCCCACGTATATCACGGAAGAAATGGGTTGAGAGAACACGCTGAGCGACATCCTGTGAATCTACAGCTCTAATTAAAGTGGCAAGACGCAACTGAGCCTCAAGTTTGTCATTCATAGTATCCAAAATTTTGTATCTAGAATTCTTAGGTCCAATATCAAAAGATGTTGTATTGTGCGTAAAACCAAATCCTTCGTATTGTACAAGAGTGTTCAGGCGAGATGATATGATATCAACAAGACTCTCTACATCTCTTGGATGTCTTGCTTCTGATACCATCTCATAGAATTGAGCAGGATATCGTCTACAGACCTCCATATTGTGACTTTCATCATCTACTTCGGTCGGATTAAGAATAACTGAGAGAACAAGAGGAGCATCCATTAGACCTCCTCGACCTGCAGGAAGATAACTTTTTGAGAAATTCAACAGTGCATCAAGAACCAGAATGAGTGCGTCTTCGTCCCCATCGCAGTTACGTCGTTTGGCTGCGTGCCAATACGGATGAGCGTAACATACACTTGCATTGGTGAAACCAACCAATCTTCCGATTATACCTGCAGAGGTGTGGGGAGCAAGACCAATGACAAGCTGACCTATGACATCCTCTTGAGAATTGAAGTTGTAGTACCTAGGAAGATTGTACATCTTCTCTAAACAATCATCAACAAATCTACCAACTCTGAGGAGGTAATCGGCACAATTCTCAGGAATGACAACATCCTGAACTTTGAGTTCTACAACTTGATCTTCGGATACCAATGGAGCCCCATCATAATCTATTAAATATCCAAGCTCTCTAAGCCTACTGACTGGTACTCCAATTTCCTTTGGAGTAAAATGGGTAAGTGGAGCATCTGTTGCATCAAAACGCGCAGTACCATCTCGATAACAGTATACATCATGCTTTGCTCTGAGAATTCCTTTACCAAGATATTCTGGAATTTTGTATTCGCTTGTTAACCCAAGAACTCCACGAACACCATGTGTTTCAAATTCCCCTACCTCTTCTTTCACTCGTTCAAGAAGGGCTTTCAAATCAACAGGAACCATTCGTGTCTTTCGGATCATATTGGGATTATGGTTGACTGGACACATCCCTTTAACAGGATCAATTGCACGTCCACAGCCTTCTTCTCCACACCAAAGTTCGATTTCTGTGTGAGTACGACACTTAGGACACCTTGATTCGAAAGTTTTTAACTCACATTTTGGGCATTTACGAGCCACAAGCTCTAATTTAACTCCAGAAACTTCAGGTATCTTTGTATCGATATCATTGTTCTCATCAAACGAGTCAAGTGTAGAAACATATTGGACACTCTTGGCAACCTCATCAATTCTTCTTTCAGACCCCTTCGACCGGCCTACAGGAAATAATGATTGCACAGGAGGTTTCATTCTACGCTCTTGTGCTTTCTCAGGACGACCCATCCTGGCGCCGATTGCAAAACCAACCTTATCTCGAAGGGTAACATCTGATACTGAATTCAACATCTCAAGTGTGTTTTTTCCTTTGGGTGATTTTGTATCAGGACCTAGCTGAACTAGAATCGTTATTGGATCATCTGTCAGAATTAGTTTCTTACGATTTTCCGAAAATTTGTGAGGGATTCCCATATTTTCTAACATAGTTTTGTACTTTCTAACAAATGGAAGTACAATATGTCCATCATCTTTCTTACTGATTCTATGTTTGGTTAGTATCCATTCCCGCAGATTCCGAACTTCGTCTATTGATAGTGCAGCCCATCTGTAGAGATAGTATGGATGGAGGGGGATATTCAATTTTTTCGAGAGATGAACTGCTTGAGCAGGGGTTGGAATAATAGTTAGAGGAGATTCTATTATCGCATTGAAGGTTTGAGGGGTCAGGTCAGACCCTTTTAATCTACTAGTGAGTTGTGTAGCGGATAATTTTGAAATTGCATGTTCTAAATCATGTGACCACCATTCCTCACAATATCCTGAGGGGACCAAAGGATGGTTATTCTCAATAAACTCCCCCAATGCAACAAGAATATCACCAACAAATAGTATCTGCTCAATCTTCCCTTCGAAACCACGAGCATCATCCAATCCTACAAATCGTACAACTGAACCATCTTTCATAAGAACAATTGGACCTTCAATAGTATCAACCGGTGCAACTATTGACCCTTTCCCAGGACGTTCAGTACGAATGTGAGTTCCAGTAGCCAAGAATTCTTCAAGAATGTACATAGTTGCTGGATGTACTCCCACACCTGCAAGACCTGTGTTTCTTGAACGACCATACCTAAGCCTGAAACCACCCAGACGTTGAGGATGTGAGAATACAGGTCTTCCTCCAATTACATCTGCCAGATAGTCATCTTTTGGTTCAAGTTTCTTATCTGCAGAGTCTTCTTCCTGGGTTGAATCTTTAGACATTTTTGAAGCTACTTCATCTAGCCAGTCCCAACCTTTGATGTTTGCTTCATTTACAATTTTAGCAAGCTTCGCAGCTCTTCCTACTACTCCATCATTGAGAACAAGAACCGCACCTCCTCGAACACGATTGGTTTCTATTCGATTGAGGTCTCGACTTCCTGACACCTCGAACTCCTCAGTTGGATCGCCGGTAAGCATTATTGGCAATCTAGCTGCGGCGAACTTGACAAGTTCAGGATGTACAGGATATTGAAGATGCACATTACGTGCATAGAGTTCTACTTCTTCTAATGCGCGCTCTGTTTCTTCCTCTGTGGACTTGAAAGCTGGTAATTCGAGTACCTGACGAACGTAATCAGCCACCAAGACCGTCATTGCAGCCTCTGTCCCACCAGCAGCACGGATTGGACCGGCTAAGTAGAGAGCAAGATAGCGATTCTCATCTGATCCTCTAATTCGGACCCTCGCAATTCCTTCAAGGGGTGCAGCTGTAATACTTTCAGTTAGAATTGCTAGTGCTACTCGTACAGCCTTCTCAGCTGCTTTCTCAATATCAGTTATACCTCCTAGAGTACCTTCTGCAATTTCTTTTGCTACTGCAAAAGCTACTTGCTCTCTTGACATTGTTTTTTGTAACTCTCGGATACGCTTTGCAACACCTTTTGGACCTTCTAGGGTAGCTTCAACTCTTGCAGCAACATCATGTGCAGGTGGAATCTCTACTCTTGTGGTTGGATCATAACCCTTCATACGTGCTAGTTCTGCAACAGCGTAGATTCTACCAATTTCTTCGTTTAGTGATTCGAAATATAGACTGTATGCAATACTGTGTGGAGGTAGTTCATGTTCCGATTCTGTCACAATAAGTCATGTTGATGCTAGCATATCCCGTATTCTGTGTTTCGCTTCAGTTAGTGGAAAAATCCCCAAGCTCGTCATTATTGAGCAGATTACTTTAAAGCCTCCAGTAAAGATTCACTAATTGACTAGACTCTCTCAAATACTTGGAGGAAGGTGGCATAGATGCTCACTCTTGAAGAAACAATTGAATTAATTCTAAAGCATAAATCGGACCACGAACGAAATGATATCCTTACAATGATTCAGGATAAACGTAATGAACTAGGTCCGGAAGTCATCAATGATGAATCAGCAGCCATGATTGTGGCAAGAGAACTAGGTGTAGATTTGCATAAAATGTCACCAAGTGCGCGCCAGAGAATAGAAGATATTACTGAATCAACCAAGAATGTTGCAGGACTTGTGGGTAGGGTCGATAGAATAGGTACAGTACGAACTTTCGCACGAAAAGATGGTGGGGAAGGAAAGGTAGCTAGTATCTTCATCTCAGATGAAACTGGTAGTATCAGAGTTGCACTTTGGGATGAAATGACCAAGGCAGTATCCGAAGATCACATATCGGTTGGAAGTATCATTCAGGTACGAGGAGCATATGTTAAACCAGGACTCGGTAATACGATTGAACTTAATCTAGGTCAGAGGGGTACAATCAAACCACTTGAAAATGATGAGATTGAAGAACTTGGTGTTGATTTCAGTGCTACATCTAAAGATGAAATGAAAATAAGCGATCTTCAGGAAAACACCTATGATGTTTCTCTCAAGGTAGAGATACAAAGAGTGTTCAGAGTTTCAACATTCAACAAAAAGGATGGTAGTGAAGGAAAAGTACTCGCAATGGTTGTCGCAGACAATTCTGGAAGCTCACGCCTTGTTTTTTGGGACGATAAAGCAGACGAAGTCGAAGGAATCGAACCTGGAGAAGTCATTGGAGTAAATCATGCATATACTCGTCCAAATCGTGATGGGGATGACATAGAAATTCATGTAGGTAAATCAACAGTTATTGAAAGGGGACTTAAGGACAAAATCGACACTGCAGAATCAACTCCAAAATACTCAAGCAGTTCAGAACCACTTGGAATGAAGGATATTGTAGATTTGGAAACCGGAATGAATGATGTAGATATCGAAGGTAAGATTGCAACAATCTATGATGTGAATACCTTCACACGAAAGGATGGTGGTGAAGGACAGGTACAAAATATTGTCATCGCAGACAAGACAAGCAATATCAGAGTGACCTTCTGGGGTGAAGATAATGAACACATTGCAAAAGCAAAGGAAGGCGATATAATCAGAATCCTCCATGGTTATGTGAAAGAAGGTTTCAGAGGTGGAGTTGAGTATCAATTTGGAAGGAGTTCAAAGGTTGAATTGAACCCAAAGGGGTCAAAACTGAAACAGCTTGATTTGTCAAAGATTACTGAAAATGCATCTTCAGCATCAGGAACTGGAGGTAGCTCTGAACCCCTTGGAAAAATAAGCATTTCAGATCTTTCCGTTGAAATGAGAGATGTTGATATAGAAGGTAAGGTAGTAACTGCTTACGATGTTAAGACTTTCACAAGAAAAGATGGAGCTGAAGGTCAGTTAAGAAATGTAGTAATTGCGGACCAGACAAGCAAAATCAGAGTAACCTTCTGGGGTGAAGATGTAGAAAAAGTAGCTGATGTTCAAGAGGGCGACGTGATTAGGATTCTCCACGGTTATGTGAAAGAAGGATATAGAGGGGGATTAGAGTATCAAGTAGGTCGTAAGGGAGAGATTTTACTGAATCCAGAGGATTCTGATCTTAAGCAACTAGATCTATCAGATGTTGCCTTTGAAACTGTAGCAACTAAGGCGTCAAGGGTTCTTATTGGTGAAATTGATGAAGCTAGTGAAGGTAAGAACGTCGAAGTCTGCGGAATAATAGTTGACATGGGACAGAATCGGGTATTCTACGAAGCGTGCCCAACATGCAACAAAAAACTTGAGGCTGTTGATGACGGGTATAGTTGTAAATCATGTGGAAAAGTGGAAAAACCAGAACCACGAATGCTCTACAAGATTACAATCGATGATGGTTCAGGTTCGATAAGAGCAACTTTGTTCGGTATTGTTGGTGAAAAACTTCTAGGAATGACCGCTGAGGAGGCTCAAAAACTGATTGCCAAATCAGGCAAAGAGGACGAACCTATTCAAGCAACCTCTGACAAGATACGCGGTAGATACATTGCAATGTATGGACGAATCAAGAAGTTTGGAGATTCTATCGAAATATCTTCAAATGGTTTTGAGTTTGCAGATCCTCTTCAAGAGATTAAACGTCTAAAAGAAGTAATTCAGAAGGAAACAAACTAAATCGAGAACAAAATAGAGCCTGCACCTAAAGAAAGGAGCAGACTTTAGTTACTTCAGGCACTTGCTTCAATGAGTGTTTCTAGACCATCAAGAAATGCTTTGACATCATCCATGTTATTATAGAGATAGAAACTTGCACGGGCTGTGCCTTTCTTTGGATCAATTCCCATCTGATAGTGAAATGGAATAACTATTCCAAGATATTTTTCAATCGAATAGAAAATTACGTGTGGATTATCAAGGTGAATATATAGTAAGAATATAATGATGATTTGATGACCGATACACAAGAGTTCCAAATGTGACTTGATATCCTTGGGAAGGAAAAGAATTGAGAGAAACTCGAGAATACGATTTATCCGAAGATTCAGAGAAAAAGGGTAGACGATTAACTCCTGAAGAAAGAGATGAAATAATCAGAGAATATCACGACAAATTATCTAAGATTAAGCCTTCACTGGAAGGAGAGAATATAGGAAAAATTAATGCACGAGAGAGAAACCTCAATTCGAGAATTGAAACCTATGATGAATTCCAAGAGGTTTTACAAAGAAATCCTTCTTTCATGGAAAGGATGGATGCAAAGAAGGAATTGCGAGAGATTGCTGGATATTTCAGAATGAAGGATGATAAGAAGACGGGGAAAATTCCAGAGGGAGTACAAAGAAAGGAGTTAGCGGTACATTATGGGATTCCTGACTCATCGTTTAATGATTGGTCTTACAGAGAAGTAAGGCCTTTTGGTCTAAGGATACTTGAGAAACTTGAGGCTGATAGGATTGATTGTGAACGGGAAGTGCCATGTGAGGCACAAGAACATTGTATAGATTGTTCTCTTGTATATCATTCATTCAAGAAATTCAGATTCGAACTATTGGATTTTCAACAAGTAGCATCAATGATAATTGGTTTAGACGAACAAGTGCCACAAAATATCCGATTCTATTATACGAATTTGAGACCATACTCCACTCTTGGAACACAATGGTATAGGGGTGTATCTGATTACATTACGCGAAATCAGGGAGAGGTCAAAAACAAATTAGATACTAATAGCCTGAGAATTGGAATAGTAAATGATACACTTTATGTCCATAGATGCGTGCCAGGTATTAATAGTTGGACAGATATACACGCTGTCGATCATTTTCATTTCGAATCTTCTGAAGCAAAGAATAGAATTGTTGAAAATGCTCTTCTTCATCTTGGAGGTATTAGTCGTCGAGATTTTGGAAGATTACTGAATCAATTTGCGGAAGAAACTAGAAACGTCACTCAAGGATCTGATAGAAATGAACTCAGAAAATCAAGTAATTATCTAACAGGAGAAACACTTGGATTTATTCTAGATGTGGTCGGAAAGGACATTCAAGATGTTCAATCTATCAAACACATTTCGGGCTTTGGTGCAAAACGTGGGAGAGGCAATATTGAGAACCCAGAGTTTCCATTAGATATAGAGATAATCAGAGCTCAATTAATTGGTGCGATGATGAGTGATGGACATCTTAGACCAAAAATGTCGGCTCATTATTACGAGAAAGACCAAGTCCGTCTTAGAAGATTCAAGGAAATAATTAGCCAGCTTGGTGAAATTCAATATTGGGAATCTAAAAGAAAAGATGGCCATGTTATTGGATTACCTGCTGTATTCGGTCGAATGTTAGCGGTATGGGGAATGCCTATTGGTGACAAAAGCATCCTCAATTCAGACCTCCCCAAGGTAATCAAAGATGGAACTAATAGAGTCAAACAAGAGTACCTAAGCCAGTTGATTGCAGAAGATGGGAGCTTCTCGTTCAAAGGAGGTGGTTGGAGGTTTAAATGGAGTCGTGCCGTTACCTTGTATAGTGGGAAAATGGAAAAATACGGTTTGGAATCGCGGATTGGGAATTCTGAACAACAATTTATCATTGAACATGGTAAAAGAAAAACGACAGATTTCAAGAATCCTTATTCTATCAAAGAAGAACCAACTAAACAAATCGTGATAACAAAAGGAGAATTAGATAAATTGATGATGGATTCTGATTCAGAGATTGCAACTGAAGCTCAACGATTTCACAAGATGATAAAGGAGAATAAAAGTAGACTCCTTGAAAGTGAAAAGAAGATTGTCGAGCATTTCGCTATCAGTATTACAAGACGCTGGGATAGAGTGGTTTTGTATCCTGAAACTGGAAAAATATCACTACTTTGGTCATGTACTACTAGCAGGAACAGAGATGCGGCTATTTGGGTCAAGATTGCACCTCCGGATCATAAAAGGAAGATGAGAAGTGTGAATAAAGCCATCAAGTGGGGACTTTTTGAACGGCATCTTCCTAGTAGGTTTAAATAAGAAACCTAACTACTTGCTTCAAGAAGTGTTTCTAGACCATCAAGAAATGTTTTGACATCTTCCATATTGTTGTACAGATAGAAACTTGCACGGGCAGTTCCTCTTTCTACTGGAATACCCAACTGATGATGAAATGGATGTACGCAATGAGCACCGCTGCGAACCATAACATTGAATTCATCATTGAGGAATGTTGCCACATCATGTGCTGAAGGGACAGTATCAACACTAAAAGTTACTAGACCAGTTTTGATGTTGATGTTATCTGTTCCAAGGATGTGTACATGTTCCATATCAAGCAGTCTTTTCAGCGCAACTTTGAGGAGAGAACGTTCATGTTTCTCAATCTCATGCATTCCAATTGCTTGAAGATATTCAGCTGCAGCTCCTGCACCTATTGCACCAGCATAATTCTGCAGACCCGCCTCAAATTTCTCAGGAGGCGGAAGATATTCAGGAAGTATCTGTCCATTCTCAAATTTAACATCACTAACCGTGTCCCCACCATATAGAGCCATGTTCATTGATTCGAGATGTTCCATCTTTCCATAGAGTACGCCCATTCCAGTGGGTCCACACATTTTATGGACTGAAATACATGAAAAATCTACATCCATTTCTTGAACATCAAGTGGGTGATGAGGGGCATACTGAGCGTCATCACACATCACTATAGCTCCTCGATCATGTGCAATCTCAACGATATCTTTCATTGAAGATATTGTGCCTGTGACATTAGAAGAATGAACAACAGATACTAGACTTGTATTGTTGTCAATTGCACTCTTCCAGTCTTCGATATCAAAAGTTCCATCCATCTGAGCTTTGACTATCTCAATCTCTAGACCGTCTCTTTTTGCTCTCTCAACGAATGGAAGAGAACCACTATGATGCTCAAGAGACGTTGTGATGATTTTGGAACCTTTTGGCAGTTTAACTGAGCTTGCAACAATATTGAGAGATTCTGTAGCATTTCTAGTCCAGATGCATTCTTCTTCTTGGGCAGCATTCAAGAACTTGGCAAATTTACCTCGAGCTGCAGAATATGCGTTAGAAGCCTCCTCACCAAATCTATGGATACTCCTTCCAGCACAAGCGGGATACATCTCATAGTATTCATTCATAGCATCGATGACCTGTCTAGGCTTGAGTGCCATGCATGCACTATCCAGATACACTACTGGATGACCGTTAATTCTACGTTCAAGGGCTGGGAAGTCTTTCCTGATTTTAGTCCAGTCAACCATGTAAATCAACCTTTTACCAAATGCCACCGATAGCCTCCCTTGCCAAACTTCTTAGTGACAAGACCCATCTCAACGAGTTGGTTGGCAGCAGCTACGAAAGCATCGCCACCAGCACAGTCTGTGCATATGTCGGCATACTTCTTTTTACGGGCAATCTCAAGGATCTCGGTTGTTGTTAGGGAGTCTGCAGTTTCAAGAACCTTGAGTACACACTGAGAGTTTTTTGAGAGGTCGGACATCGCTAATCGAGGCGACACATCCGACAATAAGAAAGCTTCGTAATGGAGTGATTCTGTCACTTAACCAAATGCTTAAATTAACACCTGAGCCGCAGGACTTGCTCATTTCTTTCGGGGCTTATGTTCTGTTAGGTGTGAAATAGGTATAGGTGAAGCATCATGGGAAGAAGACGAAGACAAAAAGTACGTCGGCGACCACAGAAACGCATTCCAGACGTATATCCATGTCCGGATTGTGGAAATACTGCCATCAAGATCCAAATTTATAGGGACAATGGAATGGCGACTGTAAAGTGTGGTTCATGCACTATAGAAATGACAATTGATGATGTAAATCCTTTGACTGAGCCTGTGGATATCTATGGATCATTCATAGACAAGTTCTATGAACAACGAAGTGTTGAAGCATAACCAGTACAGCTGTTAATATTCAGCAATGATTATAAGCGGACTAAATCCGCAGACACAAGATTCCAATGCAGACTCTCGAAACTTTCACTTCAATCCTATTCATCATGCTAGCTGCAATGGGTATTATTGCTCTCCTACTCACAATGGGATACATGGTATATGGTGAAGAGGAAGAGGATTAGTCTGGCGGGAAGTCGTTCCCAATGACAAGTTCAGATATACGAGCTGCTTTTGATAATATTGCATCCCACATTTCTAATTTAGAAACTGTAAAGACGATAGTTGATGATTTGGAATCTGAAGTTCTATCATTTGATGCTATAATTGAAATTTTAGAGAAGAAGATTGAAGACGCAGAGGTGACTCTCAGGACCGACATCCGTATCTTAATCAATGAATGTCGTCACCTAGAGAGAAGGAAGAGCAACTGATGAGTGCACGGACTCCCCTGAGTAAAGAGATAGTCCAATTTCTCAAGTCAAAAGGTATTGTAAAACCTACACCTATTCAGGAGAAAGCAATCCCATTACTGCTTGAGGGAACGCATAATTCACTCCTTCTCGCCCCAACAGGGAGTGGTAAAACTGAAGCTGCACTTCTACCATTATTGAATAAATTACAACAGATGAGTAAGCAGAAGGAATTGTTTGGATTCTATATCCTCTATATCACTCCCTTGAAGGCATTAAATCGTGATGTGTTCAAAAGAATCGTAGAACTCTGTGAACACCTTGGTCTAACTGCTGATGTCCGTCACGGTGATACAACTCAATATGCTAGAAGAAAACAGGCTATTTACCCTCCAAACTTATTGATTACTACTCCTGAAACTCTTCAAGCAATCCTACCAGGAAAACGACTAAGATATCACCTCAGGACTGTCTTTGCGGTAGTTGTAGATGAAGTACATAATCTAGCAGGTAGTAAGAGAGGGACTCAACTTAGTCTGGGACTTGAACGTCTTGAACATTTAATAGGTTCAGGGATAATGCGAGTAGGACTATCTGCAACTGTAGGAAATCCAAAAGAAGTAGCACGACTTCTAGGCGGAAAGAGGAATATCAAGACTGTATGGGCAGGCTATGACAATCGTAAAGTAGATCTTAGAGTAGAGATGCCTTCGCCAAATGATCAGCATAAGAAATTAGTCAAGAAATTATCATACCCACCTCATTCTGTGGCAAGGCTTGAAACGATTGTGGATTTGATTGAAAAACATCAATCTACTCTTGTCTTTACTAATACACGTTCATTTGCAGAAGTCCTTGGCGCAAAAATGAGGGCTTTGAGTCCACCATACACGTTTGATGTACATCATGGTTCGCTATCCAAAAGTGCACGTCTTACTGCTGAAGATAATTTAAAGTCTGGAGTTTCAAAAGCAATTATTGCAACATCGAGTTTGGAATTAGGTATAGATATTGGACAGGCGGACCTTGTAATTCAATATTCATCTCCCAGAGAGGTTTCTAGATTAGTCCAAAGAGTTGGGAGGTCTGGTCATAGTGTTGGGCGTATATCGAAAGGAATTGTGATTTCGACTATAAACTTGGATGATATTTCAGAATCTGGAATTATCATAAGACGTGCAAGGCTGAACAAGGTGGAGAATGCTAGAATACCAAAGAAAGCTTGGGATGTTCTTTGTCATCAGATAACTGGAGTGCTTCTCGATTGGGATACAATAGAGAAAGAATCATTGTTGGAATTGGTGACTTCAGCATATCCATTTTCAGAGGTAACAGCTGCGGAACTTGATACACTTCTACAATTTATGGAAGGAAGATATCTTCTAGAACTACATGGTTCACAGGTGTCTAGAGGTTCAAAATCACGCATGTTCTACTATGAACGTCTAAGCACGATTCCTGACACACGACAGGTCAGTGCAGTAGATATTACAACACGTACGTCAATTGGTGTCCTCGATGAGGATTATGTAGCCGCCAATGTCGCACCAGGCACAGTATTTGTAATAAGAGGAAGACCATGGAATGTGATCAATGTCGATGATGAGAGTGGGGAAGTGATGTGTGCACCCGCAACAGGTACGAATACCGATGCACCGCGCTGGATAGGAGAGATGATTCCAGTGCCATATGAGGTGGCTTCAGATGTTGCAATAATGTGGAACACAATTCTCAAAAAAGATACCAGAAGAATTGATTCTTGGCTGGCGAACTATGGAATAACTGGAGAAGCTAAAAATCATCTTGTTGACACTCTTACACGGAGTAGGGATGTCTTGGGAGAACTTCCATCACCAGATTTGTATATCTTGGAAACGTTTGGTTCAGGGATTGTTCTTCATTCTCCATTGGGAACTAGAGCAAATGAAACATTAGGGATTGTGATAGCTTCTCTTTTGACAACACGTCTTGGTATCGAAGTGGCTGTTGAAAGGGATCCCTATCGTATTCTCTTTACAGCCAGTGATAACTTGGAGTCAAATCATTTACTTGATGTCCTTAGAGATTATTCTGGTGAACAAGCGTCACATATTCTGAAATTAGCTGTCAAGCAGACACAGAACTTCGCATCTAGATTTGTTCATGTTGCTCGAAGAATGGATATTATACGAAAGGATGCAAAGTCAAAGCAGATTCCCGTTAGATACCTCATCAAATCCTTTGAGGGAACTCCTGTATTTGAAGAAGCAATGCGAGAGGTCCTTGATGAAAAAATGGATGAGAAGCGAGCTATGAAAGTCTTTGATAGGTATTCTAATGGAAGTCTTGAGATTCACGAAACTAAGACAATAGGACCACCATCACCCTTAGCGCGCCTAATAATTGAAGAGAAGACCCGTTTTGAAGTGATGGGTGAGATTACAGAAGAAGATGAAGTGTTACGAATGATGGAAGAACGACTTCTTTCAAAGAAATTCAGACTGATATGTATGGCTGAGAACCATTGGAACTCTGTGAGAACTATTAAAACATTAGACGAAGTCGTCACTTGTCCAATCTGTGAATCGAAAATGATTGCAGTCGTACAACTCTCAGACAAAGACTTCACAAAACTTCTTGACAAACGACTTAGGGGAAAAGTGTTGTTGACGAAAGAGGAAGAAAAGAAATACAAATCAGCGTCACTAACAGCAGAACTAGTTTCAAGATATGGGAAAACAGCCCTTTTGGTACTAGCTGGACGTGGTATTGGTGCAACAACAGCATCGCGTATTCTAAGCCCAAGTTTAAAGGAAAGACTTGAAATCCTACGAGCAATAGCAAAGGGAGAGCTTCAATATGAAAGAACAAGACCCTACTGGTAATAACAAGCCCTTGATTGTCTTTGCAGGAAGAAGCAATGTAGGGAAGAGTAGTACTATTCGTGTGCTCACAGGAAAGAAAGTAAGAGTGGGTAAAAGACCAGGAAGTACTCGATGGGAACAGATGATCGATTTAGACCCTGTAACTATAGTAGATATTCCAGGGTTTGGTTTTATGTCAGGACAGAGTAAGACAACTATTGAAGAAACAAAGAACCATATTATCGAAAGTTTGGAAAGTTGGAGTAGCAGAATCCTGTTATCAGTGTTCATTGTTGATATTTCATTATTTAGAATACTTTTCGACCGATGGTCATCTCGTGGAGAGGTACCAGTTGATGTAGAGTTCTATTCCTTTCTATGTGAAATTTCCCCGCGTGTAATAGTGCTAGCAAACAAGATGGACAAGGTAAAGAAACGACATATCGATGATGAATTAGACTTTCTCAAATTTCAGCTTAGAGAAGCTGTAAGTGATAGAGAGCCCACAATCATATTATCGGCTGCTGTGAAGAAACAGGGTATGAGGGAATTAAAGGACCTGATTGATGAAATACTTGATGATGAAGGCTTAGAGAAACCTCAGTGGGCCTTTACCTAAGCTTCTTCAAAAGATAGAATGCTATACCAATTATCAAAATTACACCAGAGATAATTAGCATTGAATCAATAGCGCTTGGAGCAGTAACAAAATCTACTGATAGCCAATCTAGGATGTTCATGAATAATTTTGCATTGTCAGCAACATAGAACCACTGGAGTTCTGTGTCTGGCAAATCAATGGGTCTTCCAGTGAACATTATTGTAGATCCAGCAATAGTGACTCTACTTGCACCATACTCAAATGCGGAGAGCCATGATGGAAAAGTTCCATTCATTGCAGAATAAGAAAGGGGGTTCAAAGAGAAGAGAGTCGTGTTAGGCATGGAATAATTAGCCCAAGAATTGACATCCTTTCGATATTGAGCAAAAGAGCTTTCATAACTATTACCAATTCCACTGGCTAGCTCAATTGGTTTCAAAGTGGATGTCATTGTCAGAAGTTCGTTGATGTTTCTGAAAATTGGGTGAGTAGTATCCCATGTAGTTGAGTCCAGTTGAATGACCCAAGGAGTGCTTCCATTGATTGAGTAATCATAGTCGAACATTGTATCAGACCAATAATTTGTTTCAGTTTCATTGATGCTGAAACGAGGTCCGGTCATATTGATTCCATCAAGAATTATGTTCAAAGCATTATTGTCACCAATATCTTCCATCGGACCTTCTGGCCAATAAGTAGAATCTTCAGAGATTGTAGGGTCACCTAGAAGAAATAGTGAACTTCCATTGGCAAGCATTTCTGCAATTCCTGCATACTCTTCATTACTAAATGGACTAGAACTGTCTGAACCCGCAATTATCAGAATATCAACATCATTGAGGACTTCCTCATCAAGTGGACCTTCCTCATGCACACGTACGATATAACGGGTGGATATGTTTACCATGTCAAACATCAATTTTAAACCCAAGTCTGCATCAGCAGCATCAAATTGTGGTGAGTGGCTTGCATCAAATAGCACTACAACTGGGTCAAAATCAGCTTGAGCTGGAACTGTAGCTTGGAAACTTGATAGAAGAAGCATCAAAGCCAATATTGTTGCAAGTACTCTGGGAATCTTTTTGAACTGATTCATGGGACGTATCCGACCTCTTTGCGCAATCAGCGTGCCAAACTTGGGACCGTGTTTTAAAGTTATCTTCAGATTCAATGTTGGATTAATAATCAATCAGTCCTACGCCAGTCCACATACAGCTTTCTTCTCTTGGTATCAGTAGAATCTACGAGTTCGTATTGGTCACGGAGTTCGGCAATCTGTTGAGCGAGTAAATGATAACACATGTTGCTTTCCCGAGAGATTACAACTTCTTGGTAGAAACTCCGACAAGTACAGTAGACCTTGGGAATCACCAAATATTGACGAGCACGTCCTTTCACAATCCATGTTATAGTGCCACTGGGTTCAAACAGGTACTTTTCCACTTTATTCTCTTCAACAACGCGAAGAGCTCTAATGAACTTCTTTCCATACTTGTTACGGAAGTAGTCAATATCGTTCTGAGTGAGATTCTCTCTTGAGAGTTTCTTCTCCTCTATTAGTGAAAGGGCCATATTCCTCATGCAATCTCTAGCATGACGAAGTTAAAATGTTGTACCTTCGAACAGAATTTAGCGATGGAGATAGTGTTTGAAGACAGGGGCTTGATTATTCATAGTGATAGTCTATCAGTGCTGATAATTTCAGATCTTCATCTGGGTATAGAGGAAGAGATCTCAGAAGAGAGAGGTATTCATTTTCCATTACAGGATACTAATATCATTGAGCGAATCAAATCACTTGTTAAAAAGTACAATCTATCTTCATTGTATATTATCGGGGATGTTAAACATAGTATTTTGACCGATATTCCATATAATTGGGATATTATCCCTGAATTTATGGAGACTCTTGCAGAAATTGTGGAAACCATGATTATACCAGGAAATCACGATGGAAATCTAGAATCCTTACTTCCACGTAATGTCGAGCTAGCTGATGTTCATGGAATTGTGATAGGAATGGATGAAGATAGGATAGGTCTCATGCATGGTCATTCTTGGCCAGCTCCAGAACTACTTGATGCATCACGATTCATTGCAGGTCATAGTCATCCATCAGTCAGTAGATTTCGAACTGTATCAAAACCAGAAATTGGCCGTGATAGAAGGAGGTATGCGGGCTCTGTCCCAGTAGTGATAAACTCTAAGCTGAGCAAGAATTGTATTCGGCAGCATCTTGGAATGTTAGAGATTCCAGATGATGATAGTGCTACACTTACTACTCTACCTAGCTTCAATCAGCTTATTTCGGGAATTGCAGTGAATTCACCTAGTTCAGAGTTTCAAGGTCCGCTCTTTGAAAACTCGTGTGTCGACATACTTGAATCAGAAATTTACAGTACTGATGGATTATACCTTGGCACAATTGGATGGATGAGAGAACGTTTTAACGAAATGATTAAATCCAAACTAGAGCGCGAGTGACTTAATGATTGGGTCGGTGGTCTAGATTGGTATGATTCTTGGTTCGGATCCAAGGGATCGCGAGTTCAAATCTCGTCCGGCACACCATTACTCCTTCTTCGTTGATAATGAATAGATAATGATTGCAGCAGAACCTGCAGGACCAATATCTACATGAGCTTCGAGACTTCGACAATCACCCAAATCCATTTCTTTCCTAGAGAAAGAGCTGTTACTTCCTGAGAGAATAATGGCAATTCTATCTCCAGACTGACATCGTTCAGATAATTGATTTAGATCTACATGTTCTTTTACAAGCTTAGGAGAAGTAACTAACAAAGAGTAGTCAATTTTAAGGACCTCTAGAACATCTTTCAAATCTGGTAGAACCATGAAGTTATGCTTCATCCTAATCGCAAGACGATTTGCATCAGGAACACCAGACTGTGCTGATGACCCTTCAGCTTTTGATACAACAAAATTTGGAAAGCCAAGTCCATAAACAACCTGGGCAGTTTCAATCGTTTTTGATGCAGAGTGAACATTGTGGAGAACCACATAGACGTTTTTTAGGGATTCATTCAATATGTGCACGAACCTCCTGTGCAATTAGATTGGATACTAGTGGAGGAACACTCTCACCCACTTGATTGTATTGGCTGTCTTTTGATCCAACGAAAACAAACGAATCAGGATAGCTCATAAGTCTTGCATGTTCTCTTACCGATAACAGCCTATGTTCATACGGATGTACATAACGTGAGAGACCGTTAATTGAAGTGGCAAGTCGATCGGGGAATAAGCGAACCCAGTTAGGAAGACTCCGTTTCTTTGATACACGGTAATGTTTGGCCCCTTGACCCCAACGGGTCTTTCGCACGGACTTCATCTTATCATCAGCCAAGTGATAGATTTCATGATTAGGAAACATCTCTCCGGGATTGAAAATCGCGTTGATATCAAGTGATGGAAGATCTCCTATTGTTTCCATAACTGTAGGTGGGTATTTTCGTGGTGGTTTCATTCGGATATTACTGATGAAGACTCGTAATCGTTTTGACGGATTTCCATGTTGATGTGCCCTAATCAGATTAAACTCGACACTGTCAAAACCAACACGTTCAAACTCCCGCTTGATGATTTCCTTTCCTCCACTTAGAAGAAGTGCTGCAACATTCTCGATGACGAATGCTTTTGGAGCAAAGTCCCCTATTATCCGAATTGTATCTAGTAATAATTTTGCAGTTCCTTCGCCGTAAATCCTATCTGCTGCAGACCTTCGACTTTCAGGATTTGCTTTACTGAATTCTTCACAAGGTGGAGAAGCAATGATAATGTCAGGAGTGCCACCCAGTTCTTCTTCTATTTGTAAAGAGTGGAGACTATTGATATCCGTCTGTAATATTGTGGCATTAGGATGGTTGAGTCTGTAAGTTTCAATTGCGGGTTTATCTATATCAATAGCAAGATGAGTGTCATCTGAAAGAGCGGAGAATCCATGAAAGAATCCACCAGCACCACAGAACAAATCAAGTATTTTCACAGACAAGTACTCCAGAGGTTCATTTCTTATCCGAATCCAACAATAATCTTGTGTTCACAAAGAATTGCATTAATGTTGACGGAAGAGTTCAAAAGTACCGATTATCTACAGCGCTTTCACAAGCCAAGATGGTGAGTGAGAGAAATCATGGGGACCGGTTCAGGCAAAGGTAAAGCTATTCTGTTTGGAGAACACTTTGTAGTCTATGGATTTCCAGCTATAGCAGCAGGAATATCATCTGTAACAACTGCAAAATTAACACGGGTACGCTCCTTTGGACATACTCTGGTTGACAATCGACCTGCAATGCCAGGTTACAAAGAGAAAAAGTATGAAGAGCAGAAAACCTCACTGGAGAATATACTGAAACATCTCAATATCGATACAACAAGAATGGGATTTCAGATTGATCTTGAGGGGGACCTTGTCTGTGCCTCAGGAATAGGGGCAAGTGCAGCCAGTTGTGTGGCAATTGTAAGATCTCTGAATGATGAGTTCAAACTTGGGCTTAATGATGAACAAGTCAATGAAGCCGCCTATGAAGGAGAGAAAGGGTATCATGGAACTCCTTCTGGACTAGATAATACTGTATCAACATATGGAGGATTAGTCTGGTTTGAACGGGATTTAAGTGGTGGACCTCCAAAATTCGAGAGATTGAAACTCAAAAAAGCTGTACACCTTGTAATTGCCTCAACTGGTATTACTGCAAGTACTACGGTGGTTGTGGGAGCTGTGAAAATAAGAAAAGAAGCCGACCCAAAATGGTTTGATTCAATCTCTGAAAAATACAACCAAGTTGTTCACGAGGGAAAAGATGCACTGATTCAATTCGACTTACCAAAAGTTGGCAAATTAATGAATAAGAATCACGAGTTGCTTCAAGAATTAACTGTTTCATGTGAAGAATTAGATAATTTGGTAATAGTGGCACGTGAGAATGGTGCAATAGGTGCGAAAATGACAGGAACCGGCCGCGGGGGGAATATGATTGCTCTTGCACCTAATGAGGCTACAGCCAAACAAATAGCAGAAGCTCTTGAAAAAGCAAGAGCTGCTGGTGTATGGTTAACATCATTCGGACTTTGAGGTGGTTTCATGATACTTGAGGAATATATCAAAGATTTACAACAGAATGGAAAGATTACTACTATCACTGAAAGAATCTCAAAGAGTCTTGAGATTGCTGGTGTATTGAAGAGCCTCGAACCACAGCCTGTATTTTTTGAGAATGTTAAGGAAAGTGAATTTCGAGTTACAGGTAACTTGTTCTGCAATAAGAGGCAGATTGCGGACTATTTTGGGATAACCACAGAAGAGATAATTCCAACTCTTACAAGAGCAATAGAAAAACGAAGTGAACCAGATCAGACTGACAAAGTCCCATGTCAAGAAGTGATTGAAAACCAAGTAGATCTTGACAAGTTGCCAATTCTAATACATAACAAGGTCGATGGAGGACCCTATATCTCATCCGGAGTTGTAGTAGCAGCAGATCCTGAATTTGGTCAAAATCTTGATTTTCACAGAGCCATGCAGATAAGCAAAAACAAAATGGTAGTAAGAGTTGTCAAAGGGAGAGATTTCCATAAATTCTTGGAACGAAATGGAGAAGTTGATGTTGCTTTCTGTATTGGAAACACTCCAGAAGTATTGATTGCTGCGGCAACATCGGTAGAAACTGGGATAAATGAATTAGAGATAGCAAATGCGCTTCGAAAAATTTCTGTTACACGAGCTAAGACTGTTGATCTGATGATTCCAGCAGATTCTGAATTTGTTCTTGAAGGAAGAATTATTCTGGGGGATAAGCACGATGAAGGACCATTCATTGACTTAACGGAAACCGTTGATGTGATTCGTCAAGAACCAATCTTCGAAGTGAAGAAGATTACCCACAGAAAGACTGCAATATGGCAGGGTCTCTTACCAGGAAGGGATGAGCACAAAATTCTGATGGGGATGCCAAGAGAACCAACTGTTTTCAGGAAAATCAAGGAAAGAGGCATTGAAGTCTTAGATGTCAACATTACTCCTGGTGGAGCCAGTTGGCTTCATGTAGCAATAAAAATCAAGAAAAAGAATGATGATGATGGAATCCAAGCCCTTGAAGGAGCTTTTTCAGGTCATAAAAGTGCTAAACACATCTGGGTATATGATGACGATATCGACATCTACTCTGATGAAGAGAGAGAATGGGCAATGGCCACTCGATTTCAGGCCGATGTTGATCTCTTAATCAAGGACCAAGAACCAGGTAGCTCGTTAGATCCCAGTGCGGAACCTGGTACAAAAATGACTACCAAGTGTGGTTTTGATTGCACTAAAACATTGGATACCAAGGGTAAGAGTTTTGACAAAGCAAAGTTCCCAGAAGTCGATTTGAAAAAGTATCTAGGTGAGTGAAATGGGACTCATTCTAACCCCAGAAGAGAAAGAAATGCTTGAAGGTAAGCATGGAAAAGCAACTCAGAAAGCCATGGAAATCATCACTACCTTAGGTGAGATTTATGGTGCAAAAAGACTGATTCCAGTGGCTAGCGTACAGATAGCAGGTGTTTCGTATCACAATCTGGGAGAGGCAGGTCTAGAGTATCTCTCGGAGATAGCAGAAGATGGACGGGTTCGAGTTCTAACCACCCTCAATCCTGCTGGAATGGATATGCTAGAATGGAAGAAACATGGTATAAGTGAAGATTTTGCAGTGAACCAAGAGCGTGTGGTTGATGCTTTTGAGAGAATGGGAGTGATTACAACCTGTACTTGTACGCCATATCTCATTGGTAATTTACCACACTATGGAGAGCACATTGCGTGGGCTGAATCATCTGCTGTATGTTTTGCAAACTCTGTGATTGGTGCATTAACAAACAGAGAAGGTGGCCCTAGCGCGTTGGCAACCGCACTTACCGGAAAAACTGCAGAGTATGGCTTTCACCTTGATGAAAACAGGGTAGCTCAGGTCAAGTATGATGTCCAAGCAGAGTTGAAGGATACCGATGATTTTGGACTTCTTGGACATGTCATTGGTACAAGAACTGGTAAGACCATTCCATACATCACGGGAGTGGAGAAAGCAAGCACTGAAGAGCTCAAATCATTCTGTGCATCAGTTGCTACTTATGGCGGTGTGGCAATCTTCCATATGGAGGGAATTACACCTAACAAGACCCCTATCCCTGATAAGACTGAAGTTGTGACTCAAGATGACCTACACGCAGCTCGGGTAGATCTCGATGATGAAGAGGTT
Organism: Candidatus Thorarchaeota archaeon; assembly: GCA_030612005.1. Lineage (GTDB taxonomy): Archaea > Asgardarchaeota > Thorarchaeia > Thorarchaeales > Thorarchaeaceae > SMTZ1-45. The sequence goes on along the minus strand of JAUWOU010000002.1, from coordinate 19,099 downwards.
AAAATTGATTTCATCAGCGTAGGTTGTCCACATGCTAGTATAAAGGAGATTGCAGAAATAGCGGTAATGCTTGATGGAAAGAAAGTTGCAGATGGAAAAACTGTTTGGATTACAACAGCAAAGCCTACCAAAGATCTAGCAATCAAGATGGGATACTATGATATAATTGAGAATGCAGGTGCCTTTCTGGTCGCGGACGCATGCTGTGCGGTGGCACCTTTGAAAGGTAAATTTACCGGATTAATGACTGACTCAGCAAAAGCCTGTTTCTATGCGCGTGGAAAGAACAAATTCAAGACAGAGATACGGACAATCGAACAGTGTATCAAGGAGGCAATATCATAATGCAAGGAAGGAAAATCTTCAAGGGAAAAGTAACTGGTGAAGCTCTAGTTACTGGAGATGACATATCATTCTACGGTGGTTGTGATCCTGAAACTGGTGAGATAGTAGAAAAGGGACATCATCTAGAGGGAAAGTCTGTATCAGGAAAAGTCCTTGTTTTTCCCAGCGGAAAAGGTTCTACAGTAGGGTCATATGTTTTGTATGCGTTGAAGAAAGCAGAAAAAGCTCCTCTTGCAATTGTCAATAAAATAATGGACCCGGTTGTTGCTGTGGGTTGTATTATTTCAGAGATACCTGCAGTAGATCAGATTGATATTGGAAAAATTCAGAATGGACAAAAGATAGAGGTTGACGCCGATAATGGCGTCGTTACTCTAATTGAAGGATGAACTATCAGAACCTCTGTACTTGTGGTTCAAAGTCATCTGGCGTGTATACGGGCTCACCATCTTCAGGCATATCGCCCCTCTCTTTCAAGACCTGAGTAGTTAGAAGATAGTATACTAGTGCAAGTGATTTCCGACCACGGTTGTTCGTAGGAATAACAAGATCGATATTTGTTGTTACGTTATCAGTATCACATAATGCAACTACTGGTACTCCGATTCTTGCAGCCTCATTAAGCGCCTGCTGGTCCGTACGGGGGTCAGTAAGTACCACTACATCTGGTTCAATGTACGTTCGTGGTCCTGCAATATTAGGATTGGTTAGGGTACCAGGAACAAATCTCTCTGTAAAAGCACTGGCTCCAATATAGTAGGAAAAGGTTTCAACTGGTCTTTTACCATAGACACGACCAGATACCACTACAATCTTGGAAGGATCAAATCGAGCCAAGAACTTTCCAGCTACTCTTACCCTCTCATCAGTCTTACGAACATCAAGAACGTATAGGCCGATTGGGCGTTGTCTGTATACAAAGGGCTCCATATCCTGCGTTTTGACTTGGGTGCCGATGTGGCAGCCGGCTGCGAGGTAGCGATCCATCTCTATGAGTAGGTCGATTTCTTCATCATCAATTGTTGTGGCCAAGATGGTATCTCCTATATACATCGAGTAACTTGTTCGAACCACAGGAGCGTGCTTAAAACCGTTTCGACACGACAGCTAGGATAACCATTCTTTTGCGAGTTCTGTTAGTATTTTTTCAATGTCATCCCATTCACAACTAAATGATTTCATAAGAGAATGGGTTAACCTGTGACAGGGTTCACATAATGCCACCCATTCGTTTGGATTCACTGTTCGTAATGCCTTCTTAGTCCAAGTTCTATAACGCTCATGCGGCTCTCCATCCTTTTTATGAATAACCTCTTTTGGTCTTCGACAGGATACACAATCTTTACCAAACATCTCATCGCGTATCTCTCTTACAGTTCTAGTAGTTCTTTCTTCCAACTTGTGCTTTTTGAGGAATCGCTTGAGAGTATTTTGTGAAACTTCAAAATGTTTGGATATTTCTGTCATTGTCAATTCTTCTACATAGTATAATCTAGAAAAATCATCAATGTCAATCAACCCACTCCTGTTCCTCAATAGATCTTGCTCTTCAATTATACGATTAATTGGTCTCTTTGAAACACCAAGACGCTCACATACTTCTTCTTTTGACAATCCTTCATCAAAGTACAGCTTATGGATAACTTCTGGATCAATCTGAATCTCCTGACCATACTCCATGTTATGTTCTTCGAAGATTCTACGGATAGGACCAATTGAAACCCCAAAATGTTCCCCAATCTTTCTCAAAGACAATCCATCTTCATTGTATAATCTAAAGACCTCTTCAGGTTCGAAATCCTTCTCATAGGTTTCCTGATACCTTGTCTTCCAACCCTGCTCATCAAAAATACGATGGATGGGGTCTGTGGATTTGCAATCGAAGTGGTCAGCAATCTCTTTGAGATCCTTGCGCTCCTCAAAGTACAATCTATAGACCTCATCATGGTCAATATCTATCTTCTGAAAACCGACTGGGCGTATTTCCACTCCCGCAGTTTCTAGGATTCGTTTGACAGGGCTACGGGATTTAAGACCAAAATGTTCTCCTATCTTATCCAGACTCAGTTCTTCCTCAAGATATAGTCTGCAAACCTCTTCAGAGTTAATATCAGTTTTTTGAGCTCCAGCTGATCGCAATTCTAGCCCCTCAGCCTCTAATATTCGTTTTATTGGTGCACCAGTTTTGAAGCCGAAAATTTTTCCTACTTCTTTTAGACTCAGCCCATCCTCAATGTACAATCTGCAAACCTCTTCAGAATCTATCTTCTTTTTTTCAGAACTAGAGTCGGTATCTTCATCAGTATCATTAAGATTTTCTGAATCGGTTACAATCCTATCAGATTGGTCTAGTGTATCGACCGCATCAGGAATTATTCGATGTATGGAATGTTCAGCATTGTACTCGCGAATGATCTTATCACGTTCCTCAGTAGTCAGAGAACGATTCTCGAAGTCTTTGACCTTTGTTCCTCTATCTTCAATGTGAGATTCATCATCTGAAAGTTCTTCGATATCTCTCATGTTATACAACTCTTAATTTTCATGCTATCAATTACATTTGCAATCTCAACTCTCTTCCCTCGTGCCTGAGAGAGGAATCCACGCACATCATCATCCCATGTGCCATCCTCTCGTAGTAATCTCTGGTATAGCGAATGATTGTAACTTCTAAGGGTGTGAGGTCTAAAACAGCGAATGGTAGTCCCATGTTCTTGTCCTGCTTGTGGGAGCGACCTAGCAAGTTCTCCTAGGTCTGAGGGTGGTATTCGAGAGAGAAAGACTGCATCGTTTCCCTCGTTACAGATGTAGGCTGTGCATGTAGGAGATCCCGACAGAAATGCATCAGCAAGAGAAACGATATTCTTTGGTTCTCCACAGGCAATGGTAGCCAGTGTAGGAAGTAGTGGGATTAGGATATATTGTGGCTCCAGAACCCCTCTCTTGGCCAACGAACGCGCAGTACGAATGAAAAGTTGCTTCTCAATCCCGAACATTTTCTCGAACAAATATGGTCGTTCTTTGAAATACATCATGTGAAATGAGCGTGTAATGATATCCATGACCAAGGCTTCAGTTGGAGTAATATAATCAACATCACAGAGGGAAGGAGTATAGTACTTCTTTCTCAGAGTGGTTAGTGGTCTAGTCCGACCTAAGGAACTCAAGATATCATCTGGTCGCACATTCCACTGATTAGTATACAGGTCAGGATTGAAAGTCCTACTACTCCAAGTAACATTCAACACTGACGGAATCAGACGTCTGATTCGTTCGGAAGCCTTCGAGGGGAGGATCATGTGTTGTAGATGTGGTGGATTATTAACCTGCCATCTTCCTAAACTTGTGATATATGACATGTGCCTGTGAGGCCAGCAATAGGCGGACCCCAGATAGAGAATCTGATCAAGTCCAAGAGCCTTTAGATTGGGAGTACAAATCAGTGAGGGGCTAGTAACTGAAGAGTTACATACTAACCGTGTCACCCAAGCCTTACGTGAACGTTGCCCCGTAGACTTGGAGGGTATGATTTTGCCTGTAATCGTACCCAACTGATTCGATCTTTCTACGATATCCAGAAGAATAGGTATCTCATCACGGAAATTCTTCACTCCATCGTGAAGTAGATGCCAGAACATGAGCCACTCACTCTTACCAATATCTTCCCTAACAGTTCTACCGATTCCTTGCATCTCCCTTCGTGCAGCTAGATGCATGAGTCGAACGTATGAAGGTGATTCGATTTTTAGAATAGTGTAAAGTAAGTGACTATTGTAGAGAGAACTGACCATTCTCCAAGGGGCGAACTCGACCGAAAGATCATCAGGGTCCTTGCGTTGTTCAATCTTATCAAGAGCAAGGAGGCCAAGGAAAACGCAAAGGCTTTGTCTTATGTTTTCAGGAAACACCTGAGGTACTAGTTGTGAGATTGTTCTCTCAAGGGTATCATGTATCATAAGGTTCGGTACATTGACATCCTGCACCAACATCGCTAGCTGGGCCATTGATGGCGGTGGCCCTTTCAGGAGCCCTTCAACATCGAACAGGTCCGATTTGCGAACACCATCTGCATACCTCTTTGCAAGGGCAAAATCTAACTGGGCATCATTGGGCATCAAAAAGATGTTACCTTCATAGTGGTGGATGAGGAAGGCTTCGTAGATCTCTCCGGTTTCTGAGTTTGATATTGTGAGCCATAGTCTATCCTTCTGATTTGGACACTGATGAAGGGAACAACGAGCACCTATACTACCGTCGTCATCATAGTATTTTTCAAGATCCAGAACAAAAAGTCTTGAGTAGAATCTATTGGTTGATGGCGGAAAGATAAATTCCCCTCTACCATCAAGGTTTGGAAAATACCTGTAACGTTGAGTGACAATTGGGTTAAGGAGTATCTTGACTGGTCTTTTCAGGGGTCTTTGTTCACTTATCCCTGTTTCTTTCAATATGACTTCATACTCAATAGTTACGCATAGGTCTTCTTTCGTATCAGGAACGACGGTTGTTCCATTCTCAAGTTCCGCTGAAACCGTGGGATTGCTGTACTTTAAGAAACCGCGATATGACTCACTCTCATTCTTCCAAAGAATGATATCTAACCGTGTTTCAGACCAATAAGAAACCAATGGAGAAGAGGCGAAGTCAGAACCTTCATCCACTGCTCTCAACCTCCCCAAGATGGTCAACTAGACAATTGCAGTAGTGGGCGGCTTCTGTGAAGTTGGGAACGAGTTCCTGTACTAACCCCAAGACGTATGCGTCTGCATATTCCTGCCCTTGGACAAGACATTCTATGTATGCCTTTCTGAAATCTAGCGATACTGTCAGAAATTTGAGATTGTCAAGTACTACGGGATCAGCTTCCCACCGTCGTATCATGGGAAGGTTCTGACTTCGGAGATGTGGGTTTGCAATGAAGAAAGGCGTCATCATGTCTGCTACTCGTCTGTCAGTCCAAGGTTCGGCTGCGTGTTTTCTACGGAATTGAAACACTTGAGCAAGTACCGCTGGGCCTTCAAAGGCTTGATGGATGACTACTTCTCCACATTTCAGAGAGCCTATGTGCAGGAGTTGCGCATCATTCAAGTTTGCCTGACCCCCCACCAGAAGTCTCTCTCGTGCATCCTTGAGTGAGTGGATCATCGTGATACCTGGAAGCTTTACTGCAGCATCAGCCAGACTTCCCGGTAACTGGTCGATCAGTACCACACCCAAGCCGAGACCGCGTGCCTCACGAAGGAGTTGAACGATGGTGTTGATTGCCTGCTGCTGGGATGAATGACCCTCATTTATGCCGTATCCATTCCCAACACGTTTCAGAACGTGGTGAGCTTCCTCCAAGACTAGTAAATGACGTAACTCTTGATTGATAGAAGGCTCCTGAGCTTCAAGATACTCCGTCACTGCCACCATGATCAGGCTCGTTATTAGTGCTCTTTGAGTATCAGGAAGATGACGAAGCTCTAGAATTGTCGGATTACTCAACAATTCGGGTATTGTTATCCCATGTCTAGTGTTTAGCATGACAGACAATACAGGATCATCCAAAAGGGACTCAAACCTTGCAGTAAGGGCTCCCACAAAGTCTTGTTTCAAGCGAGCCCCATACCTTAGTTCGTTTGCGACCTCTTCCATTGCGGAGTACAAGTCATTCAGTAGAATGGGACTGCCTCGCTCGTTCGTGAGCAAGTTCCAGCCTGCATTGGTATAGGTTCGTCTGAATATCTTCGTGATATGTTCAGTGAGAATTCCCTCTGTTGGCCAATTTGCTATGAAACATAGTGTAATGTTGTTGATGTGTGTCTGAATAGGAACTCCCGGTGGAACATCGAAGAAATTGTATCGGAATGGTGAAGTAGAATCATCACCAGCAGTAAAGATCCGTAGCTCTGGAATGTATGCTGATAGCATTCTCCACTCAGTTTTGGCTGGAACGATAGCAAGAAATGGAATTCCATGTTGGTAAACCTGATGGGTGAGTTCCAATCCTGTATTGGTCTTACCGCTTCCAGGGTTGCCATAAATTCCCGTATGAAGACAGAATGAATTAATGGGAATACTATACTCTTGAGCAGTCGTCTTACCTCTTTCAAGGATTTGACCGAAAGTGACCGAATCAATTGAAGTATGACGAATAGGAATCGCAAAAGCAGGTGGTACTATATGATTTGGAACACCAGGCATGGCTTCGTAGATCTGTAATAATCCGGTCAGTCGTGCGCCACTTACAGAAGTAGATTTGCCAATGTAATTACGCAGTAGGAATTTGGTCCAATTATGTCGTAAACGACCACCTGATAGGTTAGTAGTTTTCACTCCGCCCCATACTCCCTGAATAACAGCTTCTGTTTGCTTCACAGCATACTCAACATCTTCAGCTGTTCCACCACGGAGCAAGACTGCTGTCCCTACCCGAAATGCGCCTGTTTCCTCACATGCTGCAACCTCTGCCATCTGTTTGTACGTTTTTCGAAGTTTGTGGTCTTCAACACGGAAAGGAGTTCTCGTTTGTACTTTTGAGTCCTCTCTGCTCTCACCTGCCCGTTCATGCAACTTGGGAACAGGTCCTGAGGAAAAGGAGAGAAGAGCATGTCCAGAAAGACGGCTTCTTAGGAACTGCTGAAGCACTTCGCCCCAGTTACTCGATAGACTATCTGGTAGATGTTCAATAGAGAGTCCACTAAGATACCCATCATCCTCTGATTGTACCACATCCGGCATAGAAGTCGCGCGCAATGAGCCATAGTCCAGTTCACGATATACATTCCATAGTTCATCAGAAGATACAACCTCATAGTCGTACTCAATACGTGTGAGCCAAGTTTCTGCAATCTGTCTTGATCTGTCTGTCTTTTCCACTGCTTGTTTGAAGTCCTTGTCGTGACTGATCGTGAAGAAACGGAGGTCAGCAAGCCCCTTCTCAAACTTTGCTTCCAGAGTGAATACGCCATTGGATTTCTTGCTGTCTTCCCAAAATGGGTATAGCCATTTGAAATCCTCATTCTCCTCATGCTTATTGTTCCGTCGTTCATTCTGTAACGGAATGCCTTTGATCCGGATTGCTGCAAGGCCTACATATCCATCACCATGTGCGAAGCATAGGACTTCTTTAGCAAGCCTGTCTGTTCCACCTTCAATCTTAACTAGTTGAGGCTTGTTGCCCTTACGTTCGTTTGAAGGCCTGAAAGCCTCGATAACCATAACCGGAGTAATCAGTAGTAGCATCGATAGAGTCAGTTCTAGCGAAGTTATGCCTAGGACTATCTCAGTTCCATAGAACACTGCCATACCCAAGAAGCAGGTAATCTCCATAGCGAAACGATTACCACTTGCGGATAATCCAAGATGGATCATAGTCATGGCCAATATACTGAATCCAAAGACGACTAAGAGAGGAACTATCAAGCTCAGCAGGGCAATCGGATCAAGCGCCAAAGGACACACACCTCCCAAAAAGATCCATAGTAGTCGTTAGAAATACCAGTGAGAAGTAGATGTTCACCACTGGGAACACAGCTAGAAGTAACACACCGAAAATCGCACCATATGTACCACGTTGTCGAGAATTGTCCAGCAGGGTACGCAGAATCTCAATGCCACCAATGGCACTGCCAGTTATCCCAATGGCATACACAATGATTGTAACGGCGAGATCCATGTACAATCCACTTATTCCAAGTAATAGAGGAAACGGGACTGTGGTTCCAAGAACTTGGAGTGGTATGAGATAAAAGATGGGTATAAAGAACAGCATTGGCATAGTGGTATGGAAATATTCATGGACTATCAGAATGAGCCCAATTGACAAGAGGCTCCAAAAGTATCCTCGAAATAATGCCTTCACCAGATTGTCCCGCCGATCCCCCAATTGTGTGATTATGCTGCGAATCATGTTCATTCCACTAACCATGATATTGACATATACTGCAATGAATAGACATGGAATTACGGTTGCAATACTCCACACGTTTCCAGCGGTTGCCACTCCAAATATTATCAAGAGAGGCCAACCAATCTCCAAAAGCATCCAACTACCTGCAAAGATGGCTATAGATTTGAATGGAAGATCAAGACCTCCAGTGAATTTGTTCATCCAACCTTTCAAGGAACCTCCTGACTGATCCCAGTTCCTCTTCAGTTCCCTTTTCCGTTCTTTATCCGCTTCTGATCCTTTATCCGCTTCTGCGTCTTTTTTCGCATAATAATGCGCTATACGTTGTTTCAATCCCTTGTGTGTAGTTGCTGTCATGTTCATCACCCGAATATTTTCAAACTCTCCAAAAGCCAAAAAGTCAAACCGATTGTTAGAAGTGGGAGTAGCAGAGCAAGAATCCGTCCATACACTCCTTTCGATGCTGCTTCTACTTCCAGTTGTGCCTGCAAGTCTGTTATTGCATCAGGGGCCAGTAGGAAGAATGGCAATAGACTGCACAGAGCAAGAATGATCCCAAAGGACTTTGGAATCGCTATATCTCTTGAAGACGAAGACTCGGACAAATGCACACCAACTAAGCGTGCTTGGTAGTCTGAACTGTCTACCTCAAGCTTGGCTCGCTCTTCCCCAAGAAGTACAGTTTCAATCCCTACATACTTTATCGTGCACAATAGTAGCCCTGAGTCGTCATTTACGCAATATATTTCGGATGCTGAGTCATAATTACCATTGTATGGAACTTGCACTTCTAACCTGTGTGCACTTTCATTCTCAAAGTTAAAGCTGATAATGATAGTATGCTGAGTGTCATTTCCAAGCTGATACAACTCCAACTCATACAATTCCCCTGGTTTGGCTAGAATTATGCATGGAATATCGTCACTTACTTCCTGAGCTGAACAGAGTGTGATACTGCTAACAAGAAGGACCATTGATATTGCAAACATAACCCTCAAAAAAAGAGGGGAGTGGTGGGCAATGCGTAAGCGCATTCTTAACATTCACCTCAGATGTTCTAGAACAGGGATGTAACAACGTCAGTGAACAGGCAGAATGATAGGTAGCATACACAGATCAGCACTAGTGGTAAAAAGACCTGAAACAATGCAGAGTATATTCGATACTTCATCCCACTGAAGTATTGAGTCTGACTGAGTTCCATGTCCATAGCATCGATCAGATTCTTAGACCGTGGAGGGACAAGAACAACAATCTCGTACATCAACCAGATCTGCATAGCATTCATTCCGAGTCCCAAGATGAGACCCACCATTCCCTGTGTTAGGATTTCTGCTGGGCCTAACAGGAAGTTTACGATATCAAACGACATTTTATATCACAAGAAAGAACTTGCCGATAGTTTACTTAACCATTAACCCAAGCATTTTGGAACAATGGACAATTCGAGTTGAACAATGGACAACTGAGTTTATATGGAATTGAACAATGGACAATATTGAGGGTTCAAATTGGGTCAACAGAAGAAGACAATTGGTGATTGGACAGCTACACTTCTCTCATTGCGAAACTCCGTGAAAAGTAGTCCAGCTGCATTAGGTCGTGCATTGGACATCCCCAAATCTACAGCCCTGTATCGTACCAGGAAGTTGGAAGAGGATGGTCTTGTGTTGGGATATATCCCCGAGGTTATTCCTTCAATATTCGGGAAACCATATCTAGTTCAAGTGCTCATTGATTCGAATCTATACCAGTTTCAGACTGAATTGGAATCAACCATCAAGGGCCTCATAGATTTTCTCAAGACTGGTGTTGGACATGTACCTCTAACAGTCTATGTGTATCAAATTCAGAACGAGCTACAGGTAAACTGTATCACAATGACAACAGATATTGACACATTGAAGACTACCATTTCTCGTAAACAAAACATGGCAAGGGATTCTGTCACTGCCCATCTTCTTGATCAGGTCCATGGTATTCCTATGTATAGCCAATCTTCATCAATAGATGATTCCGAATCGACTATTTCTACAGAAACAGGAAGGAGGAGTTGAAGATTACTACAATCCCATTGAACAAATGGTTTGGAACCAGTGGCCTAAGTATCATCAGTTTTCCAATTGAAGCAGAGTATGTGGTGCTAAAGCAAATACGTGATGATATCGGGGAAGATTCTCAAGCCATTATCCACTCCAAACCAATAGACACTGATATAGAAAACACAACTCTCATTGACGCCACTAGGCATGAACCCACTGCGCGAGATTCACTTCGCCAACGTGTGAGTGATTATGATAGTGAAAACTTTTTAGAGAATCCTGCAGATACAAAAGGAGTTCTTAATCGCCTAGGAAAGCTAGCTGAGTCAATCAAAGCATCATGGTGGTTGTGGTGGTCTCCTTCTGATATGGTAGCCCAAGGGGTTACAGATGAAGAGATCAGTCGATGTTTACGTATTATTGCTAAGGACTTCTCAAAGGTTCGATTTTTGGCATTTGTAGCAAAGGGAGTACATTCTGACCGAGGTCTTGCTACTCTGAAGTATATTGCCACCAACTACATTGACGTTACAAGAGAATCAGACAATGGAAAGTTCAGTCATAAGTGGCACTTACTCAAACACCCAACTATAACAAATGAAGGTGAAACCATTGAAACAGACGGATAGATGTAGCACCGGAATCAAAGAATTGAATGAGATGTTATTAGGGGGATTTCCAAGAGGACGCACAACTCTTGTTGAAGGACTTCCAGGAACAGGTAAGACAATACTATCATTACACTTTCTCATTGCTGGAATTCTTGAGAATCCAAAAGACCCTGAACCAGCAATTCTTGTATGTCTAGATGAGAGTCCGACTGATGTGATGAGAGAGGCCTCTGCCTTTGGATGGAATCTTCAACGATTAATGGATCTTAAACAACTCAAAATCATCGATGCATTTTCTGGTCGACTTGGACTAAAACCCAATCTTGAGCTTGCTGTACCAATAGGCAAGTTCAGTATTGAAGAAGTGACCCGATTAATAACCGAAGCTAAAGAAGAGATAAATGCACAGCGTTTAGTGATTGATCCAGTTTCAGCACTTCTTGATGGAATGGAAGGAACCGAGCGAAGAAATGGTGTTCTCAGTCTAACCGCAGTCCTTACTCGTCTCTCCCTAACAACTATTCTTACTTCAGAGTTAGATCAGGCAGGAGTAGGAGTAGAACGCTATGCGTCACATGGAGTAATCAGATTAGGTTATGATGAAAAGGATATGACTGTAAGTAGGAAACTTCGTATTGTCAAAATGCGAGAGACCATGCACTCGATGGATGTGATTCCCTACGAGATTACAGTCAAGGGTATTGGACTCAAGGTGTGAGAGATATCGTTGCTTTATGGAGGGGTTGGGATTAATTGTGTGTTCGCCACCTTCAATATCTGAAATCGAGTGGTAGTGTTTTCATCAACATTGATTAGTGTAAAAATGAATATTCTGATTATGGAGGGAAATGTAATGAAATCAGACAGACATTCACCCAAAGAAGCAAAATCTGTGCTTGAAGAATTTGCAGAATCAGTTGTTTCAATGATAAAATCGATTCCTGATGAAGAAAAAAGGACTGAACTATATTTGGTCTACCATCCTACAATCACACCTGGTGGCGAATTTGGAGTTTCGGTACAATACAAACCAGGGCAGTCTGAACAAATACAATCATTGAGTCGAAATGCAAGGTTAATGATACTGACAGAAGTTAAGCCTCTCTTTCAAGAACTGAAAGAGATTGTTGGAAGTGTCTTTCTGGATGATGGCTCAATTGGTGCATATCACTATCTAGAACGACTCATAAATCATCCAGAAAAGAAACAAGAAATAATACAAACTGCGTATGATGAAATTATGCAAGTACCGACAGACTGGCGTTGTATTGTATTTTTGAACGGTCTTGTCAGTAAGATTCGATATTCAATAGACGGAGTAACGATTAGACTACCTGTGGCTAGTGACTTCAAGACTTTTAGAGTACCTCGTGTACCAAACACTCAGCCGAATATTCCTTCTGAGGTGAAAGAATCAACAGTAATTGCAGTTTCATCTGTGTTGGAATTTATGGCTAGTGGAATTCCTCGTGGATATCATTTCAAGTTCTATGATAATTATCAGAAAATAGTCAGTATGATAGAGAAAGAGATAGAGATTCTAAGACTAGCAGTAGGAGGAAAGTGGAAATATTCCTCTTGGTTTGCTGAAACAGATCATGTACTATATAGTTCATCTATAGACAATCGATTACCTGTTGAACGATTTCTTTTGAAACTTGGTGTCTATGATTACTCATATTTCAAAGAAGAACATCTACAGGTTTACGATCTTGTTAGAAACTCCTCCTATCCTGAGTATATTACTAGAATGAAAAAGGAAAAAAATCTCATGAGAGTAGCGAGAGCACTTAAAATGCTTAATGAAGCATCACAACGGCCTACTCTTGAATCCATATTATTTTCCATAATCGGGTTGGAAACCATTCTTCAAAGAGAGTCTCCTGAGCTACGTTTTACGCTCTCAACAAGAGTTGCTATTTTATTGGAATGTTTAGGGTGTAATCGATCTGAAGTTTTTAGTAATGTCTATGAGGGGTATAAAATTCGGAATGATTTTGTTCATGGCAATGAGGTAGATGAAGATAAAGCATCTGAACTATCCCCGAAATTATTAGAGAGTCTACGATTATCGATTCTGATGTTATTGGATTCAGACTGCAAAACACCTGAAGACGAGAATAATTTGCTCAATGATCTAGGCAAATCATCTATGCAGATTGAAAATCTTAAGGTAACAAAGAAGCGTTTAGAGAAAGCAGTAGGTCGTTACAAAGAATTCATACACTGCTCTTAATACGCCTTTCATTATAGATACTACGTTGAGTCAGTGGATGGGAAAGACCCTCACTGGGTGGGAAGAGATACGTCAGGCTCTTGTCCTTGTGGACAGTCTTTCAGAGAAAGAGCGCAATGGTGCAAGGGTTGAGGTCTATGAGCACAGTCAGGAGTCCAGTGTGAAGGTGAGTTTTCGATCATTACAGGAGTTGGATGAGTGGATGAAGATGCGCTTTACCCCCTAACGGGGATTCTAGATATTCCCATTCATTCTTTTCTTTAGAATTACAACAGTGACAATAATCGCTCCAACGGCTACGATTCCCAATATTCCCAGAAGTCCTAAGAACGAAGTATCCTCAACGGGCTTTAGAATTTTCACCATAATGTTTTCTCCTACCATCCTTTCTTCTGTGTCATTGCACGTCACAAAGAATCGTGGAGCGTAATATGATACACCATCGTCGTTAGTATAATACCAAGGAGGAGTCAGTGTCAAGTCAATAGATTTAGAATACCACGTTACACCTGCAAGAGGAAAATCATCAACAAGAACTATTTCCTCACTATCCCAGTAGTAGGTAACTTTGTATGAAGACATTCCAATATCACAACCTAGTTCTATGTCCAGTGTGAAAGTTTCTCCTGCGTAAACAGTTTCAGGTGCATCCAACAAAATTGTTGGTAATCCTTCATATGCTGCTACATTCATTATTGGCATTACTACCAAGATTGCTAAGATTGTTACAAGCAATAGTTTTCGGTTATTCATTTGTTACTTTCACCTTTTCTCTGGTAATAGACTGCTCTTACTCACGACTTGATGAACTCCAATATTAGTTCTGCAATATTTGGGTTTCAAATGCTCTATTTATCATTTAGTGGTACTGTACGGGGGTATTTCTGTAATTTCCCAATGGCTAACTATTTTGATAATTATTGGAAAATAGGTCCTTTTCAATATCCATCAATAGGAATAGACTAGAGGGAAAGAAACAGAATTCCCCATATAATGAAATTTACAATTGTCAGAATTGATCCGAAGACGATGAATACCGAATAACCTCCGGATATTTCAGGGAAAATCTCACTCTCGAACTCTCCAGAAAGAACTTTCTCCGCGAATTCCCATGACGATTCCATTTTTGGGATATATAGAGGAGAAAACAAAGTTATGTCCTTATGGAATGGTTGCCCTTCAAGTCGACCAGAAATTGACTCATGTAGTCCTAACATCATCTCAACCTTCCGTATTTGTGTAAAATGGTATATCCTGGTGCGGTATTTCCTCCGAAGGGACCTTTTCCCCATGATTGCTAGAGCAACAAGAATGAGAGGGAAGAATCCGAGACTGAACAAAAACATCGTTTGTATCATTCCTGTTAGCATTGAGAATATAAGACCCAACCCAACAAAATACACGGGTAGAATAGCAACGCTCAGATTATTGATACGTTCAGCTGCATTCAATGTATCTTCCTCATGCTGTCTCATCTCTTCACGAAGTTGTTTCCAAACCTCAATCATTGACTGACGGTCATCAAAGATGCTCAAGAAATCTCCCTCTTTGTTGTCAAGCAGGTTCTATGATTTAAATCTCTCCTTCATTTCGATTCATACGTCCTTTTCAATCCCCATCTGTACATACTCTCTTGGATATGATGTGTAAGACGATAGTACTGAGATACTACTTCTCTTTCCCTTCAAGATTCTCCAGTAATGCCCTTGCTTTTTCTGGATTTATAGACACAACCACATCTAATGCACGTTTCCACTCACTCTCATCTCCATTCTTGAGAAAGAGCAAACTAAGGAGGAACCACAGCTCCATGTTCATTGGTTCGATCTTCACAGCCCAGAGATAGCATTCGATTGCTTCCTCAACCTTACCTTGATCGGTGAGTACAGTTCCAAGCAGTGACCAAGATCCAGCATGGTCATCTCTCAATTCAATCGACTGACGTGCGACTTTCTCAGCCTCATTGTACTTCTTAGTCCTATGGAGAAGACTACCGTAGATATACCAAGCACGATACTGTTTTGGTAAATGTTTGGTCAGAGTTAGCATGATTGTTTCAGCAAAGGCATCGGATTCCATCTTTCGAATCGTATACTCAATACTTGCCCAAGCTCTACCATCATTTGGTTCGATGAGAAGGACTGCCTGCATCATCCTGAGTGCTCTCTCATACTCTTTTCGAAACATGAACTGATAGTAGAGCATCTTGAAAGGATGGACTTGTTTCTTTTTCAATTGAAGTGAGCGCCAGTAGAAGCCCTCTCCTCTCTTAGAATCTCCGTTTCTACACAGGAAGTCTCCCAAGAGGTTCAATGCAAAGATGTTCTTAGGGTCAGAAGCAACTGCCTTCTCTAATGCAGGTCCCGCTGTAAATGTATCTGTACGCAACATCATGAACAATCCAAAAAACGCCCACACAAGACTGTCATTCTCGTCCTCTTGGATCCTGAGCATACAATCAATCTCAGCCTGAACAAGATTCTGGTTGGCGAAATCATTGATGATGACCTGATTATCTGGATTATTGAATACTTCTTCGTCCAAGGAATCTCTCATAAGACGAAGATAGTCTTCAGCTCCAAGGTCTATGAATGTTGTAATCTCCAATCCTCCTAGTCATAGTAGTCATCATACGCTGCATTGTAACCATACTCTCCAAGATATGGGGCATGTCCATAACGTTCAAGTTCCTCGAATTCCTCCTCGATCTCATCAATTCGTCCCAAAGCGAACTCGTGCTTTGGGTCACAAGCAACTGCCTCTAGATACATGTCTAGTGCATATTTCTTAAGCCCTGCATCAAAGAATAGTTGTCCCTGTTCACAGAGAATATCTGGATCTGTTTTATCCAATTCATAGGCTTGATGGACTGCATCCTCGTAAAGGTCGTAATCAGTGTGAACTTGCGATAGCTCGTACCACGCCTGAGCATTCTTGGGCATGACCCTTGTTGCCATCTCAAAAATCATGATGGTTTCCCAGCGCCGGTCAAGACGCTCAAAGACATCCGCAAGAACAAGCCAAGACCCAAAATCACTCCTTCCTATATCAAGTGCATCACGAACCCTTCGTTTCTCTGTCTTATTTTGTTTCTTCGGTTGATCTACAGATTGTTGAAGGAGTGGTAAAGCCTCCGGAGTCTTATCAAGTCGGAAGAGAATGATGCCCAGTGTGAACAGTATTCCTCTATCATCAGGAGCAAGTGTGTATGCCTCTTGCAACAAGGTCAGTCCCTCATTCTCCTGTCCGAGTTCGAAAAGAGTCAGTCCCAAGAATTGTAGCACACGAGGAGTACGCTTGATCACCAGAGCCTGCTCAAGAGCCTCCCTACTGTCATCCCACTGCTTAAGATGATAATACGCAGCACCGGCCTCAGCCCAGTGATCAATAACTTGTGGTTGTAGTTTGCAAACCTTCTTGAAGGCTCGACTAGCGTTATGATATGCATGTTCCCTCATCAGGACCATACCTCGATGGAACCAAGCTGCGCCGTTCTTTGAATCTAGTGTGGTTGCTGTCTTGAGGGCGTCTTCCACATAGTGCCATCTCTCAATCTCCATACACCGTCGTGCATAGTGGAGAAATGCAATTGAAGCGACTCGTTTCTTTCGAGGTCTAACTTGAAGGTCATTGGCCTCTCTGAGGAGTTCTTCTGGACTCATCATGTAGATTCTATCAGCCTCTTCTTCATCAAGGTTCAAGCCAGTGTAGGTTGTGACATCCCAAGAGTCCCACATCATTCATTCTCTCCGTTTATCAATCGACATGTTTCTCCCTCATGTACTGTCATCATCAATTGATAGAGTTTCGGTGGTTTCTCCGCTATCTATTCCTATACCATCAAGTTCAGCAAGCCGTTTTTCAGAATGCTCACGAACTCTTTCTGGAATACTATCACGTTCCGCTTCCAATGCTTTACTGACCTCGGGTGATACAGATGGTGGACTTGATGCTCTTCTTCCACGAATGACTTTTCGACCTACAGCTATTGGAGTTACAACGAGACAGATAGCGCTCAATATAGAGATAATGAACATAAGATCGAGTGGTAATGCAACTGTAACCTGTTCAATAGAACCATAGTAGAAGTCATCCTCATTGACTACAGCTTCCAATGTTTCATCATTGTTCAAAGTGATATTCAAACGCGTATATCCATCATTATCAGTGATTCCAGACCCTCGGTATTCATGATTACTACCAACATAGAAATGAACTTGAATACTGACAATAGGATTACCATCATCGTCAGTGACTCTTGTACGTACATACCCTTGAGCTGCTGTTGCAGAATCAATACTAACCACAGTGGATTCCTTACCTACTGTAATTATTCCCACTGCATTATCCGGTGTGAGGTAGTACTGTGAACCAGCAAGTGACATGCGTATCTGTATAGAATAAGTACCAGCTGAAAGCATGGGTGTCCAGAGGATACTTACATGACCAGACTCGTTTGTAAGGCCTGAACCTATGCTTACCCATGTCCCATCCATTATCTCTAGGTATACAGAGTAGTCAGAAAGGGGTTCACCATCATCAGTTGAAAGCAGGGCTACAAGTACACCTTGATCACTATATATGAAGTTTCCAACACCTTCTATTGTCAATACTGTTATTTCCTTCATTGCCGCTGAGTTCGCATAGCCGATACTCTCAGTGTAAAGTTCAGTACTCACTGCTTCGACCTTGAAGAAGAGCATGCCTGAGTCTGTGCAGGTCCAGTCTATACTTTGCCAGCCTGAAGTAGTAGTGATGAACTCACCAATGGACACCCAAGTAGTGTTGTCATTTGAAACATAGAGCGTAATTGTGAGGTCTAGACCCTCCGTGAATGAGGAATCATATAGAGGATACAGTTGAAGGTTGAGTGTAGATTGATCACTATAAGTTAGAGAGGGGACTTGCAGATTGACCTCAAGAGGTTGAAGTACAGTCACTGGTGTTTCAATTGTAATGTTTTCATAGATGCCAAGTCCGTCCACGTGGATAACAAAGTAGCAGATGAAGTCGGCGCCATTGAGCCAACCATTTCCGTCAAGATCCCAAGGTATCGTCACTATACCTGTGCCATCACCAACAGTAATATTCCAAGTTCCCGTGAAGGTTCTTGGATTTCCATAATCAGAGGAGATTGTCCACCAGATACTAAAGATAGAATTGATTGGAAAATTCTGAATGTATGTTACGCCTTCAAAGTCTCCTTGGAAATCATTGTCATAAACTCCAAGGAAGCTGAATTGCGCAGAGGTTTGTGCAGTCATCTCAGATGGAATATCAGATGTGAAAACAATATCTCTTGGGTTAGCAGTCAACAAAATGCTTGTTTCTGTTGCACTATAGTTAGAGTTCCCTTCAAAGAATGCTTCAAGAGTATAGATATCTGAAATAGTAGGAACGAAGTAGAATATTGAATTCACAATCCCGTCACAATACACAACATAATCTTCTCCATCAATTGTGAGATTGACCCATCCAGAAATCAGATTCAGTTCTGCATCTGTCAGATACACATCAACAGAAAAAAATTGAGAATCATAGATGGTGCTGACAAGGATACTGGCTTCAAGGGGGTCAAGATGTAAGACAGTTTGATGAAGTACCCATATAGCATAAGTTTCATCATTCAGTAATATGACCGTTATTCCGTAGGAATCATCAGATATAGAGGAAACCGTATATCCACGTTGCCCCGGAGTAAGATAAGAGAACTGAGTGTTGTTTAGCTGGATGTTTCCATCAAAAGGTAGATCATCGAAAGCATAACTAGCAGTCACAATGATTCCTGATGCATTCAATCCAAGAGATAATATCTGAGTAGTGGGGTCGGCGATTGAAATGAAGACTGCATCCCAAATAAGACTGACCACCTCTTCATCATTCATGGGAAGGTTGCCAATAGTCACTACTGCATCATGTATAGTCCCGTCATTACCAGAGCCAGATAGGTCATTCCACAGGTCAGCAGATG
>JAUWOU010000025.1 GCA_030612005.1 Candidatus Thorarchaeota archaeon | reverse complement strand
ATCCTTCACACGCAAATCGATATTGGTACTGAAACTAAACTGATAGATACTCCAAGTACTGTCTTCAATAACTCTCTAGAAGGACTTCGTTCAGAAGTTTATTCTTTTCTAAAGAATGATGCGTGGAATATTATTTTGCATGACAAACTTTCTTGGATGAATATGGGAAATGTAGTGGAATCACATCCATTGGAAATCCATGCAGAAAAAATCTTCAAATCTCACACTCTTCCTAATCCAGTTGAATTTAGACTTGATATCAGATGCATTCACTCTAATGTACCAATGTGTGCAGTTTTTCGAACTGAAATATCGACTGAGTGGGGCCCTCTTAGCCGAGTAATACGTCCAACTAATCTACTTCAGAAATTATTGGGAAAAGATGGCGTAACAAGAGAGAATATGGAAGGTATTTACTCTTGCTTCGAAGATACTCGGCGAAATCAGATAGTTTCTCAGTTTGTTGAAGGACCCTGTGCAGATAAAATACGGAATTCTACCACTCTTCTTAATTCCGATTTAACAGCAAACTATCAGGTGATTTTATCCTTGAAAACAATGGGAATACGTGAAGTAATCTCTCGACTAATTTCAGTTATTGTTATCGATGGTAAATTGGAGATATTTGATAGTGAAAACAGGAAATTGAATTCCCTTTCCCATTTTATTTACCAAAAAGGATCAAATCGAGTATTAATCGTGGAAAGGAGGAATTTTGAATCTTTTATTCAGCAAATTCTGGATGAATTTTCCAGACTTGAAGAGTTTTACAATGATAAAATCTGACTACCTCCAAAGTCTCTCTTCATTCAATCCTGCGAAGAAGCAGGAGTTCCTTGATAGACACAGGTATACTCTGTAGAAAATTATCCTATCTCCTGAATGGAAAGAAGGAAATCCTTTGATATTCAGAACCTAGATACAAACGCATACGTCCAATTTACTCATTTAGATGTACCGAGATGGGGTAAAACACGAACTTCTGCAAGACATAATGATTTCCAGATGCTTGTATTACTCCCCCTGTTTTTTCTTCATGATGATTTTACCCCAACCCTCCAGACTTCGATCCGTTTGTTGACCAGATTTAGCTGATTTAATCCATTCATGCACCATTTCATTAGGTGATACAACAAGGGCTTCGATGAGTGGGTTGATGACTTTCTGGCGAGAATTTGCATAGATTTCCGGCAAATCACAATCGGTTGCAAATTGCTTGATATCTCTGAATGAGGGAAGAACTCTTTTTGCAACTAAATCTCTGTGGAACTCGATTAAGATTCCATATTTCTGCGGATCAATTTTTTCCAGCGTCGACAATGATTTTGGAATTGGATGTTGTTGCTTTCCTTTTCGTTCCTTCTCAGGTCTTGGCATCTTTTCGGCCCTTTTTGATACTTGCATCAAAATTTGTGACAAATTTCCAATCACTTCTCCTGAGGTTAGCTTGTTTGCAAGCGATGAGAACGTTTTATCTCCATGTTTTTTCAGCAGTTTTAGAAGGTCCAATAGCAAATCCATTTCTTGTTCTTCTATCATAGACCTATTCTCCCGGCGAATTCATCAGCAAATGCAGCAAATCTAAATGCTTGCTTCCATCTGGCATATGATGTTCTGAAGATTGGCTCTCCTTCTCTTGCTCCCTTTGGATACGACCGAGAGTAACTGACTTCGGACTTGAACACATACCACTTATTCTTCGCGGCCATTCGCCTCACTTCTGTCTTTGAGATTTTTTCTTCTGGAGAATAATTCGATGCATGGTTAAACACTATTCCTGCGAGCTGCAAATTGTTGTTTCCATATGGTGCTGCCTTGAATTCATCGATGGAGCGTACCAACAAGGGCAAGCCAATTGTGGAGAGATATTCTGGTTTCACAGGAACGAGAATGAAGTTACTTGTAAGGTATGCAGCTGTTGTGAGTACAGACTCTGTCGGTGCGCAATCAAGTAGTATGAGATCATAATCATCCTCAATTTTCGAAACAAGCTGTGCCAGTAATCCTTCTTTTTGACTGGGATTCCGCAACGAATATGCAAGTTCTAGTCGCGATGGGATTAAATCAATGCGACTCCCGTCAGGGAAACTCACTACATTATACAATACTGATTTGGGATTCAACTGCTTTGATGTCTTGCTAGGTGTACGAGTCATCTGTTCGAACACATCCCATACAGTAGGAATCTGATTGCTAAGAATCTGTTGGTATTTTTGAACTCCAATCAGATATTGACTTGCATTGAATTGTGGATCGAGGTCGATGACTAGAACTCTCTTATTCCATTTTTTTAATCCAGTAAATTGCCAAGCCAGATTGACTGCTAGAGTGGACTTTCCCACTCCCCCTTTCATATTGATTAATGAAACGCATTTAGCCATGTCCATCATCAATATATTGAGCAATTGATTGACTTTAATCTTCCTCAGTCATATTTGATACGCGTTCATGAATAGCATATGCAAGTATGGCTAGATGTTGACTTGAAAGGATTCAAGATGATACAATCTTTCCAAATGAATAGACGCTGTTCATAACATTTCGACAATCTAAAAGAATTTTCTTGACACTTTGACTGTTGATTAAGAACATAAAAATAATTAAAAGCTGAATCCTTCTTGCCAAAGTACAAGGAATACATTCCAAGCACTCAGTTCCTTTAATCCTGCAAAGAAGCAAGAGTTCCTAGACCGGCACAGGTACACTTTATGAGCCTGTTACTAAGATATTGGTTTTTCTGAGTTTACTTCGTGCTAATTCCTTTCCGATTTCCTCGAAGTTGTAATAGAAAGCTAGGAATCCTCCAGTAATATACAACGAGAAGCGGATTTCTTCATCCAGGACTAGTGGTAACCAGATAGCAATGACTAGAAGAATAATGATGGCTAGAAGATTAATGATGAACTGAATCAAGCTAGATTTCTGATCAATCTCTGGTACCTTCTTGCTGATACTATCAGAACTGAAATGCTTCTTTGTAATATCTCGTCTCTCTGATTCGAATCCATGTATTAGGAATAAAGAAGAAATCACTGGAACTGGAAATATTAACCAATGGAACTCAAAATCCCACAAAGCCAGTATAACAAATATCACACCGCACACGGCATTCAAGAAGACAAGTATTGCTCCTATTGCTTTCAATCAGAAACCACCCTCTATTTAGTGGATATACTGTATGCTTCTAAATCTAACTATCTTTGGGGACCTTCATCCATCAATCCTGCCAAGAAGAAAGAGTTCCTAGATAGACACATGTACACACTATAGTCAATTAACACATAGAATTGTCCAGTGTTCATAGGTTGCCATCTGGAAGTTCTGGCATATTCAAAGAAACTAGAAACAGTTAAGGACACAGTTTTACCTTGACCAAAAGTGGTAGGAGTAAAACAAGTATGTTCGAGAAGAAGTACTGGATAGTGACACCTTGGTTCGGCGATGACTATCTCCAAACCTTTCAACAAGTTTGGAACTTCGACAAAGAAAATCAAACTCTAGCAGTGGGTTGGAGTAAGATGGGAAATGTTTCAAAGTTATCATACGACCAAATGAAAACTCGAGCTGGGAGAGTTTTTCCCAAGTATAAGGAAAGATCAAGAACTTCCATTGTCAATAGTCTCTGGCAGTTCTATAGAGAAATACAGGTTGGCGACATTGTTCTAGCAAGACGGGGACGAAAGAATATCGTTGGAATTGGAAAGGTTACAAAAAGAGCATATTACGATTCCAAAAAGGGTAAAGATAGGACTCCTAAAGGTGATAACTATGTATTCCGTAACTTCATCGATGTGCAGTGGTTTCCTTTGTCAGTAAAATTCGACAAAATCATCCTTCCCATGATGACACTTGTGGAATATGGATCTAATGATGTCTTTGAACTACTTGAAAAAAGTCAGAATGCTAATGAAGCCACTATGTGGACCAGTGTCGGTACTATAATGAGGAAAAGCGGGGCTTTAGATGATGCGCTCAACGCATTCCAGAAGGCAATTGATATTGATCCACCATCAATCGATGTTTGGTATAGTCTCCTTGATATTCTAACAATGATTCTGCACTCCGTGGGTAAAATTGTAGGTGTAACAAAATCTCGGAATATATATTGTCAATATTTGAAAGCACTCGCTGAGTCATTCATTGAAATATATCCCGATGATTCACAAGGGTGGTATGCGTTAGGATTGGCTCTTCACGACTCAGATAATCGTCTTGCCAGGGATGCATATGTGGCTGGTATTGAGAAGAATCCTAATAATCCTCAATGTAGATTTGGTTTAGGAAGTCTGATGCTTTTCGATACAGATTTCCATTCTGCTAGAGAACATCTCGAAATTGCCACGCAGGTCGATCCGGACAACTACTTCTATTGGGATGCCCTAGCAATATATCATGAGCAATTAGATCAATGGGATGAAGTATCAGTTATACAAGACGAAATCAGAAATAGGAAATTATCAACATTTGATATTCCTCGTCGAATACATTCTCCTCAGAAAGAACTGAAACCAATCGAAAAGGACTCCAAGTATTCATCTGAACCGAAACCAACATTCGAAGGATCCTCTGACTTCCACAATGAAACTCAATCAATGTACACGATAGAGGAGCGACAAGTTACTCGAACCCCAAGAGAAGCTATGCTAGTAAATTCATTCATGAGATGGCTAAAGCATCTAGACATAGAAGCCAAAAAAGAAGTTCATTACATAGATGTTACTTTTTCTCATAATGATGAATCATATGCAGTTGAGGCGAAGTTTTTTCACAAATCTGCCATCTCGCAAATTCGATCTGCTGTTGGTCAGTTGCTTCATTATAATAACTATCCCAACCGTAATACTTACTCATATTGGATTATACTGTTGAATCACGAACCAAAACGAGAGGACAAGCTCTGGATAATTAAATTACGTAAGGAGTATGATTTACCTCTTTATGTTGGGTGGAAATCAGGGAAAAAATTTGAATTCGATGATATGCTAATTAGCTAAGAAGCATGTAACTATCAAGCATGAGAGGATACCCCTAGTCACTTTCGTCTTTCCTAACATCTATATGCACTCAGGGAAAAATAGCAAATGTGGTAGGTATGAGCTACAAAATGGATTTCGTTGCAGATTCTGTTCCAGCAATTCTTGTGTTGGGTGGCATTCTTCTAATCATTTTAGGGACCATTCAACCATCACTCAATGCTGCAGGATGGGTTTGTCTAATAGTAGGTGTTTTTCTCTTTCTGCTGAAAGAAGGAATAATCAAAACATAACAGATTATATCTTGAAACCGGATATTTACAAAGTTTCTCGTCATTCAATCCTGCAAAGAAACAGGAGTTTCTTGATAGACACAGGTACACATTGTAGACAGATTTATTCTATCTATGCAGCAATTCTATTTAGGGGCTTTCCAAAGTATAGAGGTTAGACTATGTCAAACTATTCTTCAGAACTAAGTTGTCCATATTGTGGAACAAGATTGACTGGACAGGAGATAGATTTTATCCAGAGAGGGACGACCGTTAGATGTAGAGAGTGTGGAACTCTTCTGACGAAAGATAGACTTGAATCAACTGGAGGCGCTTTGATTGACTTGCCAATTTCCCCACAAGGTTCAATCAGCCCTGGGTATCAACCTCCACCGCGAAGAGGAACTGGAGCAATTATCTTCTTCATTGGATTTATTATCCTAAGTTTGGGGTTATATTCTTGGGTCTTCTATATCCCCATTTTCAACGAGTTCATCTATGGTGAGATTATTGGTGCTATTGCCGTGGTGAAAGGGCTTAGCGATCTCAGGAAAGAGGTTGCGAATCCTTCTGCTATTCGGATTATGGCATTAGGGCTTTTTCTTTGGATTTGTGCATGGTTGAGTTGGTTAATCTATTTCCCCATTTTGTCTGATGCTTTCATTGGTGAGTTTGGTGGATTGGGTCTAATCATTTTCGGATATTTAAAATCAAGATAAGAGATAAAATTCAATCAAAGCTAATATCACCAAGCTTTCAGTTCAATCACTCCTGCAAAGAAGCAGGAGTTCCTAGACAGACACAGGTACACGTTATAATCTGCCTTCATTGGAATATACTGCAAAGCACCTACATATTGCAGGTCTTTGCAGGTTTCCGTTTATCTATAAGTTTGACTTGCACTATTCCTTTGAAACTGTTTGGAGCGATACTGGTGAGGAATAAAGAGAGACATCCCTCGACACTATGTGTTCAGGGTAAACACACACTAAAGTCAGGACCTGCAGTTGTCCCGATTGCGCAGACTTCTACTTTTGTTTTTGAGAATCAGCAACAGATGTTGGACTCTGTACAAGGTAAATCAGGTGAACATGTTTACACTCGTTGGAGTAATCCCACTACTAAGAGCGTTGAGGAAAAAATCAGTGCTCTTGAAGGGACAGAGGACACTCATGTCTTAGCTTCAGGAATGGCGGCAATATCTTCTGCTGTGATGGGTCATGTGAAAGGTGGCGAGAGGATTCTATCAAGTGATTCAATTTATGGAGGGACTGTTCAGTTATTCAACAAGATACTTCCTCAGAACGGGATTCAAGTAGATTATGTTGATACTGACCAGCTCGTTGATCGGCTCACTGACTCTAGTGATGCCTACAAACTTTGCTTTTTTGAAACCCCTACGAATCCAACCTTGAAGATTATTGACATAAAGAAAGTCGTTGATGCAGCTCGTGCAACAGGGACAATTAGTATGATTGACAGTACATTTGGTTCTCCAATAAATCAGAGACCACACATGTTAGGTATTGACCTAGTGATGCATAGTGCTACCAAATATCTCGGCGGACATAGCGACATCATTGCTGGCACCATTTCTGGTTCGAACGAAATGATGGCCAATGTACGCAGTGCTGCTAAGCTTCTTGGAGGAACAATGGACCCCTTTGCATCATTCCTACTTGACCGAGGGATAAAGACACTGAGTGTCAGAATGGAAAGACACAACTTCAATGCAAAGTATTTGGCTGAAAAACTCGAAAAAGACTCAAGAATTAGGAAAGTGCATTATCCAGGTCTCTCCAGTCATCAGCATTATGATGTTGCACGAAAACAAATGGATGGGTTTGGGGGAATGTTATCAATTGAACTCGAATCCGATTTAGCCGGAACGAGCAAGTTCGTTGATTCTCTAGACTTATTTTTAAATGCAGTTTCTCTTGGTGGTGTTGAAAGTCTGGCTAGCATTCCTGCATTGACAACTCATTATGGGATTGATGAAAAGGTTCTTCGGGAGATGGATATAGCTGAATCAACAGTGCGTTTGTCAGTGGGAATCGAAGAACCCTCCGATTTATTGCAAGACCTGCTATCTGCCCTAGATGATACAGTGTAAGAACTTACTGTGCAATACTCTGTAAATTCTTGTTAATCCTGCAAAGATACAAGAAATTCTTGATAGACACAGATACACTCTATGGTTCGCTTCTAGTTGATATCTCCAAGCTTGGTCTACCTGGATTGGGAGGGGTAGCAGTCTTAGTACTTGTTGTTGTCGTGCTCAAAAGGAAGTTATGAGCAAGGAGAGTTTCTTGACAGAACAGATACACCCTATAACCTGCTCACAAAGGCTTTAAATTGTTCAGCAATTAGTAGAGAATTGTGGTAGTATGTCCGAGATACCGACTCCCGATTATTCTGGTGGACCAAAGAGGTTGCATCGTTCACGAAACGATCGCATGATTATGGGTGTTTGTGGAGGAATTGCAGAGTATTTTAATATCGATTCCATAATTATTCGAATTCTAATGTTTTTGTTAGCCTTCTCAATTGTTGGGCTTCTTGCATACATTGTCATTGGACTCATCTTGCCTGAAGAGTAGACTTCATCATTAATGTATGAATATCAGCAATCCACTCTTAATTGAAATCTCCAAGCTTGGTCTGCCTGCACTGATTAATAAGTAGACAACGTTATAGTTAGGGTTGTGCTGCGATGGAGATTGATTCCGACACAACCACTTCTACTGCATTCATCTGAATTTGCATGAACAGACCTCGACACCGTTCGTCACAGCGGAGGAGCGAATGTTTATGCGTGCGAAGACTGGCGTCTTTTGGGTTACTGTATCTTTGATGTTCATCTTGATTCTAGGAAGTGTGGCGCCTGTCACCCATTTTGGTGATAATGATCTTCAGTCAACCGGTATAATTTCAGAACCCGAAAGAGGAAATGTAGTTGTCGCAGGGACACCGCATGCTCCAATAGTCATTGATGGGGATACCAACTTCAGTGATACTGCCCTGGCTGAGGGATGGGATGGTGACGGAACTCCTCAAAATCCGTTCATCATTCAGGGTTTGGATATTGACCGAGGAGGATTCTCAGGCCATTGCATCACTATCAGTAACACTCGGTCCAATTTCACGATTCAAAATTGTAACCTAACGGGTGCGAGTGTTTCTCCCGGTAGTGGTATCTATCTGAACAATGTGACTTTTGGTGAGATAGTGGGAAACATCTTCGACAATAACAATTACAGCATATACATCTGGTCTTGTCACTATCTATTGGTAAAGAACAACACCTGTATCAATAGCAATATTGGGATCAGTTTTCTAAGATGGTCCTCCTATAACACCATAACAGACAACAATTGTTCCTACAACAGCGACAGCGGAATCTATTCGAAGAGTGGGTCCAATAACAACACTGTGTCAAACAACACCTGCAGCAACAATAGTTATGGTATGTACCTACAATCTTCCGAAGACAACTCTGTGACTAATAACACCTGCAGTAACAACGACGATGGCATCTTCATTGCAGGCGCATTGTTGATAAACACCTTGTCCAACAACACCTGCAATAGTAACACCAGGTCTGGTATCTATCTCAATTGGACCCTCTCTCAAATAGTTGCCAACAATACCTGCAGCAACAATAGTTATGGTATCTACCTCGAATCTTCCAACTCCATCACAGTATCCAACAATACCTGCTATTACAACAACTATGGTATTTGCCTCAATGGGTTTGGCTCCAATATAGTTGTCAACAATACCTGCAATTACAACTACTATGGTATCTTCCTCTATAGTAGTGTAGGTCACAATACAATTGCCAATAATCTGTGCAACAACAACAACATTGGTATCCTTCTTGATTTTACTGACCTCAACATATTGGTCAACAATACCTGCAATAATAATCAACATTATGGTATCGATCTGGAATATTCTATATCTAACACTTTGACGAATAATACCTGCAGCTATAATGATTGGGGAATTAACCTATTCTATTCTGATACTAATGACATATTGTGGAATGTATTTGATGCTAACTCTGTGGGTAATGGCAATGATTTTGAGGGTTCTGGCGGCAATGTCTTCGACTACAACTACTGGTCGGATTATGTGGGCATTGATGCTAATGAGGATGGTTTTGGCGATACCCCGTACATGTTTAGCGTAAACTCCGATCTTCATCCATTGATATTCCTGCCAACGCCGCCCATATGGACCGAAACACCCGTAGATCAGACTGTTATGACTGGTACACACTTCGCCTATGACCTCAACGTAACGTCACCAGCACCAATTTTCTGGTCAGTTAACGACACGACTCATTTCATAATAGACAGTCAGGGTGTGCTAGAATTGATTGGAATTCTCTCTCTAGGCGACTATGGAGTGCAAATAACAGTCACCAACATCTACAGTTCTAGCATTTCCACCAAGTTCAACATGGAAGTAATACCATTTACTGAATCCACCGCCCCAGGCTGGGTAATCACACCATTGAATCTGATGATCGAGTATGGTGAAGTAGTAGACCTACAGATTCCAGCTCTTGACCCCTCAGGTATCGACCACTGGAATCTCAATGACACTACACACTTCGTACTGAGTGCTACTTACTATGACTTAGGTAGTACTGCAAGGATTACAAATAATTCAGTTTTAGAGCCAGCTACATACGGTCTGAACATCACTGTGTTTGACTCATATGACAACAGACTCTCAGCAATCTTCTCAATAACAATTGAACCTCCCGAACCGGATACGACACCACCTGACTGGGTGACCCTTCATATCTACCAAACAATCGAATATGGTGAACCACTGCAGGTGCAGGTTGTGGCGTGGGATGAATCAGGCATCGATCATTTGTGGCTAAATGATACAACACACTTCACATTGGATGTACTGGGAGTTATCACGAATGCTACAGTTCTCGAGCCTGGAATTTACAGACTTGAAGTGAGAGCTTATGACCCATATGACAACTACTGCTCTGCGATACTGGTTGTGACAGTTCTCGAAGCTCCACTGACTACTACTACGACCACTTCAACGACAACGACCACAACTACAACAACTGACACTACAACCACAAGCACCACCCCAGAAGGTGTCGACCCAGTGATGACGCTTGTGTTAGGAGCAGGACTCGGAGGTGCAGCAGCGGTCGTTATGGTCATCGTGTTTCTAAGGAGGAAGTCTTGAGTACAAAGAGCACATCCTCAACAATTATCTCCCGAGCTGGAGTTTCTGGAATCTTCCAAAAAGTAGGAGTTCCTTGACAGACAAAGATACACCCTCTAACCACTCACAAAGGCTAAATATCGGACAGTAATTAGTAGAAAATGGTGGTAGTATTAGTATGTCGGAAATACCAACTCCTGATTACTCGGGTGGATCAAAGGGACTACATCGTTCACGAAACAATCGTATGATTATGGGTGTTTGTGGAGGAATTGCAGAGCATTATAATATTGATTCCACATTTGTTCGAATTGTAATGGTTTTGTTTGGCCTCGCAGTTATCGGAATCCTTGGCTACATTGTTATGGGACTCATTATCCCTGAAGAGTAGGGCCCAATGACTCGGCGTAGATACAAAAGTCATCTATGAGTTGGACATACGTTTGCACTATCCTCTACAATTAGGAATCTGCAATCTTGACCTTTTTCGGCCACTGCATTGTCAACAGCTTCCTGAATAGAGTCAAAACCTTTAATGAACATGCGATCAAGATTTGTCTTATCAAGACGGGTCACCATCCATAGTTCCCTTTCAGCCAAGAATGGAGGAATAGATCCTACTTTGTGCCATCCAAGCTTGTAGTTCACCTTAATTTCTTCAAACTTGGCTGCGAGATCACTGGGACTTTTACCTGATTGAAGCATCTGCGCATAATCATCGGGTCCAATTCCGTCATAACATGATGCTACTAGAATAAGAATTCCACCTGGCCGGAGAGTGAGAAGGCAGCTTTCAAACCCCTTTTGTGCTTGGTAGAGGTTCTGATCAAGTGGACTGTGAACCACAGAGATAACAACATCCGGTGATTGATTGACAATCGGGGAATAGATATCCTTTGCGAGTTCTGCACCCTCGTATAATTGCGTAAAGATGTTTCCTGCAAACACACCCGCGATATTGTGTGCGCCATCAAAAACTACATTGATTGCAAAAGTTGGGTGCCCTTCAATTATCACTCCTGCAGCCTCTTCAAAATCCTCATGAAGTGGATTGCCTCGAAGTGCCAACATTCGAGCTTCATCTAGTAGTGCCATGGAGTGGTTCTTTTCAATAGCCTCAAAGGCACAGATTCCTGGAATCAAACTCTTCCTCCCGCCTGTGAACCCTGCAAAGTAATGCGGTTCGATTGAATTTATCGGGATGAATGCTTCATATTCAGATATTATTTTATTTACCAATATCGGGGTTCCGCGTTTAGTTTCTCCAAGATTCAAGAAATCATCATTCTTGGAATCATGAAAGATTAAATGCTCCCTTAGATCATCGTAAAATTCACCGAGTATCTGATTTTTCAGGTCTTCTTCGGTTGGAAGTCCGTGGGTGCCGCTTGCAATAATCACACCAAATTCCTTGCCTGCAAGAAGAGGAAGCACATGCTTGAGTATTTTCGGGGTTGGAGTAGCTCTTGCATGGTCATTTAGAATTAATAGGAATGAGTTGTTTTCCTCTATGAAATTCGATAGTGAAATAGAATCAGTTGGATGATCCAATGCCGCCTGTATGATATCATCTTCTTCCATAGATGACTGAATGACTTTTGGTTTCACAATCTCTACAGTGCAAGAAGCCGGTATCTTAACCTCTTGTTTAGAACCGTTGTAGTACAATTCAATTTCCTGAGCTGCCATAGATAAATCACTCATTGTCTAACATAATAACTTAGTTGTTCCTATTGTATCTTCTACTAGATTGCAATAATTGTCAGCCAGATACCAAAAATCGATATGATTGTTCCTAGAGCCACCTTCCAATTAACAATTTCATCTAGAAGCCAAATGGAGAACGGAAGAGCAAACAGGGGGGCTGTAGAGCCCAGTATTGCACCTAGTGAAGCTCCTAGATTCTTGATAGATGCCACATAGAGTAAGGATGCAAACGCAAGGCCAAACACACCTACGATTGTTAGGATTCTCACATTACGCTTTGATGGTGTGCTCATTCCTTTCCTACGATATGCATAGAATAGTGGTACTAAGAAAACGGAACCAAATGCGAGCCTGATAACGTTAGCATCAATGGGGTCTACATTTCTCACTCCGCTATCTATCATAATGGTTGCAATTGCATACATGATGCTTGTCAATACTGCTAGAGCGTATCCGGAATAGTTCCTTGTTTTGTGAGTTGAAATATCCTCATCTGCTGTATTTTTGGATTGCTCTTGAGTAATGATTGCAATACCGAGAACTGCCAGCACTGCGCCGGACAAACGAGTGACGAAGAATGTTTCTCCAAGAAACGCAATTGCCAGTAGGTATGTGATAATCGGATACGTGTTTGCGATAGCAAAGGCAGAAGAAACTCCAATTCGTGCTTGACTAGCGAAGTAGATGAAGTCACCGAAGGCTGCTCCAAAAAGAACAGACAGTGCTAGAAATATTATCGTTTGGGGCGGCAGATTAAGATTTGCACTACGAAATGGACTGAATGCTAACAATAGCATTACTGGTAATGAAACCCACATCTTTACAGAGTTTGCAAAGACTGGTTTCACTTCTTTCCCCATCCATTTCACAACAACATTTTGAATTGCGAAAAAGAGAGAACTAAGTAATCCTGCACCAATTCCAATCAGTAATTCATTCACGATTCAAGTAAGACCTTCATACAGTTTTCTTAAGATTACGCCGCATTATCGGAACTATAGTTTGATTGATACTTATTCTGGATTATTTCTTTGTTGATACTAAATAGTTTACCAATCTATTTTTTCCATCTTTGAAATATATGGGCTGCTTCAGCTCCTATATGTCTGAAGCAATCCATTAGAGATGTACACTGACATTTATTGTTTAATTGCTCAGATTTCTAAAGATTAGGTGCTACTTTCTTGAATGCTTCAAGATGCTGCTGGATATCTTCTTTAGAATGTTGAACTGAAATAAGCCACTCCTCTTCAGCTCCATATGCCATTGAAATGATTCCATTGTTTGCCATAGCAATCCAGTAAGCGTGTGTTTTTTCCTGATCCACTTTGGTCCACGTTCTGTAATTGATTACTGGTTCCTTCGTGAATAGTATTCCGCCAATTGCATTGATTCCTTGGACTATGGCTGGTAGCTTGTGATCTTCGATAATGTCTTGATAGCCTGATAAGAGATTCTTGCCCATCTGCGCGATTTTATCATATTGATCGTTAGTGAGAATCTCAGTCAGAGTTATTTTGCAGGCTCGTATAGATAAAGGATTGGCTGAGAATGTGCCAAATAGGCCCTCTTTACCAATTCCTGCCATTATCTCTTCCTTACCACCACAGGCTCCAATGGGTAACCCACCACCAATTGCTTTAGCAAGAGATATCAGATCTGGTTTTACTCCAAAGTATTCTGTGGCGCCGCCTGGTGCCATCTTAACGCCCGTTTTAACTTCGTCGAAGATGAGTACAATATTAGATTCCGCTGTAATCTCTCTGAGCGCGCGTAGGTATCCTTCTTGCGGGGGAATAACACCCGCATTCATCATCATGGGTTCTACAATAATAGCCGCTGTTTGACCACTATTATCTTTCACCAGTTGCTTGATTGCGTCAATATTATTGAAAGGCGCAACAAGTGTGTCTTTAACGGTGGCTTTTGTAATGCCTCCACCATATGGTATTGAATTTGGTTTGTCTGGTGGTCCAGCTTTATCAATCGCAGGTCTCTTGCTGATGTGTAATGAATCAGAAATCCCATGATATGCACCTTCAATCTTGATGATTTTGTCTTTTCCAGTGTATCTTCGTGCTAACCTAATTGCATACAATGTTGCTTCAGAACCAGAGTTAACAAATCTGATCTTATCCATCGGAAATCTTCTAGCAAGTGCCTTTGCTGCTTCAATTATTTCTTCATAGGGAAAACCGGGCATTGTGCCATAATCCAATTGCTCTTGCAAGCCTTTCATCAGTAGTGGATGCTTGTGACCAACAAGGAGAACACCCCAGCAGAGGTTGAAGTCTATGTATTCATTACCATCTACATCCCACAGTTTTGACCCCTCTCCCTTATTGACAAACATAGGATACGGCTTATAGGTCGGGGCTGATCCCCCTATCCCGCCGGGCAGGAGTTCTATTGCTTCAGCAAACAATTTCTTGGATTGCTTGGTCCTTTGAATATACTGTTCTGTAATCTCTGAAAGATAAGATTCACCTGTCATTATTGTTCACACTCGATATACAATCTTGATGAATCATTATTCATAAATGCGACATATAACAATACTGTTTCGTTTGAGTTCAAAATGGTTGTTACAATCCGTAACAATCAACTAAACGGCAGATGAACTAGTACGTTAATCCCCATATCATTACGCATTAATCAACTGACCTTCAATCTAATATTGTTCAAACTCAGCAAATCCAGATTACTTTGGACCCGAATTGATGAGTGAGCTCAATCCTTCGTGGAAAAAACCATTTTTTGAGGCTGGTTACAAATTATAATCCCTTTTTAACCAAATAAGTACTTTCCTAACTAATATATAGTCGTTTACAAACTCTAAGTTCATTCAAGTAGAATATCAATCTACTCGGAGGAGAAAAACGTGACTGAAGAACGCACTAGAGAAAGAGCTTCCATGGGTTATGGAGGCGCAAGTTTATCGTTCATTGCTGTGTATGGTGCAATTAATGGTGCACTAGCAATAATTCCGATATTTCCATACTTCGGTGGTGGTGGTTTCATACCACTCTCGCTTATATTCACAGCCATTGGACCCTTGATTCTTGGTCCTATTGGTGGGATTATAGCAGCCATCTTAGGTGGATTCATTGGAATGTTTGTTAGCCCAGCAATGTTCCCATTAGGTCTTCTTGATGTAGTACTAACGGGTATACTCCCTGCAGTATTTGTTGCTCTGATGTTTAATACAGATAAAGCACTGGATTGGATACTAACCATTCTTGCTGTTGCGCTAACAGGAATCATGTTTATCGTGTTTCCATATGTTTGGCCAACAATTGCAGGATCGTCTGCAGACATAGTATACTGGGGCACAACACTTGTGTTCTGGGTTCCTTGGTTAATTATTCTCTTAACACCGATAGGAAAATCATGGATTCCAAAATGGGCTCGAGGTGAAGATCCAAAGAAACAATACTTTGCAGTCTTCTTGGGTATCCTGATGGCTCTTGAAGTCTTCTACTACTGGTGGGCTGCACCGTACTGGTACACCTTCTCCTATCATGTTGATTTAGTGATAGTTACTAATCTGGGTTACCTTTGGTGGTGGCCATTTCTTGCAGGTATCACTACAATCATTGCGATTCCACTAGTGGAAGCACTCAAACGCAGCGGACTACCTAGAATACCTCGTGCTATATGGTAGATCTTAGAAGCACTGATTGACTAAATCAGTGCTCTCCCTCTTTTTTTGAAATAATCTATTCTGTATTTCTCCTATACGAATATATTCCAAATATTTGAATAATGATTCAAAACAGATATATTGGACAAGTTTGCTACCAGATTCAATTTGGAGTTTACTCCTATGACACAAAAATCTGTTGTGAAGGTTGAGAGCCTCACCTTTACCTACGAGCGCGGACCTCTTGCTCTTGAAGATATTAACTTCGAGGTTGGCAGTGGTGAAATCTTGGGAATTTTGGGTTCGAATGGAGCTGGCAAGACCACTCTTTGCTTTCACCTGAATGGAATCATTCCAACAGTTTTTACTGGAGTTGAGAACGGTCGTGTGGAAATTCACAATCTTGATCCATGGGAGACGCCGATAATCGAGCTCTCTAAAATTGCAAGTATGGTTCTTCAAGACCCAGAAACTCAATTTACTACTACAAATGTGGAAAGCGAGCTGCAGTTTGGTCCGTGTAATCTTGGAATTGATCGTGACGAGATTCTGCGACGTGTTGCATGGGCTGCTAAGGTGTGCGGGATAACCGGTTTAGAAGAGAGGAAGCCTAAGGAACTGAGTGGAGGGCAGAAACAGCGCGTTGCTCTTGCTGCTGGTTTAACAATGCTTCCAAAGGTTCTGATTCTTGATGAACCCACTTCTCAGCTGGATCCTGTTGGTACAACCGAAGTCTTTGATGTTGTTCATGAGCTTGCGAAAAAAGAAGAAATGACAATTATGATTGCCAGTCACAAGACCGAGGAGGTTGCGAGACTAGCCTCCAAGATACTGGTCTTGCATGAAGGCAAGGTTGCTACACTTGGAACACCAAAAGAGGTCTTTTCTCAGCATGAGCTACTCCGTGAAGTTGGAGTAAATCCCCCTGCGGTTTCCACACTGGCATCCAAGCTTGCAGAGAAGATTCCTGGTTTCAAGGAAAAATATGAACAGAGTGGAGGAATTCCTCTAACTGTTGATGAAACTTATTCTCTTCTAACTGGTCTTATCGACCAAGGATTCCTGAAAGTTGAGTGGAAGGATTTACCACCTTCACCTAAGGTTTCAAGTGACTTGGTTTTGGAAGTAGATGATGTCACCTTTGTTTATCCTGCAAGGGTACCTGTAACTGCGCTCAAGAACATAAATCTGAATATCCATCGAGGAGAATTTATAGCAATAATTGGACAAAACGGTAGTGGCAAGACAACACTTGTCAAGCATTTCTTAGGGCTCTTAGAAGCCACTGAAGGAGTTGTGCGAGTGGAAGGTGAGGATGTATCAGAACTCACCACTGGTAGTATTGCTAAGAGTGTGTCTCTTATTCTCCAGAATCCTGATTATCAATTGTTTAGCATTAGTGTTCAAAAGGAAATTGAGTTTGGACTGAGGAACCTTGGACTTCCTGAGGATGAAATCAAGGAACGCGTCGATACAGCATTAGAAGAAGTTGATTTGGAAGATGTACGAGATATATTTCCATTTAGACTCAGTTTTGGAGACCGAAGGAAGGTTGCTGCTGCTGCTGGAATAGCTATGGATCCTGACATATTCATTCTGGACGAGCCAACTACCGCACAGGATTATAGAGGTCGTCATGTCCTATGTCAAATTGCATCTAGAATGCGCGACCAAGGCAAGACTGTAGTTATGATCTCTCATGATATGGACTTGGTTGCACAGTATGCCGATCGAGTAGTTATCATGACAGATGCAGAAATTGTTGCAAATGGGCCTAAGAGAGAAATATTTGAGATGCATGATATTATGAAAAAGGCTTTTCTAAAAACGCCACAGATAACACAACTCTCTCAAAAAATGAAGGACTATGGAATACGTGAAACCCTAGTGACTGTAGATGAGCTGGTTGACTGTCTTGAAGCAGGAGGTGCTTGAAAGTGGCTTTTGAATACGTAAAGAAAGATACAGTCCTGGATAGAATGAATCCCCTGGTGAAATTACTCTACATGTCTCTTGCTTTGCTCCTAGTGGTCCAGTGTACATCTATATCGCATATAAGCATCCTTTTGATTTGGATATTTTTTGCTACCCTCTGGTGGAAGGTAGGGCAAGTTGAACTAAATAGCCTTGGTTTTCTTCTGAAGCTTCTCAGCTTCTTGTTTGTCTTTTTATTTCTCATACAGGGATTGATGTACAGGTTTGGCGATCCAACTGTTTTCATCAAATTATTCGATCTTCCTGTAGTTGGTAATAACTACGGTGAAATAACAGTTGGCGGTTTGATGTACGGTTTTCTTATTATGCTCAGAGTAATTTCTGTTGTGATGGTGGTCCCCATATTTACGATGACCTCGCCGATGAATAAGATTAGTGGTTCTCTTGCAAAAATGAAGGTTCCACAGAAAATCATCTTTATGTTCATAACTGCAATGAGGTTTGTGCCACTTGTTCAAGAGAGCATGGACAACATAATTGAGGCTCAGAAAACGCGCGGGTTCGATATTGATGCAGCAAACATGTTCCAGAAACTGAGACGTGCTTATGTACCAATCATTACACCCCTTCTTCTCTTGATGTTCAGAAGAGCAATGGACTTGGAAGTAGCAATCAACGCACGCGCTTTTGGGGCAAAGAAAGATCGAACTGAAATCGATGACAACTCGTTCAAAGCTCGAGATTATATTGCTATTTTCCTCATAGTAGCTCTATTTGCAGTTGAGATGTATCTCCTTTATTTTGATCCAACTAGCATCACATGGGTATACCTAGTTCTGTTTGTCACTACATCTACTGCACTAGTTGGTAATTTCTTAGTTTCAACTGGTATCGTTTTTGCCATTCAGCAGTTGAATCAGTTTATCCTATCAATTCCTGTTTTGGACATGATTGGAGGATTCTTTGATCAGAATATTCTATTGGGATACGGTGGAATTATTGCAGTCCTCTTGATACTATGGATTATCTACAAACTAGTCCGTCGTAGAATGACGATGAAAACGAAGAAGCGCGCAAAAGCATAGAGGAGCACTCCAACCTTGTTCAAAATAGTAGAACAGATGAAATCAATTGTTGGTGAGGAAAACGTCATTACGAGCAAGGTCGACCGTATGGCCTACTCTAGAGACTTGACACCATACTTGGCAGTCCCTGAGATGATCATTTTTGTGGAGGACACAAATCAGGTAGTCAAAATCCTTGGTGTTGCCTCAAGCAATGACATTCCTATCACTCCTAGAGGTGGAGGAGCTTCCTTTCAAGGTTCTTCATTACCTGTAAGAGGGGGTATAATACTAGATCTTAGTCGTATGAACAAGATACTCGAGATAAGTAAGGATGACCTCGTGGCTATTGTTCAACCCGGTGTCAGGTACGAAACCTTTCAACATGAGCTTGAGCGTCAAGGATTATCGTTTCCTCATGATGTCGGTAGCCATGATGCTGCGACAATAGGTGGAATTCTTGCTTCTGATTCAAACGGTCATCATGCATATAGGCATGGTAGGGTCGGGTCTTGGATTCAAGGGATGGAGGTTGTTCTCTTGGATGGTACAGTTCTTGAGCTTGGAACGAGAGCTCCACGATACAATATGGGATACAACCTTTCTGCTTTATTTGCTGGCTCACAAGGAACATTAGGTATAATCACCAAGGCAATCCTTAGAATTGTACCAAAAATGCCAGTTTCCGCAACAATCGGTGGGTTCTTCCAGAATCTCGACGATTTGATGGCAGCATCTCA
Source organism: Candidatus Thorarchaeota archaeon (assembly GCA_030612005.1). Lineage (GTDB taxonomy): Archaea > Asgardarchaeota > Thorarchaeia > Thorarchaeales > Thorarchaeaceae > SMTZ1-45. The sequence goes on along the minus strand of JAUWOU010000025.1, from coordinate 11,188 downwards.
TGCTATCACAATGTCTGGTGTGGAAGCCGGTACACTAGAAGCCACAGACGGTTACACAGTCAATACAATTAGTGACGTAATGAATCTGGGATTTCCCAAATGCGAAGGTAATTTCGTAGGCGATCTTGAAGGATTCAACGAGGAGAATCTGCAACATAAGCTCAGTATCATGAAGAAGATTCTGGAAGATCATGGCGGCGAAAATGTAATCATCGCGCGTGATGAAAAAATGAATAAGATTCTCTGGGCACCGCGTTTGGAGATTGATGTTGCTATTGTTGATGTGCACCCCGGTTATCGGGAATTCGGGTTTGCTGCTGCTGACCCTTGCGTTCCTCTAACCAAAATGGCTGATGCAATGAGAAATATCGGCCAGATAATTCGGTCACATGGTATCTTAGCTGCTGTTTTCTGTCATACAGGAATTGGTATTCTTCACCCTGCTGTTCTAATGGATCCTAATAATAGTGAACACTGGAATGCTATGAAGTTAGCTGAGAAAGAAATCCTTGAATATGTTATTTCCATTGGGGGTATAATCTCTGCAGAACACGGGTTTGGTTATGTGAAGAATAATTTTGTTCGAAAAGCAGTTGGTGATACAAAGCTGAATCTTGATCAACGAATTAAGCAGATATTTGATCCAAAGGGTATTCTAAACCCTGGCAAGATGGGCTTAGATACAGATGAACGTGATGAAGATATCGAGTTTGTATTTTCTGCATATGTGGCAGATAAGGATGTTCGGGAGTGAAAATTATGCCGATTGAAGAATATAGACATGTGATTATGGAATGTGTTAGCTGTGGTCTTTGTCAATCGAACTGTCCAATATACAAACAGACGAATCTTGAGTCCAACAGTGCAAAGGGCAAGATGACCATCCTCTATTCACTTCTTCAGGGATGGCTTGATTGGGACGAAGTTGCTGAAAGGATGTATGAATGCACAACGTGTAAGAATTGCACAGCTACATGTCTCTCTGGTCTGGATATTGCGGCAGTTGTAGAAGCTGCTCGTGCTGAGTTGGTCGAGAGAGGTCACGGGAATGCAATCTCAAAGGATATTGCTAAGAATCTGCGTGAAACTCATAATCCCTTTGGAGAAGGCTCAGATGCCCGAGAACGCCTAAAAGAACTTGCGAGGACATAAAAACTGCTAGTATATTTTGCTGGTTGCATGGCAACATACAGACTTCCCAGTATCGCAGAGGCTACAATTAATATTTTGAAACATGCTGATGTGGACTTCAAGATGCTTGGTGAGGAAGAGTGGTGCTGTGGCAGCGTCACATTCCGAACGGGTTTCATTGATGATGGAATAAAGATGGCGCGACACAATGTGGATGCTCTGAAAGCTATTGGAGCAACACGCGTTGTTACTGCATGTGCTGGGTGCTTCAGAACTCTCTCAGTTGATTATCCTAAATTATTGGGTGAGGAACTGCCTTTTGAGATAATTCACTTTCCAATGCTCCTCAAAGAGTTGATAGAGGCAGGCAAGATACAGTTTCCTAGTGGCGAAGAAATTTCAGTGACTTATCATGATCCTTGTCATGTTGGTCGGCATATGGGAATCTATGATGAACCTCGTGAAGCGTTGGACGCAATTCCTGGAGTGAAACTAGTAGAAATGTACCACAATAAGGCTACAGCTTCATGTTGTGGTGCAGGTGGAGGTGTGCGTTCAACGAATCGTGAACTAGCGCGTGGTGCAGCTGAAATCCGTATCAAAGAAGCAGAAGAAACTGGTTCTTCAGTGTTGACTACCGCCTGTCCGTTTTGCACATTCAACCTTCGAGAAGGGGTCGAACAAGCATCGAGCACTCTTGAGATGCTCGATTTTCCAGAGTTCGTTGCAAAGATACTTGGACTATGAAATAGTGGTGTGAAGAATATTGGTAAATATTAGAAGGAGTATTGAAACACTTCCCGCAAGTGGAATATCGTTATTGCTTCATATTGGCAAAACACCTGACTTACTAAGTCTGGGTCTTGGAGAACCGAGTTTTAGGACTCCAAAGTACATTCTTGATTCGGCTATTGAATCATTAAAGGTTGGCGACACTCATTACACAGCTGATGAAGGATTGCTCTCTTTGAGAGAAACAATCGCAGAGAAAACTGCGCGAGATAATGGATTCCTACCAAACCCAGAAACAGAAGTAGTTGTAACATCTGGAACAAGTCCTGCCATTTACGGTGCTATTCAAGTTACTGTGGACCGGGGTGATGAAGTAATTATACCAACGCCAGCATATTTCGCCTATGATTCGATGGTACGAATTGCCGAAGGTATTCCCGTACCCGTTGTGACTAAAGAGGAAAATAGGTTTTCGCCTGATCCTGATATGTTAGCAAATGCCATCACACCCAAGACCAAAATGATTCTTGTTTGTTCACCGAACAATCCAACTGGAGGTGTGTTGGATAAAGCGTGCCTAAAGGCTGTGGCTGACTTAGCTGTTGACCATGACTTACTTGTGTTATCAGACGAGCTTTATGAGAAGATAGTATATGATGGTGTGAAGAATTACAGCCCTGCATCTATTGATGGGATGCAAGATCGTACATTGACAATCAATGGTTTATCAAAGAGTTATGCCATGACTGGATTCCGATTAGGTTGGCTTATAGCTTCTGAGGAACTAATCAGGGCTTTTCATAAAACTCACAAATATAGCTCGATATGTGCACCAGTGGTTTCTCAAGCTGCGGCAATTGCAGCCTTAGAGGGTCCTCAGGACGCAGTTATTGACATGGTGTCCGAGTATGACCGACGAAGACGACTTCTTGTGGATCGAGTAAATAGAGAAGTTCCTTTCATTAGTGCGAGGGAACCACAAGGAAGCTTCTACCTATTAGCAAACGTCAAAGAACTAGTTAAACATCGATTGAATGATATGATATCATATCTGAAGAATGAAGCCAAACCTTTCCTAAGATCAATACCCCCTGACGTCTTCACCATGAGTGATTTAGAACAGTCAGGGTCTCTTGTTTCGATGTTGTACTTGATTACTGCGGGAAAGGTACTAACAGCTTCTGGTGCCTTCTTTGGAATGGGTGGTGAAGGATACTTGCGTATGTCATTTGCTCAAACTTATGATAACATCAATGCTGCAATCGATCGCATGATTGATGCATTACGCAAGCTCGAATAGCTATCGGAGGAAACGCCACACTAATGGGAAATGTTGATACCGCCTTAATGATTGGCAGTTCATCAAAGAATGTTGCTGACGCATCAAGGTTATGTCTAGAAGATGGTGGCTCTGATGGGAAATTCATTCTTAGCACTAGCTGTGACTTGCCTATTGAAACACCATCGTCCAACCTTGTGGAGTTTGTTGCATCCGTGTCGAAAAGCACAATAATGTGAGGGACTGTTCATTCATTTCAGGCTTGTAATGTGAATCTCAGATCCTCTGTTGAGCTTTAAGATTCAATTCAATAGCCATGGCTACAATCTTGAGCAAGTGTATCGTTACAGTCATTAGCAGACGTAATATTAGAAACACAAATGTCAAACATCTTCACCGCCAAAATTCTTAGAAAATTCAAGAAACAGGTACCTGAGCTTCAGAAAGCGGTAGAGAATTTAAAAATAAAACTTGAGCCAACACTAATCCCTCCATTTGAGATGCTCATCAGGTCTATAGTCTATCAACAACTCTCAGGCAAAGCTGCCAAGACAATCCATGATAGAATGCTCAAACTCGTTGGTAAATTAACCCCAAACTCTGTTCTTGCCAAAACTCAGGAGGAGTTGAAGAGTGTAGGGCTTTCAAGACAGAAGGCATCCTATCTACATAACGTAGCAGAAGCATTTCGAAGGGGAGGATTCCTCTGGAAATATCGTACTCTCGAATCTCTGTCCGACCTATCGTCTGTTGAGATCATCAACTTGTTTGTACAAATCAAAGGTGTTGGAGAATGGACTGTTCAAATGTACCTGATATTTTCGATGGGTCGACTTGATATCCTTTCAGAGAAGGACCTTGGAGTTAGGAAAGGAATAATGAAATTCTACGGTTTCGAAAAGATGCCAACACCAAAAGAGGTCAAAGTTATTGCTGAGAAATGGCACCCATTGGAAACTGTAGGAACTTGTCTTGCGTGGGGAATTCTTGAGGAAGATGCAAACTTTTTCGACTAATTGATAAGATAATTTGTTGTACTAATTTACAGTAACTTATAGTAAGTAACACCTGGAGGTTATTGTGTGGTTAAACTAGAGTTAAGTCTAGCAATTATTGTTGGTATATCCCTCTTTCTTACCGATCTTGTCTTTGGTTGGTTGACCTTCATATCAGGTCCCATACCTGTGATTTTCATCATGGCGATTATTATTGGAATTGTCGCAGGTACAAATAAAGATGCTATCATTAGCACAATGGTGGCTTGGATTGGAGGTATTGGTATTGGCATTCTAATTGCACCAATTGTCTTTGTAGACATATTGAATCCTGACCAAACTTTGCTCGGGCTCATTCTTTTTATTCCAATGTACTCACTTAGAGGAATGTTTGCCTGGACAGTTGAAGGGAATGTTATCGAGATTATGGTAGTGGGATTAGTCTACTTTCTTGTGATGCTCATCATCACACCAGTCATCTATCTCTTCTCCTTTGTATTCTCTGTCATTGGTGCAGTCATTGGGAAATTAATTCGAAAACGTAAGTCAGCGAGCGGAAACGATTATCAGCCTGGTATACAAGAACCCGGTGGAATTCAGTAGAGGTAGTCTACTCAATAATCCGGTCATATTCGCTCAAGAAAGAGCTTCTTAGTTGACTCTTTATTTCTTCATCTAAGAATGCTGCATCAATACCATTCATGGATATTTGGAAGAGCTCAGGAACAGTGAAACCTAGTTGTTGGTGGAGCTGAATGTATTCATTATTCATGTCCGTATGAAATAGAGAGGGTTTGTAACAGCTGCATAAAACCTTGACAAAGCTAGACATTTTGTCATCGGTGTTTATATAGTCCAGATTGAACAGTACTCTGTAGAGTGAATTTAGGACAAGAACCAAGTCCACGAACTGACTCTACAGTCGCCGCGAGTTGCACGGAGACATGAAACGCCTGTTGGAGAGGCCGTAAGACGTTTCTGTAGGTCTTCCGAGATCTGCAAGATGCTGCCTCGATGAAGCAGGAACCGAACATCAGTCAGGGACCTTGATGTCCACGATTGTCTAGGTTTCGGGCAACGGTCATCACTACTGACTGTAACAATGAGATCTTGGTCAAAGTATTCTCTAATTGGGTGGTCTTTGATTGACGGCGGGAGTTGGACTAGCAACATCTCTCTCAGCACAGGCGTCCCATCAAGCGGTTCAAGAAACTCCTGTGATTCAATCAACTCCCGTAGTTGAAGAACCTGTAGAATTTGAAGAATCCACAGAATCTGAAACGGAATTTGTCGATAACTCGGAGAATTAGGAGCCCTTCTGTCCCCTGACTTCACCATGACGAAGTTATCCCACAACCTGAGATTCTATCTCATTGTACTCTTCAGAGAATTTTCTGTGTAATTTGGATTTCTTTCCTTCGTCAATGAAAGCTGTCTGAACGCTGTTCAAAGAGATTTGGTACAATTCACTCAGGGAGAAATTCAGATGTTCATGAAGTTGGAGATACTCATTATTCATGCTGGTATGAAACAGAGAAGGATCATCACTATTTACAGTGACAAGTAGACCCTTGTCAAAATATTCTCTAATTGGATGTTCTTTGATTGACGACACAACGCCCGTTCTTAGATTACTCACAGGGCACATCTCCAGTGCAATTCGTTCACGTTTCAAATACTCGACTAATTCAGGATCCTGGTGTGCAGTGACTCCATGACCTATCCTCTCCACATCGAGGCTTCGTATTGCTTCCCATATGGAATCAGGTCCAGCTGCTTCACCTGCATGTGCTACACGATGAAGACCCATAGTACTAGCTCGCTTGTAAGGTTCTGCAAAGGGTCCTGGTGGATCCTGAGCTTCATTTCCTCCTAGGTCTATTGAAATGATATTGTCCGGACTTTTCTCGATGTTATCTAGAATCCCCATTGCTTCTTCAATACTAGAGTTACGAACAAGATCCACCCTAATGTTTGTTTCAATTCTAAAATCCTGTTTCGCTCTTTGAATTCCTCTATTGATTGAATCAGCCATCTTATCAAAATCTAGACCTTTTGGAATATGATCACTTGGAGAAAAGCTGGCCTCAACATAGTGTACGTTACTCTTGGCACAGTTATTCAGCATTTCATACGTTATTTGCTCGAAGTGACGTTCATCCGTTATGTATTCTACAATCTCCATGTAGCCCTGAAGGAAGTTTGCAAAATCTGTGTATTCAAAGCGCTTGATGATTTCTTCTTCACTTGAATATGGAGATTTGATTCCATCATTTTCTATGATTGAAAGCAATGTTTCCGGTCTTATCGAACCCAAGATATGAATATGTAACTCGACCTTTGGTAAAGCTCTGATTGCATCAAGAGTATCCATTTGAAAGAGGTTTTCTAGCTGCAAGTTAAATCTTTACAAATGCAATGAGTGATTTCCAAAATATTCATTCACATTTTTATTAATCAATTAACCAGTAATTTCAGGATGTATTATCTGGGTGCATATGGCCATTTGTTAAGGAGGCCTTTGGAGTGATAGCGGGCTCTTCCAAGAAAACGAACGGGGCCATTAACAAATGTGATACTTTCGTTCTTATCTACTCTAGAATCAATCTATACGCCCAGTTAATGCATTCTATTGGGGGAGTAATTGTCGATACTCGTTATATTCAGTTTTTCATATCTTTCTACTGATAAGAGATGACGGTAAGAACAGAATCAGCCCTTCTTCCCATTGAAACAGAGAAGACCGAGTGTGGAAGGTGCAGCTGTATTATCCTGTATAGTAGTGAAAAATGCGTTCTCTGTGATGCCGCAATGGAGATTATGCAATCTGTTGTTTCTGATTTTGGACTTCCCACTAACGTCATCAAAAAAATTGATGTTTTGGAAGAAGATGACGGATGTGATCTTCCTGCACCTGTCGGACTCCCTGCAATAAGGATTTGTCAAGAACTTCTAACAGGTCTTCCTGATATCGATGTTGCTCGTGGTGCGGTAATGCACGCAGTCCTGAATGGATGCTTCTCAGGCTGTCGATAATTCAATATTCCGTCTTAAAGTAATAATTCCTCTAGCCTGACAGCTAACGTATGAATCTATCTTGGTAAATGAATATTGGCTATGCTTCGCCAGATTTCTGATTTTCTCTGGAGTTCATTCACCCTCACTTGATTAGCATGATACATAGGCTTCCGCATATCATGTAGATTCGGTACTTTTCTGCAGAAAAGACCAGACTGCAAGGTTTTGAGAGCAAGGGTGACAGTTCTCATAGCGAGTCCACTCTTTTTAGCAATGTCTGCAGGACACATTGGACCTTCAGTGGCTAATTCATTTAGTACGATTAGTGTGCTTTTCGTGAGATTCACAGGTAGATTCATCTTTGTCACCAGTTAAATCTTCCAAACCAAGCGAAAGAGTCACAATCACCACATGTCGCTTGAAGAAGAATTGTATTATTTCTGACAAATGTTTAATATAAGGATTGTCAACAGCGTAACGAGGATTGCTCCAACATCAAGCTTAATTGTGCATTTCTATCGAATTACAAAGAGAAGGTGATGGTCTGACTAAGATTGGTACTCGTACTCGTCCACTTGATCAGAAAGACGTTGACATACTTGGGGCTTTAGATAAATTGGGAGGTAAAACCTCAACTGAAGAGCTCAGTCAATCAACTGGTATTCCTGCACGAACAGTCAGGTATCGAATTAAGAAGATGCGCGATGCGGAATTACTCTATCCTGTTAGAGCATACACACATGAACGAAAGATGGGTATGGGAGAAACTCTTCTGATTGTTAATACAACTCCTGGGTCCAGACCGATTCTTGAAAAAATGTTTGAGGAAATTCGTTGTATCTATTTCTGGACTTCAACTTACGGCAGATATAATGGGTTTGTCATTTATTCTCTTTATTCTCTTACAACTCCCAGTGTACCAAGAAGACTGGTAGAGGCTTTCCAAAAAGAAAGTCTGATATCGGACTTCTATTTGTTTGATCTTACTGATTATGAACACAAGTACGGTGATTTCACGTATTTCAATCCAAAACTTGGTTGGCAATACGATTGGAAGGACTGGCACAAGAAGATCAAGAAGAACCTTAAATCTAAAACAAAAAAGATTAACACGAAATGTGAAGAGAACCCATCGATTTTAGAATTTGATACTAATGATTATGAATTACTACGGAGTCTTTTTGATAATGCAATGGTTCCGCAGAAAGATCTTGCCAAACAATTCTCGTTATCTGAAACACAAGTTACGAAGAAAATTCGTAGGTTGGAGAATGCAGGAGTAATTAATGGATATAGCTCTAACTTCAGTCCTGGAGCCGTAATGCTGCATTTCAATCTCTTCCTCGAAATTGAAGAACCTGTTGCACGAATTATCAACAATTTCTATACTCATCCATTTCTTGGTTCAGTTATAATGGAATCAAGAACCCGGTGGGGGATTCGAATGGGACTTCCCGCATCCGATATGTACGGGTTCCTCCAAGGACTTGACCTGATGAAACCATATCTCAAATCTTGTGTCTTTCAAGTCATGCATGAGTTTACTAGAGGTGCGAAAACTCATCCTTATGATCTCTTCAACAAAGATACTCACAAATGGGAAACTCCCATATCTGATTACCTTGAAATCATTTCGGATATTATAGCGGAACCTAGATAATTATTGGTTCTTCTTGTAAAGGTGTGCATTCCCCTCTTTTCCGACGACCTTCAATATTTCCATTTTTCGCATACAATAAGTCATTTTCTGGGCAAGACGTCGTGGAATGTCTGCTGCTTCAGCCAAAGAACGAGTTGTAAAAGGCTCTTCCAGTGAACTTGGAATCATTTGTAGAAAGTCTGTTGGATTAGAATATAGATGTCTATCAACTATCTCGATGAGTCTACGATCTACACTACTCCATCCTCTTCTTCTCCAGCTTCCTTTTCCATCCTTTACGCGTATTTCCTCTTCTTTCGTTAGAAGCACTTCTAATTCAAAATTGGAGTGAATTATGAATGTGGGAATGCTAACGAGTTCTTCGAAAATATGTGCGAGATTCATTTTCTTTGGAGACTTTCGTCTACTGATCTCCCTTCCATCCAAACTTTGTCGGATGACCCATTTCTCCATAGGCATTGGGTGTACAAGTCGAATTGGATGATTCTTCATTAACTTGAACAGTTTATCTTTGATAGCTGAGAACTTTCTAGTTTGGATTTCAATCAATAGGTCTCCTTTCACTACATCGATAACAAAACCATCTACTTTTACTTCGGTCTTCGTACCTGGAGTATTGTATAACTGTTTGATTGTAGCATGGAGTGACCGCTCTTGAAGCGTACCTATGCCGCTTCCATTATTCATACTTGAATTCAGTCAAGTTTGCTTATTGACTGTTCTATTACCTGTTGAATACGATTGTACATCAGATGTGCTTTGTCCAAATCACACCATCATCTTGAGGGTAGAGTTTTGGTAACCTTGCAGCTTCATTGAATCCCAGATTTGAATAGAATTTACGAGCCACCTCGTTTGTACCCTCCATGAAAAGTAAGACGACCCTGAGTGAATATCCTTTCTCAGAATAGAACTTCGAGGTTTCTTGAATGAAATAATTTACTAGTTTCTTAGCAATCCCTTGCCGTTTGAATTTCTCATTAACTCCAAGTCCGATGATTTCTGCAACACCATCATCATAGCCACCTCTTGTGTCCCAAGTCAATGTACCACATAGCAGATCATCTTGCAAAGCTATCATTGTTTTAAAACGGTTAATCAGGTCTTCAGCAAACTTTCTTGCCCTCTCCGCATGATCTTCGACCTCTTCTAGATACATGTCTTCGAGAAGCGCTTTGTCAGCACTTGTTGTTTGTCTAATCTCGAACATTATGTGTTCAGATGAGAGTGCACTGCGATATGTACTTGATGATTGAACTACTCGATTATCACTACTGCATCAACGAATAACTCGTAATCTTCATCTTCATCGAGGTTTAGAATCAAGACCTTCTCAACTTCAAATTCACCACGGATTTCAAGTAGTCTGGACTCGTAAAGGATTTTCACTCTTGAATTTTCAAGTTGTTCTTCCAAGTCTGGAGTTGTAACAACAGAATTCTCGGGAGTGAGAAGTATTACTCGATCACTGACATCTGATAGCTCTAGAGCTTGTTGCACAGATTCATCTCCTGTGTGTAGAACTAGAGTTCTCTGGTCTTCGAATTCTTTCAGGTTATCAACAGCTAGCCATACTCCCTTGTCGAGGAATTCATCTTGGCCCACAATAACACATTCAGCGCTGGCATCTGCCTTCTTTTCATCCTCAGGAATATCATCACCTCTACCTCTTTGATAGCTAGTAATCGCATCATGCAGCGCGTCAGCAGCTAGGTTTGAGCAATGCATCTTGATTGGTGGAAGACCATCTAGTTCTTCTGCAACATCGTTTCGAGTAAGTTTCATTGCATCATCAAGAGTCATTCCTATGACCATTTCTGTAGTCATGCTTGTTGTAGCAATTGCTGAACCACACCCGAAAGTTCTGAACTTTGCATCAGTGATTTTGTCCCCATCAATTCTGAGGAAGACCTCCATGATGTCTCCACACGTTGGGTTGCCAACCTTACCGACGGCAACATCATCTCCTTCTAATGTTCCTACATTCCGTGGATTACGGAAATGGTCCAGAACCTTTTCGCTGTACTTTGTAGATTTCATCTTTTTCTACACCTTCTTTATTTTGTAAATTGGTGATAGGTCTCGTAATCGTGTCACAACTTCTGGCACAGCTTTGAGCACACTATCTATGTCTTGTGCTGTATTGAATCGTCCAGTAGTAATTTGTAGGGAACCATGAGCCTCCTCATGCAATAGACCTGTAGCAATGAGTGTATGTGAAGGTTCCAACGTCTTTGATGTGCATGCTGACCCTGTTGAAATGGCTATACCTTTGTCCTTGAAGGATAATAGGATTGACTCACCCTCTATTCCATCAAATCTGACATGAGTATTGCTTGCCAATCTCTCTGTTGGATGACCGTTGAGATAACT
>JAUWOU010000012.1 GCA_030612005.1 Candidatus Thorarchaeota archaeon | reverse complement strand
CTGAAATGTTCGAACTGGAGGTGGATGAAATTTGAGAATTTTGGGAGCCGCCATAGGAAGTTGTGTCCATGTGGCTGGTGTTCTTAGATTTCTCACACTCGCAGAGGAAGAAGGGCATAAAACTATATTCTTGGGAACAGCGGTTTCCATTGACGAATTGATAGCGAAGGTGAAAGAACACAACCCTGATGTTATCGGTGTGAGTTATAGACTCACAGCGACCAGTGCAGTCAAACTTCTTGAGGACTTGAAGAACGCCGTCATAGAATCGGGTCTAGAGAGAAAACGATGGGTGCTTGGTTGCACAGCACCAGTCAAACCTTTTGCAGAAAAAACCAATCTTTTTGAAGAAATATTCACTGGTTTCTCGACTGATGAAGACTCAATCAGTTTTCTTCGTGGTCGGACACACATACCGCCAGAAGAGAAGAATCCTCAAGATTTACTTACAAGAATGGTCCTCAAAAGTCCGATACCGCTTATTAGACACCATTTTGGTCTTCCATCAATAGAAGAAACCATAACTGGTGTCAAAAAAATTGCAGAGGCTGGAGTTTTAGATATTCTCTCCATTGGACCAGATCAGAACGCCCAAGAATCTTTCTTTCGTCCATCCGAGATGAATAAGAGTCTAGAGGGTGATGGAGGTGTTCCAATTAGGGAATCCAAAGATTTACAGCGTATCTTTGAAGCCTCGCGAAGAGGTAACTATCCACTCATGAGATGTTATAGTGGCACTCGTGATTTGATATCTTGGGCACAGTTACTAAAGGATACTTTAAACACTGCGTGGTGTGCAACTCCTCTGTTATGGTACAGCGAATTGGATGGAAGAAGCAAAAGACCCCTTGAGGAGGCAATCGCTGAGAATCAAGAGAATCACCGATGGCACGCAAAACATAACATCCCTGTAGAACTCAATGAGTCGCATCATTGGAGTCTGAGAAGTGCTCATGACACAATTGCAGTTACAATGGCATATCTCTCAGCATACAACGCCAAGAAAGCTGGTGTCAGGCATTATATCGCGCAATACATGCTAAACACACCTCTGGGAACTTCTCCCAAAATGGACCTTGCCAAAATGCTGGCGAAAATCGAACTCATTGAGTCGCTTCATGGACCTCACTTTGACTCTTTTAGACAGGTACGACCTGGGCTTTTCTCTTATCCTCCTGACCTTGATTTGGCCAAGGGTCAACTCGCATCATCGATTTATACAGCCATGATGTTGAAACCACATATTGTACATGTCGTTGGTTTTTGCGAGGCTGATCATGCTGCCACTGCAGATGATATCATTGAGAGTTGCAAGATTTCACGACGGGTTATGCATGATTGTCTTCTTGGAACACTAAATCCTCTGGATGACAAAGAAGTATTGAACCGAAAGAATGAGCTAGTCAGAGAAGCTAAGGTGCTTATAGCAGCAATTCGTTTGTTGGGTGATGAATCCTCGAAAGACCCGCTTCTTGATCCTATTACATACGTACGCGCAGTAAAGAAGGGAGTCTTGGATGCGCCCCATCTTAGAAACAATCCTATTGCCAAGGGATTACTTAGGACCAAAATGATTGACGGTGCGTGCTTAGCAATAGACCCCAGTTCTGGTACTCCCATTGATGAAGCCACAAGACTAAGACAACTAGACCAGGAAATAACCACTGAATATCCTTTGAAACGACATCAGACTACTTCCTCTTAATTCAAAAACTCAGTAACATCATCAACAGATAATCTAGGTCTGGGTCCCGGTTTTGCATCTGACCATCCCACAGTTATTGTTGCAAGTAGTTTCCAAGGTTTCTTGAAGTAGTCTATAATAGCTTCGTATGTATAGAAGATATCCCCAATCCAACATGTTCCAAGTCCAAGTGAATGAGCTTTCAATAATATATTTTGAATTGCTGCAGAAACACTATGAACTTCAGTAGTCCATCCAAGTTCGTTCGTATTCCACACCACTATGACTACTGGAGCTTCTTCCATCATTGTACATGATCCATATGAGGAACCAACATCAATAATCGATTTGTCAAGTTCACTTCTGTACATATCAATAAACTTGTTCTTAGAATCACCAGTAAGTACAGTGAATCTCCATGACTGACTATTCTTAGCACTGGGTGCGAATGTTGCTGCTTCAATAATCTCTCTGATTAGGTCTTCTTTTACCTCATCATTCTTGTAAGTTCTAATACTTCGACGCCCCTTGATAACATCATCAATATTCATCAATTATTCAACTCCTTCAGGAAGATGAATGAGAAAACTACACTCGTCTTGTCCATCTAATTCACACTCAGACAACTATTCTATCTGTTGTATATCAAACGACGGAAGAGGGCAAGTGTTAAGCTGTTCACTCGGAAGTTGCGAGAAACCTCGATGCTCAATTTAGCGCCTATTATAGAGCAATTCTTGGTAATACAGGCGCTTTAGTACCTTAAACAAGAACAAGACTTTGGCGATAGTCGTATGAAGCAAATAGAGGCCAAGATCAAGCACGCATTAGAGAACAAAGGTATCAAGTGTCAATCAGTCTTTGCTCTAAGTGACCCTGATGACACCAGAGTACTTCTTGCATTCAATTCTAAAGATAACAGAAAACTCTCAATCAGGAAAATTGAGAACGCATTGGTGACACTCAATGTTGGTGATTTCAAAATTCCACGAGAATTCCAACGACTCAGTTCTGCATTCTTGCATCTCGAAGTGGTTCTTGGAGCAAAAACTGAAAAACCAATCACACTTGGCGCGGCTTAGTAGCAGCCGTGCTTTTTATCTGCATCTCCGAGATTCGTATAGAACATGGATCTCGATCTAAAAGACCGTACATTTCTTGTGACAGCAGCCTCTCGAGGACTTGGGTTTAGTGTTGCAAAAGCTCTAGTTAACGAAGGAGCTGAAGTGATAATCTGTGGTCGTAATGAAGAGTCACTGAAAAAAGCAACATCATCTCTTGGTGAATTAGCTGAATATTATGTGGCTGACTTGTCAAAGAAGGAAGATGTTCAATCACTAGTGAAGAAAATCGCAACGAATATACTTCTTCTTGATGGACTCTTTGTTAATGCTGGAGGACCTCCTCCGGGTACCTTTTCTAAACTAACAGACGACGACTGGAGGAAAGCCTTTGATCTTACACTAATGAGTGCTGTTTGGCTGACAAGAGAAACAATTCCACTTCTGAAGATGTCTGATTCTTCTTCCATACTATTCAGCACTTCAGTTTCGGTAAAACAACCAATCGACAATCTATTACTCTCAAATGCAATTCGACCTGCAGTTATTGGCATGATGCGTACACTAGCTACTGAACTTGCTCCTGATTATATTCGTGTGAATGCTATATGTCCTGGATATATTCAGACTGAGAGAGTAGATGAGCTATTATCCGCTTCAGAATCTGCAGAAGAGAACATTACTGTAAAAATCCCCCTGAAACGAATTGGGAAACCCGATGAATTTGGACCAGTAGCTGCATTCCTTATGAGTCCAGTTTCAAGTTATATTCATGGAGCTCTATTGCTCGTAGATGGTGGTCTCTATCAAGGAATGATGTAGTAATCAACTCAGAGCCGTAAATCAGTGGGATCCAATCCCCCACTCCTAATTAGAGCAATTCTTGCATAATCCCGAACTTCCTCATCTTCATCATCCAGAAGTTCTTTCAAACTTGGAACTGCAGGTGGATACGGAGAAACACCCAAAGCCCAAGCAGCGATTCGTCTGACTTGAATATCCTGTGAACCAAGTAGTTCTACTATTGCTCTGAGAATGACCTCGGATTTTCTTTCAATTACCAAACGAGTCATTCTCACCTGTTCTTTTGGTATACTTGTATGAATTGCATCTGCTAATCCCTGCAGAGCACGAGTATCATCCATGTCACGAAGTCCTCGAATAGCCCAATCTCTAACACTCTCATCGTCATCATCTAATGCTGCAAATAGACAGTTGATAGTATCAGAAGAGCCAATATTGCTCAGTGCCCAAGCTCCAGATTGTCGTATCTCAACATCAGAGTCTCCTAATAATGCACATAGAGTTCCCAAGATTTTGTCGTTTACAATTTTAGTGAGAGCAAAAATAGCTTCTTTACGGAGATTCGTACTTTCTGAATTATTCCTAGTAATCTTCACAATGTGTCCACTGTAATAATCAGGGTCTGTGCTTCCTAAGATATGAAGCGCCCATTTCCTTGACTCAAATTCCTCCTTAGGATTAGAAAGAATTTCAACTACATACAAATTCAAAGAATCTACTCTAGTTCTATAAGCAGCTTGCAATCCTCGCTTCCTAATCTGAATATCATCATCCTTGATAGCTTGCTCAATAATCTGAACCATGAGAGTTCCATTTAGAAGATCTACAAGATTGAGCAGAGGTTGTTTCAAATTAGTTTGTTTTGAAAATGCAGCATTTAGGACTTGTTCAAACTCCTTAGGATGATTGTGGATATATTCTACTATCTCACTTGTTCTCTCTGGAGTGGCTCCCTTCAGCAAGAGTTTTGATAGTTCTGTCACAAGATATGCACCTTACTTTTCCATTGATACATCTTCCCGTGAAGGTAGAATTTAATATATTCTGAATGCTTTTGCATGAGGCATCCTAAACCATTCCATATTTGGATTGTATCTACGTACGGTAAAATGCGCTCCCATCTGGAGAGCTATAGTATTCGGTATTGTTTGTGCAAGTGCAGTCTTGAAACCGAATTCTTCAGGAACATGAATATGATGAGCTTGCATATTCAGAACTTCTGTTAATACTTTCATATACCTTTCATCATCAGACTCATCTTTTCCTGAGATAAGCAAGGCTTGATCTCCATCATTTATGGATAGGTTCTGATGATGACAGAAATCTTCTCGTAAGGCTGCAAACCCTTTGACAACCGCAAACTCGTTGAATTTCATCATTCCAATCTGCGCCGCGACATGATTTGGACCGTCTGAGATCATGTATAGAGGTGGTCCAGGAGTTACAAGCTTGGCAATGATTGTGCCTTCATGTTCTGCCCATTTGACCATGTCTTTTCCTATCTTTGTGAGTTGTTTGAGATCATTTTGAAGGTCTGTCTGCAGTTTACTTTCTAATTCAGAAGCAATAGCAAGTAGATATGCCATTGCAGTTGTAGTTGGTGAAGCCGGACTAACATTGTACGAATCTACATCAGATTTAGTTACCCACAGATTGGATGTTTCTTCTGATGCTTTTCCATCTGAATTATCAGTCAATACAATAGTTTTAGCACCTTCATCTTTAGCTTTTTGGAGCGCATCAAGTGTAGATAGGCTTCTACCAGATGCTGTAACTCCAATTACTACTGTTTCAGAATCCAGTGGAAAATGCATAATTTCAGGCGGTGATAATGAGATTGCATTCAATCCAATAGAACGGAATACCCATTTTCCATATTCGGATACAGCGTATGAATCTCCTGCACCTATCAATACAATTCGTTGTTTTGCTGTAATATCTGATATATTCTTCAAATCAACGGATTTGATAGTGTGTGCAATAGATCTCTCTTGTATCTTAATTACATCATAACATGAATCTAGGAATTCTGTCATAGTATCACAACCCAGAGCATTCTATCGAATACATACTCTCTCCTTATCTTATTCACGATGTAAGAGTTAATCGGAACTTGCAGATTTTTTTGCGTGGTTTGACACTCTTATTAATTACAGAGTCTTGCATTTCACACATCATTCCTAAGATAAACTTGGCAGCGTGGTTTTGAATGAAATTTGTTAAAACTGGAAAATATAGACAAGATACCCTCGAGCGTTCAGTCGAGATTAATTCTCTTGAGGAAGCACAGAATCGATTGAAACGAATGAACTACTTCCTCGGATTCATCAGAGAACAAAATCCAGACATTTTTCCAGAATATATAAACAAGCTCATAGAAAAATACCAGGGTCTACTGGAGGATGAGCGAAGGAAAGCAAATCCACCTGACCTAGACGAACTCGTATCTGAGAATCCACATATGAAAGAGCATTTGGAACTCACAAGACTTGTTCTGAACTACATTCTACAGATACTTCGATTACCAGCTGAAGATAAACTAGGGAAAACCAAGGTTGTGAATAGGAACTACTTCAGATCTTGGTCACATCACAATTATTCCAACCTACTAGTTTTGACTGAAACTCTTAATCGAACAGATGGAATAGATTTGTACAAGAAATTTGTAACTCACCATACACTTGAAAACAGGGATCCAAAAAGAAAGACAGTAGACAGTGTGAAAATTATTTATGAAAAGGCGATAGAACCCAAAGAAGAACCATCCGACTGGGAAATTGTTCACACATTGATTGGGGATGGAAAATATGCTTTTCGGAACGATACCTGTGTCTTTTTTAATGCCATAGGAGAAGACCTGCCCGATACCGAGCTAAAATACTATGTTTGCTGTTATGGAGATTATGAAAAGTTTAGGAATTATCACGATAGTATAGTCCTAACAATGGAACATACTATTGCTCAAGGCGATCCATATTGTTCTCGTGTTCTACATGATACTCGGGTTGACTGGGACTTACGGCACCCTCCAAAGAGCTTCTGGGATAGTATGAAACCTGAAAATGAATAGATGCAGAAATTGAGTCTGGTATAGAGAAAAGTGGCGCCCCCGCCGGGATTTGAACCCGGAGAATCCTGAAAATGAATAGGTACTGAAGTTGTAGCATACCTGACACATCATTTTTATCTGATGTAGGTGACTCATCTCTAAATTGTAGAAGTGTTATCAATGACATCATTAGACGATTTCAACATTACAGTCGACATTCCCGTTGCTTGGGGAGACATGGACTCTTTAAAACATGTAAACAACACTAAATTCTTCAAATATTTTGAAACCGCTCGTATAAAGTACTTTGAGGAAGTAGGATTCATTGAAGCCATGGAGAATGATGCTATTGGTCCAATCTTAGCTACTACTTCTTGTAAATTCATTAAGCCTCTGTTTTACCCTGATACAGTAACTGTAGGTGCTCGTGTAACCTCTATTGAACCAACCCATTTCATTACGGAATATATCATCGTAAGTAAATCCAAGGGGATAGCTGCTCTCGGAGAATCGAAATTGATGATATATGATTACAAGAATTCAAAGAAAACAACCCTTCCTAATATTGTAAGAGAAAAGATCAGAGAGATTGATTCTGTATAGTATTCATACTTCATTCTGACAAAGTTTTCATACGTTGTAACCAGAAAAGAGAAAGATGGCGCCCCCGCCGGGATATTCAGAGATTATGGAAATCATGAATCTCTTTTGAACCCGGATCTGTCTCCGCCTCCCTCACTAATGAGGGAGTCTCAAGAGGTCTGCTTCAAGCGTCAACCGCTTGGATTGACAGTCTTGAATGCTAACCGGACTACACTACAGGGGCGTGATTGACTGCTGCAAATCCGTTTTTCTATTAAAGTTGTCGTTCGGTATTGATGACAAAGTTATCTACCTGATTACAATTTGCATATGGAAAGGTATCCTGGGTAATACGTCTGGAAAATAGAGTAACTTATTAGCTTCTAAAGCATACTATAGACTGGCTCACACAGCCAAACCCCCTTAGATGTAATGCCATTTAGTTGTTTTATCCAAATCCTTTTATGGCTACAGAATTCCCGTCCTCTGCTCAGACAGAACTGCTTCCCACTCATGCATGACTACAAGTAACAATCATGGGACTTTTTGTCATGTAAGAGGTCATTGACGGTCGTAGACTAGAATCCGTCTGGACATCAGGGGCTCGTGGCGCAGATAGGTAGCGCAGCAGGCTTTTAACCTGATGAACAGGAGAGTCATCTCTTGCTTCGGGGACTGGCCGTGGGTTCAAATCCCACCGAGCCCGCCACTGATCTTGGTATGGGTGTGGGTCACTGGTAGATTTGTCAGAGTAAAAAACAACGGGGCGGCTATTGCAGCAAATGTGTGAGCTCGGATTTCTGAGTTCTAAGCGTTGGGAAGCGTACATGCAAGCAGTAGTTCCCCCGTCCTCCACATTCACGGTGTGATCTTTCATGGCGTCGGGTAGCACAGACAGAGACAAGTATTGGCCTGTTATAGAGGCATTTTTCGACCATTACGGACTAGTAGGCCAACATCTTGACTCTTTTAATCGGTTTATACGAGAGGAGCTCCAGCAAGTAGTAAACAGTGTCGGAAAGCTGACTCCTAAGATTGAGGGATATGTTGTCGAGCTAGGCGACATAGAAATTGGGAAGCCCACAATCCGAGAAGCAGATGGGAGCGAGCATGGTCTAAACCCCAACGAGGCTAGGATTAGAAATCTTACCTACGCCAGCAAGCTCTTTCTTCACATGACTCCTGTTCGAAAAGAGGGGTCAGTATCAACAAGACTTGAGACCCTGAAAGTCTATGTTGGTAACATGCCAATTATGCTTCGAAGCGAACAATGCCATCTCTTTGGCAAATCAGCTGAGGAATTGATTGCCCTTGGCGAAGATCCGAAAGACCCTGGTGGTTACTTTATTATTAACGGCTCAGAGCGAGTTTTAGTCACACAAGAAGATTTGGCGCCAAACCGAATTCTTATTGAAGAGGCTAGCAAGAGCTCGAGCTTCACCCATATAGCCAAAGTATTTTCCACTTCACGAGGCTTCAGAGCTCCTGTCACTATCGAGCGAAAAAGAACTGGTGAACTGAGAGTTTCATTTCCATCAGTTCCTGGAAAAATCCCTCTAGCAATTCTCATGAAAGCATTAGGCCTCGAGTCAGATCGAGAGATAGTTGATGTTATTTCAGATGATGACGAACTCAGGAATGAACTGATTGTCACCATTGAACAGTCAGCACCAATCAATGTTTTCAAGGATGATGAAGAAAGTGGTTCAACAAGAGAAAATGCTCTTGATTTCATAGGAAAGCGTGTTGCAGTTGGTCAGACTAAGGAGTACAGACTGGCAAGAGCTATGAAAGTACTTGACCGTTATCTGCTCCCTCATATTGGAACTGAAGATGATACCCGTCTTCATAAAGCGTACTACCTTGGCCAGATGGTTGAACGATTACTTGAACTCGTTCTTAACAAACGAACTCCTGATGACAAGGATCACTATGCAAACAAACGACTGAAACTATCAGGTGACCTGCTAATGTCCCTGTTCAGAGTTGCACTTTATTCTTTAACGCGTGATATCAAGTATCAGCTTGAACGTACTGCAGTACGAGGTCGGAAACCTAACATTCGAACCGCAGTTCGAGCAGATGTAATCACACAACGATTGAAACATGCCTTAGCCACTGGTAATTGGGTTGGAGGTAAAGCTGGAGTATCACAGTTACTTGATCGTACAAATTACATTTCATCACTTTCACACCTTAGAAGAGTAGTTTCCCCGCTATCACGTTCACAACCACACTTCGAAGCACGAGATTTGCACTCCACACACTGGGGTAAAATCTGTCCAAATGAAACCCCTGAAGGACCAAATTGTGGGCTAGTCAAGAACCTCGCTATGAGTGCATACATCTCTGTAGGTACCGATGAAGAGGCTATTGAACATATAATGATTAAATCTGAAATTGAACCAATCGAGAAATTACTTGGTAAACGTGGTCGAAAGGGCGCAGATGTTTTTCTCAATGGAAGATTGGTTGGAATTCATAATGCACCCCAAGTGTTAGTAAAGACTCTGCGGCAGAAGCGACGAGCTGGTGAAATTGACAATCAGACAAATGTTGCATATTACGAAGATACCCATGAGGTGCAAGTAAACTGTGATGCGGGTCGGGTCAGAAGACCAGTAATAGTCACTGAGAAAGACAAGAGCCGCCTTACTGATGAACATCTTCGGATGGTTATCGATGGTGAATGGGGCTTTCAAGACTTACTCAGGAACGGAATTGTAGAGTTCATTGATGCTGAGGAAGAAGAGAATGCACTCATAGCAATGTACCCTTCAGAGATGGTAGACAATACAACTCACCTTGAGATTGTTCCCTCTACTATCCTTGGTATTTCTGCTGCATTGATACCATTCCCAGAGAGGAATCAGTCACCTCGTAATGTGTACATGGCTGGCATGGCTAAGCAATCTGTAGGGGTTCCAGCATCTAATTTCAGATTCCGTGCAGATACACGTTCTCACTTCTTCCATTATCCACAGGTCCCAATGGTAAAGACTCGTGCAATGGACTCTATTGGCTACGAGGAACGTCCAGCAGGACAGAACTTTATTGTTGCAATCATATCCTTTGAGGGCTATAATATAGAAGACGCGCTTATCATGAACAAAGCTTCAATTGAGCGTGGACTTGGTAGAAGTACATTCGCTCGTGTTTACGAGAGCGAAGAGCGAAAGTATCCTGGTGGTCAGGAAGATCGCTTTGAGATTCCAGATCGCAGTGTTAGAGGTTATAGAGCCTCAGAATCTTACAGAAATCTCGGTGAAGACGGTATAATCGAAACTGAAGTAGAAGTATTGGGTGGTGACGTACTCATTGGTAGAACCTCTCCACCAAGATTCTTAGAAGAGTACTCTGAATTCGAGATTGCTTCACCAAACCGTCGTGAAACCTCAGTAGCTGTGCGTCATGGTGAAGCTGGCGTTGTAGACAGTGTTATCCTGACTGAAACCATTGATGGTAACCGTTTAGTCAAAGTAAAAGTACGCGACCTCAGAGTACCTGAACTTGGAGATAAATATGCATCACGTCACGGTCAGAAAGGAGTAATCGGATATATTGTTCCACAGCAGGATCTACCATTCACTGAGGATGGTGTAGTTCCCGACTTGCTGGTCAATCCTCATGCTATCCCAAGTCGAATGACCATTGGTCAGATTTTAGAGATGATTGCTGGAAAGGCGGGCTGCGCTGCTGGTAAACAACAAGATGCATCACCTTTCTGTGGAGTCACTGAAGATGAACTCTTTGAAACACTACGAAAGCATGGACTCAAGCACAATGGCCGTGAAACCATGTATTCTGGTATCACAGGAGAGCGGCTCAAAGTGGACATATTCATAGGTGTTATCTTCTACCAGAAGCTACACCACATGGTTGCAGACAAAATTCACGCTCGAGCCAGAGGCCCAGTCCAGATTTTGACACGTCAACCCACAGAGGGTCGTGCACGAGAAGGTGGTCTACGATTCGGAGAGATGGAGCGTGATGTGCTCATTGGTCACGGTGCTGCAATCCTTCTGAAAGGTCGACTTCTAGACGAGTCTGATAAGAGTAGCATGCTTGTCTGTGAAGATTGTGGTCTAATTGGTGTATACGACCGTAACAAGGACCAATACTACTGCCCAATCTGTGGTACAAATGCCAAGATCAGCAGTTTAGTTGTATCTTATGCATTCAAACTACTCATACAAGAAATGATGTCACTTGGCCTGGCCACTAGGCTTAGACTTAAGGAGATGATCTAAATGATCTCTGGTCTTACAACAAAAAAGATTGATTCAATTGAATTTGGACTATTGTCCCCTGAGGACATCCGTAAGATGTCTATTGCACAGATAGTGGTAGCTGATACCTATGACGAAGATGGATATCCTATTGAGTCAGGTATCATGGACCCCAAGCTAGGTGTAATCGACCCCGGTCAGCGCTGCAAGACCTGTGGAAACAGAGTGGGTAATTGTCCAGGCCATTTTGGCCATATTGAACTTGCACGCCCAATCATGCATGAAGGGTATGCAAAAGTAATCCACAAAGTCCTTCGAGCAATATGCAGAGATTGTAACAGAATTCTTCTGAGTGATGAAGAGATTGAACATTACCAGAAGCTCTTCAAGAAATATCCTGAAATTGGTCAAAAGACTGCTAATCTTTCTAACGAGATTCTTAAGAGAGCGGCCAAGAGCAAGGCCTGCCCACACTGTGAAGAACCACAACTCAAATTGAAGTTAGAAAAACCTACATCGATTTATGAGGTTGGTGAGGCTGGTTCAGTAAGATTAACTCCTATTGACGTCAGAGCACGACTTGAAAATATTATAGATGACGACTATCGTCTTCTTGGTATCAATCCCGTAGCTGCTCGCCTTGAATGGGCAATTCTAACTGTTCTTTCTGTTCCTCCCGTCACTGTGAGACCATCTATTACATTAGAATCCGGAGTTAGAAGTGAAGATGACCTGAGCCACAAACTCATTGATATTATCAGAATTAATCAAAGATTACGTGAGAATCTTGATGCTGGAGCACCCCAACTAATCGTTGAAGACCTTTGGGAACTACTTCAATACCATTGTACAACGTATTTTGATAATGGTGTAAGCGGAATTCCTCCAGCAAGACATAGATCCGGTAGAGCACTAAGAACTTTGGCTCAGAGACTAAAGGGCAAAGAAGGTCGCTTTCGCTCTAATCTTTCTGGAAAGCGTGTTGACTTCTCAGCACGTACTGTAATCTCACCAGATCCGAATCTAAGTATGAACGAGGTTGGTGTTCCAGAACAGATAGCTAAAATCCTTACAATCCCACAACGTATTACTGAGTGGAATATCGCAGAACTGAAGGATCTTGTCATTAGAGGACCTGACAGACATCCTGGTTGCAACTACTTGATTAGGACCGATGGTCGACGAGTAGACCTCCGATTTGTTAAGGATAGATCAATTATCGCAGATACTATTGAGCCTGGATTCATTGTTGAACGTCATCTGGCTAATGGTGATATTGTACTGTTCAACAGGCAACCATCACTACATAGAATGTCAATCATGGCCCACGAAGTCCGAGTCATGCCATATAGAACATTCAGACTCTCACTTTATGTCTGCCCACCATACAACGCAGACTTTGATGGTGATGAGATGAATCTGCATGTTCCTCAGTCAGAAGAATCCCGTTCAGAGGCAAGAGTTCTAATGCGTGTGCAGGAACAAATTCTGTCCCCACGATACGGTGGTCCAATCATTGGAGCACTTCAGGATTATATCTCCTCAGCATTTCTATTGACACGTAAGTCTAATCTACTTACTAAGGATCAAGTAAATCAGCTACTAGCCACAGCAGATTACGAGCTCAAGCTTCCAGAACCTGCTATCAAGGCTCCAGTGGAGTTATGGACTGGAAAACAAATCTTCAGTATATTTATTCCTAAAGGAATTAACATCTCCTTCAAGGCGAACGTCTGTAAGAAATGTAATGTTTGCAAGCGTGAAGACTGTGAATTTGATTCTTATGTAGTGGTTCGTGATGGAAATCTGATATTTGGTGTTGTTGATGAGAAAGCCTTCGGTGCAGGTGAGCCTGACTCATTATTCCATAGAATAATCAAAGAAAACGGTCCCACTACAGCGAGAATTTTCATGGACTCTATAGGAAGACTCCTTGTCCGATTGATTACCGACAGGGGTTTCTCAATGGGTCTGAATGATGTCACACTTCCACGTGCTGCATCTCAGAGAATCAAGAAGATTCTGACTGATGCTGATCAGAAAGTGAATCAACTTATTGAAACATACCAGAGAGGAGAACTTGACCCCAACCCAGGTCAGACCTTACTGGAAACCTTAGAACAGAGAATTATGGCCACATTAGCCGAAGCACGTGATTCAGCTGGTGCAGTTGCAGGAGAACACCTTGGTTTGGAAAACACTGCTGTTATAATGGCACAAACTGGTGCCCGAGGCTCACGACTGAATCTATCTCAGATGGCTGCAGTTGTAGGGCAACAAGCAGTTCGTGGTGAACGAATTAGCAGAGGATATGTTGGAAGAACCCTTCCACACTTTGAGAGAGGCGATCTTGGTGCACGAGCACGTGGATTTGTCACCTCGAGTTACAAAAGTGGTTTAGATCCTATTGAATACTGGTTCCATGCAGCAGGAGGTCGTGAAGGCCTTGTAGATACGGCAGTACGAACTTCGACCTCGGGATACATGCAGAGACGTCTCATGACTGCTCTACAAGATCTTAAGGTTGAAACTGATGGCACCGTGCGGACAGCTCCAGGAAGGATTGTCCAATTCCGCTTTGGAGATGATGGTGTTGACCCAAGTAAATCGGATCACGGCCGTTCAGTGAACATAGACATAGTTATTGAGAAAGTTCTCGGAAAAGTGAGAACCGAATAAGGGGAGGTCTAGACAATGTCAAAATCAACAAAGAGCAAGAAGTCTACCACTAAGAGCACAAAAAGTACAAAGGCTAAGCCAAAGGCCAAACCAAAGGCTAAGGGTACAACGGTTAAGAAAACGTCAAGTACCAAGAAAGCTAGTGCTAAGAAGACAACTAAAGCAACCACAAAAGTAGCACTCTCTGCAATCGAGAAGCATATGGAGAAACGTTTCGAAAAGATGCGTGAAGAGCGTCGTCTTCCTCCAAAAGTAATGGATGAACTAGTATCTAAAGTCGGTATTCTAGACATCACTAAGAAAGAGTTTGATGATATCTGTGACAATGTAATCGATTCATATGAACGTTCACTTGTCGAACCTGGAGAAGCTGTAGGTACAGTAGCTGCTCAAAGTATTGGTGAACCTGGTACACAGATGACATTGAGAACTTTTCACTATGCGGGTGTTGCAGAACTCAGCGTTACACAGGGCCTTCCACGATTAATCGAAATTGTTGATGCACGAAATAACCCAAGTACTCCCACTATGAAGATATTCCTTAATGAAGAATTTGCCAGTGACAGAAATGAAGCAAGAAGAATCGCTCGGGATATTGAGATGGTACTAGTTGAGAGCGTTGCTAGCAATGTATCCATTGATCTTCTCCGACAGGCGATTGATATTCGACTTGATTCTGAACTAATGGACGATAAGGGTTTGACAGTAGACATTGTATCTGAGGCAATTCAAGAGAAAATTAAAGGTAAGGGCGAAGTAGAGCCAGGTGAGAATGTAATCTTTGTATATCCTGCAAACGATACTCTGTCAGAACTCCAACGACTTAGCGAAAAAATACGTGAAGTTCGAGTAAAGGGCATCAGCAATGTAATCCATGTAGTAATTCGAAAGGAATCTGATGAATATGTTCTCTATACTGAAGGTTCTAATCTCCAAGATGCTCTTGAAGTTGAAGGCGTGAATCCTCATAAAATCTATACCAATAATCTCAGAGAAATCTATCAAGTATTGGGAGTCGAAGCTACTAGAAATGCGATTGTCAAAGAAGCTATGAGTGTACTTAATGAGCAAGGAATGGATGTGGATGTACGGCACATAATCCTAGTTGCAGATATGATGACCGCTGACGGTAACATTCGTCAAATTGGGCGTCATGGTATTTCCGGTTCGAAAAACAGTGTTCTTGCACGAGCAGCCTTTGAAGTGACAATTAAACATCTTCTAGGTGCAGGAATCGCTGGAACAATAGACCCACTTAAGGGTATTACAGAGAACGTCATCCTGGGGCAACTTATCCCCCTCGGAACTGGCAGCATTGACCTTCTCATGAATCCTCATGTTCCTTCTCCCTCTAAGAAGAGAAAGACGAAATAAGATGAGCTATAAGGAGTCCATGACGGAAGCATTAAAACAGAAAGTCATTTGACGCAACTTGTTTGGGTGTGTCTACAAACAGCAAAGAGGTCTATAATATGAGCCTGAATCAACCAATTGCAAGCGCAGTAAGCACAGGTGAGTGCAAGATAGGAGCAAAGTCATCAATTGATGCTATAAAGAAAGGCAAGGCAAAATTAGTTGTAGTAGCTGCCAACTGCCCAAAGAACGAATATGCTGACATTGAAAGATACGCTCAGTTATCTGGAATCAAAGTTCAAATATTTGAAGGCACCTCATGGGATCTCGGTGAAACTGTAGGTAAACCCTTCATGGTTTCTGCCATTGCAATCATCAAACCTGGTGACTCCAAAATTCTAAAGATGGTCTGAGGCGAGATTCTTGGGTAAAATCAAGTTATCAATGGATGACATGGCAATGATTGCCAGATTTGAGCAAATCACTGGCGCTGCAGCAATCGATATTATCCGTGATGACGAAGGAAAACGTATCATTGTTGTTGTACGAGCCAAGCAGCTTGGTAAGGCAATAGGTAGGGGCGGTGTCAATGTTAAAGCTGCTTCTGATGTTTTTGGTAGAGTTGTAGATGTAGTTGAGATGGCTGAAACCGTTGAGGATTTCGTAAAGAGCGCTCTTGCTCCGGCTCGAGTTGAAGCAGTAAAAATCATAGAGCGTCGCGATGGTAACAAGGTAGCTTCAGTCACTGTAAAGAGTGAAGATCGCGGTATTGCCATAGGTCGTGAGGGAAGAAATGTCGCTCGCGCCCGTATCCTAGTTAAACGTCATTTTGACCTAGACAATGTAGTAATTGCTTAGGAACCTCTTTTTCACCATTCAAAACTGAGCTTATTTGATAAGGCTTTTAAGGAAACACTAGCCGGAAGGCTTCAGCACCACATAGAGTATACCATGAATGGTGACTCTATCATTACGAGGTTAGATATCTTTGACAGGTTCAAAATCCCCAGTTGGCGAGTTCGCAGCGCGACCTCTTCTACGAAAGAGAAAGAAGTTCCGCTGGAAGAAAGCCGCCTACAAAAGAAGAGTCCTAAAGCTTAGGAAAAAGAGTGACCCATTAGAGGGTGCTCCCCAAGCTCGAGGAATCGTTCTAGAGAAGGTCGGTATCGAATCAAAACAGCCAAACTCAGCTATTCGAAAAGCTGTCAGGATTCAACTGTCCAAGAACGGAAAACAAATCACTGCTTTCATTCCTGGGGATGGTGGTTTGAAATACATCGATGAACATGATACTGTACTCATTGAGGGAATTGGTGGTGCTCAAGGTGGTCCAGTAGGAGATCTTCCTGGTGTGAGTTGGAAAGTTATCAAAGTCAACGGAGTCGGCTTAGAATCTCTGATTTACGGCAGAAAGGAGAAACCAATACGCTAGGTGGTAATCATGGCAGAAGAAAAATCAGTTGAACCAGTTGTTGAAGCGGCTCCCTCTCATATACCACCAACTCTTCTCGTATTTGGTAAATGGGACCCCACAGAAGTTGAGGTCAAAGATATAGGTCTTATTCGATACATCTCACTGAGACCAGTACTTATTCCACATACTTCTGGTAGACATGCACACAAGAGATTCCACAAGTCCAACGTTCCAATTGTTGAGCGTTTTGTCAATAAGCTATTGAATGCAGGGCGCCGAAAAGACAAGAAGACCCGATCTGGAAGAAATGCTGGCAAGAAATTGAAGGCATTGAACACTTTGAAACGTGTCTTTGAGATGATTGACTACAGAACTGGAATGAACCCAATCCAAGTTTTGGTCACTGCAATCGAGAACTCTGCACCTTCTGAGGAAACAACCAGAATCTCTTACGGTGGGATGGCATACCCCCGCTCAGTGGATGTAGCTCCTCAACGCAGAGTCGACCTTGCTCTAAAGTACCTAAGCGTAGGTGCTGTACGTTCTGCACACAAGAATGCAAAGTCATTTGAAGAGTGTATAACAGACGAGCTACTTCTTGCTTACAAGAAAGATCCTGGTAGCTTTGCAGTTGCTAGGAAAGATGAACGAGAGCGAATAGCACGTTCAGCAAGGTAATTATAATCCATCTGCACGGGCTTTCCCGTGCAATCTCTATATTTTATGACCAATCAGGTCATCTTATCAGAGGTTTCAATGCTCTAGTTTCAATTAGAGGAACCAAGGATGAATAGGGTTTCGTTATCATATCTAGCTCTTATCATAACAACAATTGCTTGGTCATCCTCACTGATATTTGCTAAACTGATTTTTAATGAAGTGAGTCCAATTGTGTTTGTAGCACTAAGGTACACACTTGCTTGTCCTTTTCTTCTGGCTTTGATTCTCCAACAGAATCGGAAAAATAAATCAGGAAATTTGAAAAAGAGCTGGAAAATATTGCTAGTTGCAGGACTTAGTGGTCCTTTCATCTCTCAGATATTGCAGTATATTGGCCTTAATATGACAACTGCAAGTGATGCTCTCATACTATTGAATCTCACACCTATTTTTGCGGTGATTCTTGCAGCTCCTTTACTGAAGGAAAGGATAACACTTGATAAGATTCTTGGACTATTTCTTGCAACAATTGGTGTAATTCTCATAGTTGTGAACACATCTCCAGAATACGCAGCTATCAATGTCCAAAGGATTATTGGAGATATCATTGTGATTGCATCAACATTCTTCTTTGCAATCAATGGGATTGCTGGGAAAATTGCTGTAAAATATGAAAATGCAGTGACTGTCACTTTCTATAGCACATTATTTGCAGTTCCATTCATCTGGATTTCTGCTGCAATTCTTGAAGATGTTACTGTTCTATTCAGAATGAGTGCCTTTACTTGGCTTGTAATAGCATGGGTCGCAATTGTAAACACTGTGATGGCATTCATTCTCTACTATCAATCTATGAAGTATATCGAGGCATCACGAGTTCAGATTACACTGAATTTGATTGCCGTTTGGGGAGTTTTGATGTCAGTTCTTATTCTCCATGAAACAATCACCTTACTCCAGATAACTGGAGGATTTCTCACCATAGTTGGAGTGATTCTCGCTCAGATGACCCAAGTTCGTAAGAAATCTAGTGAAGACCTTATAATGCCTGACAAATTCGTTGAGAGTGATTAGAATGAATGATAAGATTCTAGTTTGTTATGGCACAAGGTATGGTTCGGCAGGTGAGATTGCGGAAAATATCGGTGAGATTCTGCGTAATCATGGCGCTACAGTGGATATTATCAATCTGAAGAAAAACAAAGTTAAGAATCTAGAAACCTTTGATCTTGTGGTTGTAGGCAGTGGAATCCAGATGGGAAAATGGACCAAAGAGCCTCTGCAATTTCTAAAAAAACATCCTGTAATCCTCTCAAGAAAGAAGATTGCACTCTTTGTATCCTGTATGACTGCTGCTAAACCAGAATCCTGCAATCAGGCGCGTAGAAACTATCTTGACAATATCGCCGCTGATTTCCCAGAGATAATCCCAATTTCCATGGGTCTCTTTGGTGGACTCATTGACACATCAAAAGGGAACATCCTGACGAAAGCTATTATGCAAGCGATCGTAAAGTCATTTGCTGAAGAAGGTGAGGAAACTCCTGGGCGTGTTGACCTTCGTGATTGGGAACAGATTCGTATATGGACTGAAGGTCTCATACCTGATCCCTTTGATGCTTAGTTTGTATAGACACCATTTCGAAAACCTCAGCTGGAACTGAATTGGTTCAGTTGTATTCTAATGACCTATTTCTTACATTATGTTGTGAGTAAATCACAACAGTAAGAAACCTCTATGTTCCACCCTTCTCCTGCCAGTGTCGCCACCTCCTCGTAATTCCAAGGAATTAAAAAAATTAGCAAGAGTTTTGTCAACGTTCATTGGGATGGAATCCCTCCTGAAGACCTGGCTTCCTTCTCCTGTTTTAGTGCTTGAACATCACTTCTAGCAACAGAGAATATTTCCACAGTTCTTGCTACGGCGAGGTCATTATCACTCTTGTTAGATTCATCACTGAAACTAGCAAGGTCCTTTTGGACATAGTGAACAGCCGCGGACTCTTCAGAACCTGATGATTGTTCTTTATTGAAGAGTAAGGACTTCCCTTTAGAAGAAGGCTTCTTCCTCTGGGCTTTCAGTCGCGCACGTCGAGTCTTATCTAAGACCCTAATCCACATACCTAGTCCTCTCATAACATTTCATGCTGATGTGAGTATATGAACTCATACAATTTTTTGTATGAAGAGATGTGTTTGAGTAATGAGAGTAGCGAGGTGCATCTATACTTGTTCCGCAATCTTGAAGGGACGTTTGAAGGAACTAAATCAATTACACAAAACATCAAGCAAAGACTTGAAACAATTCTGTTATCTTCTGGAGCATTCTAATTCTCAAAGATGATTGAATAATAACTCAAATGGCTTGGTATCTCAATGGTTAAGCGAACCTGTCGAAACCGTTAAAAGCATCCCACGAAGGAGCATAAAAAGTCTGTCACATTCACTGGACAGGCTAAAAAAACGTGGTGAATAAGATTGAGCAAAAAAAGAGAAAAAGAGCACCTCAATCTCGTCGTCATAGGGCACGTAGACCACGGTAAAAGCACTATGACGGGCAGATTGCTATACGAGACCGGTGCAGTAGATGAGCGAACTTTTCAGGCACACAAAGCTGAGGCTGAGGCACTAGGAAGACCATCCTGGGCTTGGGCTTTCGCACTTGACAGACTCAAGGAAGAGAGAGAAAGAGGCCTCACAATTGATATTGCCTTCTTTAAGTTCCTCACTGACAAATACTACTACACAATTATCGATGCTCCCGGACATAAAGACTTCATCAAGAACATGATCACTGGCGCCTCACAGGCTGATGTTGGTCTGCTTGTTGTGTCTGCAAAGCGAGGAGAGTTTGAAGCTGGTATCGGACCTGGTGGTCAGACTAAGGAGCATGCTTACCTTGCTATGACTCTTGGAGTACCAAGCTTAATTGTGGCGGTGAACAAGTTCGACGATGATAGCGTCAAGTACAGCGAAGATAGATACAATGAGATCAAAGACGAAGTTGGTGGATTCTTAGCCACTATTGGCTACAAGGAAGGTACAGTTCCATTCATTCCAACTTCAGCACTCGATGCTGCTAACCTGAAGGAGAAGACCCCCCAATTCACACCATGGTACGATGGTCCCTGCCTTCTTGAAGCACTTGATTTAGTTGCACTTCCACCGAAGCCAACTGACAAGGATTTGCGTATACCAATCAATGATGTATACTCAATCAAGGGTGTTGGTACAGTACCAGTAGGTCGTGTTGAAACTGGTATCCTGAAGTCAGGACAAGAAGTGACTTTCATGCCCCCGAACAAGACTGGAGAAGTCAAGTCTATCGAGATGCATCATGAGATAATGCCTGAGGCAGTACCTGGTGATAACATCGGTTTCAATATACGAGGTATTGATAGAAAAGACCTAGGTCGTGGAGATGTTGCTGGTCCAACAGATAAACCACCCACAGTTGCTGCTGACTATACCGGTCAGGTGATGGTCATCCAGCACCCAAGTGCTATCACTGTTGGTTATACACCAGTCATTCATGCACACACCGCTCAGGTCGCTTGCAGGTTCGACGAGATCTTACAGAAGCTTGACCAAGCTACTGGACAGGTCACTGAGGAGAAACCAGACTTTGTCAAGAAAGGCGAGTCCATGATTGCCAAGTTGGTACCTCTAAAACCAATGGTCATCGAATCCTACAAGAAATTCCCACAACTCGGCAGGTTTGCTGTCCGTGACATGGGTATGACTGTAGCTGTTGGTGTTGTGACTAAGGTCACTAAAAGAAAATTGTAACTTTGAGAAACGGGCCAGCAAGGCCCGTATTTCTTTCTTTTTTCATTAGATTTAGCAACATTGCGATAGAAGATATTAGAAGGTTTCATGCACCAAATGATGGTAGGGTGTACTTCTCATGATGAACGATGATTACTATGATGATTCATACCAAAACAATGGTTCAAATATGGGTAGGTGGATGCTCTTTGTTCTTGTTCTAGTCCTAGGCATCCTCGGTATTTATGGTATCATCATAAGTGTCCCACTTGAAGCCATCTTTCTCTATACCTTTCTTTACATTCCTATGATAGTGTTCTTGCTATACGTTACATTTCGCTGGGCACAAGGTCGCGACATCGCTCCTACTGACATCAATGAAGATGATCGAATTCTCGAATCAATGCGAAAACATGCTCTTCCTACTGAACGAGCAAATCTCAGTGATACTGTGCGCTGTTCAAACTGTGGCATGTCCTTTGAGCTGGTCAATGCAATTCCTGTTGAAACAGATGTTTTTCTTTGTCCATTCTGTGACACTAGATTGCACATTAAATGACGTTCTGCAATAGTCACAACATGTGACTCTCAATTGTGACCCTCAATAGTGCCTTTGGTATATATACTAAATACGAGCAGTATATCTTGTGAACTATTATGGCTCTAACAACTAACAACCGATCTAACTCCGTGCTGAAGAACAAACGCAAGGTATCTACCGATGCTGTTGCTTACGCTTACGCGACCGTTGTGAGGTAGATTATCATGGCGTTCGCTAAGACAACCAAGAGAAAGGCTCCTAGTAAGCCAATCTCCACTCACGCAATCACACATGCTTTCTCCTATTACAGGCGCTGAGATAGACTCTATCTCTCCGCCTTCTCCTTTTCTCTTTCTTATCCTTCATAACACCGCTTAGAATGAATCAGATTTTCAGTCTTAGAAGAAATGGCACTGAGGGTGAGATTTGCTAGAAAGCTCTGAGGATCACCTGAAACCAAATATCTACAGATCCAGAAGTTCGTTCATTGACATCATTAAATCGCAGAACCCAAACATACTCTGAGTCATGAATTGGCCCACCAAGACCGCTACTAAAAGTCCCAATGACACCATGATTTCCGCTTTCTGATGAATCAAATAATCGGGTGAACTCAGTTTCATTAAGACCTTGGAATTCACTTAAGGTCATAGCTCTATGTTCGAATGTAAAATACACATATCCACTCCCACCACTCCAGTCAAGAATTCTACCCTGACATGTCACTCCTAACATTATCGATGATGGAGATTCAACTCCCGTAAAAGATCCCTGCAACCAGTCTCCAATTGCAACTGTTTCCCCTTCAGATGGACTCTCATACACAACTTGGGTCCATTCCCCCTGTTTCACTTGTGTATATCCGAATCCCCCGATAAAAATCAGAATAATGATGGCAACAGATACTACCACAGCTTTTCTCTGTCTTTTATAAAGCTCTTTTCGAATTGTTGGAAGATTTGCAGGTAGGGTTGAATCATCCAGTTCTGTTTTCGACTGGCCACTTGAGAGCCAACCTTCCCTCTCCTTAATCCATCGGGATAGGTTGTTGGAGAACACCTTTCTTGCCACGTAATAGCAAACAATCGAAATGAAACTCCACACTAGGATTGGAGCAACCACATGAATTGGTTGAAAGAGAGTCCCAACAAAAAATTCTGCACTGTAATTTCCATAAGCGCCTATAGAGATGAACAGTAATGCAGATAGTAGATGTGCAGGTCCAAAGAACGAAACCTCGGGGTAATTTATGGGAAATCCTGGTTGACCTGTTGTAGCAACAAGTGCAATGGATAGGAAGAATCCTATTACAATTGACTTGCTCATACTATCGAATTCAATGGCAATTAGTGCATAGATTGGGGTCAGAAGCAAGGAGAGGAACAATGTGATTCCTACTAATTGGGGAAGAACACCAAGGATTGCTATATTCCCAGATACACTAACAGCAATTAGTAGACCTGCAAAGGATGCAGCTGCCATAACTACTAGGGTCAATACTGTGAAAGAAACAAAGAGATATGAGAACTTCATTTTTTCGTGGGTTCGTGTATACGCTACAATGTTATTTCGTGTCTGATCTGAACAGAGAATCAGTGATGCTCCAATCACAAAAGGAAATCCAGTAGCTAAAAGCCAACCAATGGTTCCAGCTATGTTGAATGTTGCATTCAGAGGTCTATACCAAGTACCACTTACCCCCAAAGGGAAGTAGAAAGCAAACGCTATAGCCATTAGAATAAGCCATCTCTTCACTTCCTTCTTGGATAGAAGTGAAATGTATTTTCTTAGCAACGCTACTCTTTCGAACACTGAAACCCCTTAATGTTGAAAACACACTCAGCTATCTTAAACTCTTGGAATTTACATCTCTCGCCTTCTCCTTTTCTCTTTCTTCTCCTTGATAACACCGCTTAGAATGAATCAGATTCAGTCTTAGAAGAAGTGGTTAGCTTGTGATTAGCTTGAAAGCTGGTATTCGAGTGGTTCATTTTTTGTTAGTCAATACACTTATGATACATATCAAGAGCTCTCAGATGAAATTATGGCGGAGGCTGAAAAGAAGAGGAGTTGTCTTATGGAAGAGAATAATCAATCGAGTAAGAGATTCGTCAGTCCAATAATTATCTCATTAGTTATGCTCATTGTTATACTGGTGACACCTGCGTTCATCCACACTCGCAATTTCTTGGAAATCAAATCACTAACATGGGTCATTAGGATAGAACAAGACGAACCTCTCAGATTCTTTCTTGCACTCGATCAACTCATATTTTTAAATTCATTTATCAAGTATCTTTTCTTTTTGATGATTTACCGATTTTATAATAATCAAACATCGTTTACTCGGACACTACTAGTTGGAGTCTTTATCGAAATCTATATTTTTGTAAGTCTTAACGGTGGTAACTTGCTCTATACAATTTTTCCGGTGCCCGGAATGCACCTTAATCCTCCTGCTGATTTTCCACTTCCAATTTCTATTCTCATTTTTCTAATTCTAGCTAAGTTGATTCCACCCTTAAAATTAGATTAAGTCACTTCCAGTGATGATTGGCTTGTTACTGACGATTCTTCCCAATAGATACCACACCACTGCAGCCACGTTCAGGTCTTCATAATATAGCCCATATGACAAAAGACCGGACTAGCTAACCCTAGCAATCACCAACTCCTAACACAATGAAGAAGAAAAGATGGCGCTCAGGGAATAACTTTCAGATTACAACCTAAGATTTACTTTCTATTTATTAATTGGAAAATAGCAGGAAATGCCTGAAATCAGACCGCCTATGGAAGAAAACCCAGTTATGATGAGTACATCCTCAAAGGTCATAGGTGTTGTAGCGACTGCCACCACGGTGCTATACCAAGTGAATCCTGTGACTATAATCAATACTCCGAGTACTACCCCTGCTGCTCGAATGAATCGTTCTTTTCTGAAAACATCTTCTTTCTCTCTGAACCCGATAACTAACAGCACGATAACAATTACCAGACCCATACCTAGAATTCCAATTCCACTAATACCGAACATCTGCTGCGCTTCTTGTTGCAACGTTACGAACCCTCCAACATCACATTTTGTCACTTAATGATAAATCTTTGCAAAATGTTACTCCATAGATATTGATAATCGTCTTCTTTTTACAACTCGAACAGCTCCCGACAACACCACTGCCACCAGAAGCATAGCTGCAACTCCAAAATAAGGTTCATAAACTCCCAGAAATGATGATTAAAACAATACATCTATACTTACTATCTCACCTGATATAGCATCAACTGTGTACAAATCTCCACCAACTCCCCAAATCGGCGTCAATGTTACTTCATACACAAGTCGCATTACAAAATCCGATGAATCTGGATCAAACCCGATTATGTTAAGGCGCAGCTCAGTATTTCGAATTGTAATCAAAAATGTATCATTGTCTGCTTCCAGTACAATATTGTGGATTTCTCCAACGGGAAGAATTCTATCTACTGGAATCTCATCAAGATCAATCCATCTGTATCTGAAATATTTGATTAATCCATAAGTCGCATCAATATGGAAAGTAATTTTTCCAATGCCTATTAGAATCTCATCAACCACCTGATGAAATGTCAGAGTGTGGTAAGCATATTCTGATAATGATGATAGATCAGTGCCATCATAGACTGCATCTGGGAGTAATGTATAATTTTGTGATTGAAGGAAATCTATAACAATGCTTTCAGTTTCTTCCACTGTTTCAACGCTTTCAAATACAAAGACTGATGTATTATAGGAACCCAGACTGAATTGTACTACTTTTCCACTTAGGGCATTAACCCATACATTTGCTCTCATATAATCAGAAATAAGAGTCATTCCCCACCGAGGGAAACAGTCTGTAGTGAGTTCTGGCCTGCCTGGCCAAAATTCATTATTTGTGTCTACTCGAAGCCCTGTCAACAATTCTTCGGGTAGATACACAGTGAGAAATGTCATAGCAGCATCAACTGCTGCTGCTTCTGATATATTGATGAGTGGAACATAGTTACCTCTAATCCAATAGGATGTATTGTATTCAATATCATAGGTAGCAGGATAGACACAGCTATCTGGAATAGTCGATCTTGGAACATTGATATCAGAAATTTCATCATCATTCAATGATATAGTCAATACAGTAATGGTCACTTGTAATAGTATGAATATGATAACTAAACCAGCAACCAGCTTTCTGTTTCTATATATCCACTCTCTCTTCTCCTGTGACTCTTCCATAACCCAACCACAAGAATACTTACAGTATTGGTATTATTGCTTCTTTCGTTTCACGTATCCAAACATAATCTGAGAAAAGATGGCGCTCAGGGAGAGAATTTCAAACCTCATGGAAATCATGAAGTCATTTGAACTCTCGAGTGCAAAGCACACTGGATGTTTGCAGGACTGCGTATAGCTGCCTATAGCAATCCAGCTCCATACCAGGCTTGGATACCTGAGCTTGAGAACGTGCTGACCGTATTTTTCTCTTAAACATTGTTGTAGGTTAACGATAAGAAGGTGCGACAGCTCCCACATTCCGAATGTCGGTAATCGAAGGGCTGATCAGCGCAATTCTCAATGCGGCCACCTCTGGGGCTCCACCACTCTTCCTTAGAGCTGTTCCCGCCAGGGCCTGACTCGGTTCGGAAGTTTATGACAATCACAGCAAACCTACGAATGCTGGTATGTCAGAGACAGACTCCAGAGACCGCATGTCAACGTCCTGCAGCTGGACCCAACGACGTTCCGGTTCATTCTCGATGCAGGTTACTGGCCTCGGCTATTGACATTACCGATAACAGGTCGCGCCAAACGACCCGGCCCTACCCATCGCAATTTGAGATTTCCAGAGAATCCCTAAAAACATTGTTGATGCTGCCAGTTTATACAAAGGAACCAGCGGCACGCTTAATGGTAGTGAGTTCTTCCAAGACTTCCTTTTCTGGAGGAGAGAGATCGTCGAGGAATTTCTTTCTGATAGCCAGTATCTGTTTGTCAGGAACATCTGTATACAGAATCTCGTCGTCTTTGACCTGTCGTCCAATAGTAGGTCCGCGTATTGATACTGCAACTTCCATTCCATCTGTAGCTTCATCTATTGTCACGCTACGGTCCTGAATCTGAAGAATCGTACCAACTCTCTTTCCATCTTCATTGATTAATCCAGTTCTTGGCCTTATTACTCCCTGAACCTTAACACCCACAACTGCTGGATTCTTATGTCTAAACACATATTCCGGAATGAGTACGATTTTTCCAGGCCTAATAATTGAACTCAATGATTCGGCTTTTGCTTGCTCTCTCTTCACAATTAACCAAGCATAATATTCATCGTATAATCTATAGATGACTTCACTCAAGAATAACTCAACACCTAGTTCCGCAGCAATATCTTCTATCTCTGATGCAATCTTCACATTGAATCCTAGAACTACTGCATTAAGTGGATCTCCATCACCAGAAGCTTGCGCCTCAACGATATCACGCTTCACAATTGGACCCACATCAGCAAATCGTACTGGAACATCCCGTTCCTGTAAGAATTGTGTTACAGCTTCTAGAGACCCCAATGTATCAGTCTTTACAATGATTCCAGATTTATCAGTCTGAATTCTGATTGAACTAAGATCATCTCTGACCTTTTGCTTGATTTCTTCGAGTTTTTCAGGGTCCTCCACAGCATAGACAGGTGCACCTGCCACAACACCTTCAATATCTGGGGCTACTATCTTGACACCTGCTGCTGCATGTACGATGTCAACATGTGTGAATTTCTCTTTGGGATCGCGAATCTCATCAAGAGGTTTTGGTAAAAGTAATGCTCTGATTTTAGCCTCAATCACTCCATCAAGTCCACCGACAACAATAGTGTCAGTCTTCTTCAATACTCCATCATAGATGATTGTATCAAGAGTAAGCCCAAGGCCTGTTTCTTCTCTTACTTCAAGAACAGCACCTATCGCTGGTCCTGTGGAAATAGTAAGTCGATCTTTCATGTATTGCTGTGTAAGACCTGATAGAACCATCAGAAGCTCTGGAATTCCAGTACCGGTCTTAGCGCTTGTGGGTACGATAGCCACAGTTTTTTGAAAATCTTCAACACGATCAAACCGTTCTGACTGAATATCGTTTGCAGAGAGTGCACCCACAATTTCGTAAATTCTTCTATCAACTTCAGATTGGGTTGATATTCCCTGTGCCTTAATGGCATCAAAGAGCGACAATCCCTCTTTTTTTCTCCAGCCTGGTACTTTGTCAAGTTTGTTTGCGGCAATCAAGAAGGGTGTTTTTCCAGAACGTAGAATCTTCAATGATTCGTAAGACTGGGTGAGAGGACCTTCGTTTATATCAACTACAAGAATAGCGATGTCTGCTATAGCACCTCCACGTCTTCTTAGATTGAGATAAGCTTCGTGTCCAGGTGTATCGATGAAGAGAAGTCCATCAATAGTCAATTCAGTATTGACAGCCTTGAGAAGATCTCCACATATTGATAGAATCGTTTCAGTGGGAAAGAAAGATGCACCGATATGTTGTGTTATTCCAGCTGCCTCTCTAGCTTGTACTCCCGTTCCTCGCATCTTGTCTAGAAGCGATGTTTTTCCATGGTCGATATGACCAAGTACAGTAACAATCGGAGAACGCAGTTTATCAGCTTCAGTCAAGATCAACACCCCACAAGGAATTTACTGTGGTCTTTTTACAACAGTTATGAAAGTGTCGCTTTTGCAATTCCTATCATTCTCACATTATACTGCTGAATGAAATGGATTATATCCTATATTTTCACCGCGAGATGCGTGGATACGGTCAATACGTATCATAACTATAGGTGATTTAATTTGGAACGTTCATTTGTAATTATCAAACCTGATGGTACCACACGCCGTCGAGTAAGTGCACTAGTTCTCAAGGCTCTCTTAGACAGAGGTTACAGACTTGTTGCATTTCAAGAGATGAAAGTGCCCGAGTCTTTAGCCAAGTTGCACTATGCAGTCCACAAAGAAAAACCCTTTTTCCCATGGTTAGTAGATTTCATATCTTCAGCTCCAGTTCTTACCATGATTTTCGAGTCTGACGATGTAATCCAGGGTGTTCGTGATGCTCTTGGAGCCACATTTGTACAGAAGGCATCCCCCGAATCTCTCAGAGGAAAATATGGTATCTGGGCAGGAATTAACATTGCTCATGCATCAGATGCCCCCGAAACAGCTGCAGATGAGATGAAACTATGGAATGCAGAGGGTGGTCTCAAGGAGTCATCAGATGCTGAGGCGCTTGCACTTGCTTACATTCAAAAAC
This sequence comes from Candidatus Thorarchaeota archaeon, assembly GCA_030612005.1. Lineage (GTDB taxonomy): Archaea > Asgardarchaeota > Thorarchaeia > Thorarchaeales > Thorarchaeaceae > SMTZ1-45. Next base: position 12,480 of record JAUWOU010000012.1, on the reverse strand, counting down.
ACATCACTGGCGATGCTGATTTTACTATGGACCTACGGAGTGTTGTGAAGGATGCTATTGAAAATCGTGATGCTTCCAGTGAGGTCCTTCAATCATTGATAGAACTCTTTGCAAAAGACGCCGTTGGTATTGAGAAGGAAGATACAGATACTTTAGCAAAAGTTGTCTTTGATTATGTAAAAGAAGAAGTAGAAAAAACAGAGTAGAAAACCAAGGTGGCTAATGCCACCATTAGTCTCTTTTTTTTAAAATAGAATTATTAGTTTAGCGTGCAGCCTTACCGCCTTTCTGATATTCGGTAGTCCATTTTGTATCTCTAGGCTTCATGCGACGTTTCATTCTATTGACTTTACACTTGTTAGAACAGAACCAGAAGACTGCGCCGTCCTTTGTTTGAACAAAAGCAGATCCAGTACCAGGTTCAATGTCCTTTCCACAGAACGAACATTTCTGGGTACCAACCATATTAGCGCCTCCTCATTTTACGGGCTTCCCTTTCGGTTTCCCTTAGAATGAGAATGTCTCCTTCTCGTACAGGTCCTTTAACATTTCGAGTCAGGACTCGTCCTCTGTCCCTGCCATCTAGAATTTTAACACGAACCTGAGTAATCTCACCGGTTACACCAGTTCGTCCTAAGAGCTGGATTATTTCAGCAGGAATTGCTGGAGTTGATTCATCATCTTTACTCATCGAAAGTCATCACCTGAATCTTACTTTCGAAGACCGTTGATCTTCTCGACAAGGTCGTCAACTAGACTCTTTGCCTTGCCATCAACAATAATTGCGACAGCGGCAGTGGGTCTTTCAATTCCTACAGCTTTACCAAGATCTTCCTTATTCTGGACGAATATGTAAGGAATCTTCTTGTCATCACAAAGACCTGGAAGGTACATGATTATCTCTGGGGGTTCAACATCCTCAGCAACAATCACTAAACGGGCTACTCCGCGCTCAATACTTTTGGTCGCTTCGTTAATCCCCTTCTTTATTCTACCAGTATCTTTGGCTATTTCTAGAGCCTCAAGGGCTTTCTTTTGGAGTTCCTCAGTGGGCTCCCATTCAACAAAACTTGGTTTTGGCATTACAATTTACCTCAGTTTATTTCGTCATCGGTATTTAGTCCATTCTTCTTGAACAGACTCTTCTGCGTCGTCTGACCTGTTTCTTTTAAAACTGTCGAACTAGCATAGTGAAATTCGAATTACCAAGCACTAATAGTTCAAGTCTCGTAAGGCACTAGCGAGATTTGCATCATCTATACCTAAATGTTCCAAAACGGAGTATCGATCTCTCTTCTTCATGATTTTTAATGCATGATGAATATCTTCTATGAATGCTACCAAATTGGTATTAATTTCATCAAAGGTTGTAGGCATATGATGATTAGACATGAATTCTTGGATTTCCTCAGGCTTATACTCTGCATAACCAGATTCCTGTAGATAGTAGAGACAGATTGGTGTGGCAAATGCGACCTGCAGTCCATGCAAATCTGAGTCAATTCTGTCCATTGCATGTGAGATTGCATGTTCTGTGCCTGAACATGGACGAGAGCTACCGAATATACTCATTGCTCTTCCTGCATCAATCTCGGCTCTGATCAAAGTTTCGAATCCATCATCCTTCAGTACAGATATCAACGCATTATCAACGATATCATAGACCTGTTCATCAAATGGTTCATCTTTCACTTCATGAGATAATTTCCATTCTGCCAAGCTGGATGTTTTACAGATAATGTCTCCAAGACCTGCTAGTTTGAGTTTAGGAGGTGCTTTTGAGATGATAGATGTATCAGCAATGACTGCCATCGGTCCTTTACATTTCATTGAATACTTATATCCATCATGACTGACAGAGGCAACTTCACTCGCAATTCCATCATGGGAAGCTGCTGTCGGTACTGATATCCAGTCAAGATTCGTATCTCTTGCAATAAGTTTCGCAATATCCAAGCTTGCTCCTCCTCCAAACCCGATCACAATATCAATTCCCTCAAGTGATAGAGCCGAGTTCTTAGGATATGCGGATGCCATCATCCATTTACAGGGTACTTCAATTATTTTTTCTAGAAGAGTCGAATACTGGGCATGAATCACTTCATCAGTCACACACAATGGACACGAGTAATCTTTCAATATAGTCCTAAGTTCCTCTAGGGCACCTTCTGCAATTACAACTGTTGCTGGCCCAGTGCTGGACATATTATTAGCTCCTTTTCTCTCGAAACTCCAGCTCTTGAAAAGAGCTTCTATCGCGCCAAATCATTATCTATTGCAGTATTCTTAAGTATAGATGCAAGCGTGTGTCAGTTCAGAAGTGAGTGTTACCGTTGCCCGAAACTTACGCAATCCTGGACATATAGCCCATGATTGACGTTCGGTTCCTGATTCATCGAGGCTGCTTTGCTGATCCCGAAGGACTGGAAAGTCTTACGGTCTCTCCAACAGGCGTTTTATGTCTCCGTGCAACTCGCGGCGACTGCAAATCGATCCTTGGACTTGGTTCTCGTCCTGAACCGACACTACAGTAACGTGTTCCCTGTCCCAGTATTTAAGCTCCTGTAGAAAAAATGGTCTTTGGAAGGGCAAAGCTCGTGACAAGGTTACTGATTTAGGTCAGAAATCGGCCGGCGACGGCAGTTGCGAGAAAGGTGGAACACAGAAGTTTCTTACATCGGAGGTTCACTCGCCTCATCGAATAAGATTCAGGTAATACTCTAGTCTATACATCTACCACACAAGTTCATCACGGAGACAACTCTCATGACTGAATATGTCAAGGTTGCCCTAATGGGGTCTGGTTACGCAGGCAAATCAACTCTAATCAAGCTCCTCACTGATGGAGTACAAAAATTAGAAACTAACTACAAGCCAACACCAGGAATGAGCTGTGGTACAATCACAATTGATGCTAGTACAAAGGTTTCACTTGTCGAGATGGGTGGACAAGCTCATTTTGAATTTCTCTGGCCTGATTTTTTGAGGGGTAGTACAATGGTTGTTGTAGTCACTGAGAGTAATCCAAAAGCTGTTCTTAAGACTCGCCAACTCCTTGAGAAGTACAAAGACAATTTACTCGGGGCCAAAGTAATAGCAATTGCAAACAAACAAGACTTGCCAGGTTCAATGCGCCCAGAGTCAGTACAGGATCTGCTGGGTGTTCCAACTTATGGAATGGTTGCAATTAATCCTAAAGAACGTCTGAATGGCTACAAGCTCATTGTTAACGGACTGCGAGATATGGTCCAAATTGCTGCATAATCATGGTTAATAGCAATAGTTCCTTGTATTAGAGATGTTTCTAGCTTCATCCTTAGGACAATACTTTTATGCAGAGAAAAAGCAGACCAACTTGCCCAAGGCATGGGCGAAAGAGCCCTTTGGTCAATTTAGACCATATGGCGAGTCCATCCGGGAAGAACATGTCTTTTGGGTAAACCTCCGCGGTCAGGTGAGTCAATGGAAATCACAATCATTCGCAAGCAAGAAAACATCATCCACTTCTTAGCTGAAGGGTTAGATGTAGCCTTTGCAAACGCGCTTAGGAGAACCATGCTTACTAGATTGCCGGCGATGGCAATAGATGAAGTATTAGTCCTTGAGAATACTAGCGTCATGTACGATGAGATGCTAGCTCATAGAATGGGACTTATACCTCTAGTAACAGATTTGGAGAGCTACAATCTCCCAGAAGAGTGTGACTGTGAAGGAAAGGGCTGTAGCCTTTGCCAATGTACACTCACATTAGAGAAACAAGCCGGTGATGAAGAGGAAATGGTCTATTCTCGTGACCTATCGTCACAAGACCCTAAAATTGTTCCCGCATTAGGTGAGATTCCCCTAGTGAAACTTGCTCCTAAGCAACGTCTAATTTTTGAAGCATATGCTCGTCTTGGAAAGGGTGTAGAAAACGCAAAGTTCCAACCAGTTTCAACAGTATCATACAAGTATGTGCCAATTATTGAAGTTAACAAAGACAAGTGCAATCAATGTGGGGACTGTGTCAAAGTATGCCCGAAGAATATCCTTCTTGTTGAGGGTGATACAATCGCGACACAAAATACTTTGGACTGCAGCCTCTGTGAGGCATGCGTTGAAGTCTGCGAACCCGGAGCGATCACAATAGATTCTAAGAAGAACAGTTTTCTGTTCAAGGTTGAATCCACAGGAGCCCTGACTCCTGAAGTAATTGTTGAAAAATCGGCCGAGATTTTCAAAGAGAGAATCAGATTGGCATTAGATTACGCAAATTCAATATGAGGTGTCACAGCATGGAGAGATCTATTAGATCCGGACCAACGGACCCAAATACACGCGCGCTGATTAATGCGCTCAGAAAAACATCTTCGAAACATGATGTTAGAATATGGAAACGAGTTGCTGAGCTTGTAGGCCGACCCACTCGGAAGCGCCCTACTGTTAATGTAGGAAAGATTGAACGACATACTAACGCAGGCGATATAGTTGTAGTACCTGGAAAAGTTCTAGGATCTGGACTCATATCGCATAAGGTAACAGTTGCAGCCCTAAATGCATCTTCTACCGCAAGATCTGCGATAGTTGGAGCAGGTGGCTCACTAATCTCAATTGATGAGCTATTAAAGCAGATTCCGAAAGGGAGCGGTATTACGATAATTGTGTAGGTGATTCATATGAGTACAGACACGATCAAAGTTTACGATGCCGAGCAAATGGTTGTTGGCCGACTTGGCTCCAAAGTTGCAAAGGCAGCATTATTGGGTGATACTATCATCATCATAAATGCGGAAAAGGCCATAATCACTGGTGATCCAAGAACACTAATTGCAGCATGGAAAGAGAAATTCAACATTCGCACCTCTTACAAACCATGGAGAGGTCCATTCCATCACCGTCGCCCAGATAAAATGGTACGAAGGATGATTAGGGGAATGCTTCCATGGCCCACCCCACGAGGTAAAGCTGCATACAAGCGTATCAAAGTGTACATTGGAACTCCTGAGAAATACGCAGATTCTGAAAAGATAGTATTGGAGAAATCACGTTACAGAAGCATGACACAGAAGCATATCAAGGTGCTAGAACTTAGTAAAGAACTAGGTTGGACACATCCGGAGGTTGCATGAAATGAAAGTAGTAGTCAGTACAGGTAAGAGAAAAACCAGTCTTGCTAAAGCAACAGTTAGGGACGGTACTGGTCGAATTAGAATCAATGGAAGACCTCTGGAAATACATCAACCAGAGCTTGCACGAATGAGAATCATTGAACCTTTGATACTCTTTGGTGATGGCTGGAAACGCTATGACATCAAAGTGAGGGTCAAAGGAGGCGGTTTTATGAGTCAAGCTGATGCAATCAGAATGGCGATAGCAACAGGCTTGATTAGAATGAGCCAAGATTTTGAGGCTCGTTCAAAGATGATTGAACACGACAGAACGATGCTTGTCGGTGACCCCAGACGAACTGAACCAAAGAAGTTCGGTGGCCCTTCAGCACGTTCAAGATACCAGAAATCATACAGGTGATGGGAAAGTAATGATTATTCCAGTAAGATGTTTCACTTGTGGCAAAGTAGTAGCGGACAAATACGACCAATTCAAACGTGAGATCAGACAAGGAGAAGATCCAGCCACAGTTCTTGATAACCTTGGATTGAACAGATATTGTTGTCGAAGAATGCTACTCGCACACATTGATATTATTGACAGCTTCATGGCATTTGCCACAATACCCCAAACGGAGGGAACTTAGAATGAGTGAGATTGAAGTTTCAGACGATATGCTCGTGGACATGGACCGCTGCTGAATCGTCAATCTCCACCTTTCCTTCAGTAAGTTCAATATTTCCAATAATAGAGATGATTTGGGTAGACATCTCCTGCACGTTGTGAAGAAGCTATCTATCTTCGGACATACTTTTGGAGATGAATGCTGGACAAATGACTCATTATTTGTTGAAGGTGGGTAGCCTAATGGAATCGTTCGTAAACGATGGTTATTTTGAAGCATTTGCTCTGACTGTTGGTGTATTCAAATCTCTCCTACTGTTATTCGCTACAGCAATGATACTGTATGTAACCTTCGTGTGCAATAGACTATTACGAACTAAATCGTGTTGAGTCTTAATTGCGAGGTTTTTGTTCGTATTGTTATTACGAAGATGAACAGACTCTTTCTTGATTAAACGAAGGTTTAGACACTACCAGTGATGAAATCTACATAGTAATAAGTGAGTAAAACCACACTGTTGCAGTGCTTATGACAGATGATAGTGATAGACTCATCAAAAGGTTTGTTAGTACAGCATCTGAGTTCTCATTATCAATAATGCTCGTTGGAAGTCAGGCTATGGGTCTGGCTCATGATGATAGTGACATTGATTTAATTGTAATAACAAAGGGTCATGAAGAAGTAGCTCAGGTGTTACAAATAGCAGAGAATCTGGAGTCAGAAAGTGAAAGACCACTTTTGGACTGTAAGGTTTACACTGAGGAGGTATTCAATAAAGCGAAGTCAAGTATTGAAAACCGATTCATTTGGACTTGCATATATACAGGAAAAATGTTGTATGGACGAGATATAACAAAGATTATTCAGATCAAACCACAATATGTCATCGAAGAGTATTGGGTTCACGTTCAAAGCACTGAACAGGCCGTTTCCAATCTTGAATCAAATCTACAATTCACTGGGAGCTGCTATCATTTGTATGCCGTACTTGGTACAACATATTTCATTCACTCATTAATTCTCTCCTCTATTGATCGAACGTATAAGAAAGAGAATTTCATTGCATCAGTGCTTGGTGATGAATTTTCACGAGTGCGTGAAAGATACTATTGGGTCGTGAATCATCTTGATGAGAAGGTGATACAAACTACGGTTCGGATTCCCTCCAATATAGATAACCATTACAAGAAACGAGATTATGTATCTATTCTGGAAAAATCTGATGAAGTCTTGAGGATTGCGAGGGAAACATATCGACAAGTTGCCCAATGGGCTGAGGATCAAACATAATAGCACATTTAATAAGCACAATGTTTATTTTATCTATTGATTGTCTTATAAAAAAAAACAACTAATTTGAACGAACAGAAACGATTGCAGTCGTGGATGATGGTTATGGAGGAATGAGCAATGATAAAACACAATGTTATCATTACAGTAATGATTATGATTATACTAGTTGCACCAAATTTGGCAACTATACAGAACGTAGATGGTGCAAACGTTGAACCAACGTCAGACGCCTTGGATAAGATTGAGAACAGGCTACGAGCTATTCTAGATAATTCATCTGAGGAGGACAGAATGAATGTCTTAGTGGTGTGTGAAGGGCTGGACACCTCAACGTATACTAATCAGGTGAGGGATTCAATAGCTGATATGCATATTACTGATATATGGGATGCTCTAGGTGCTTTCAGTGCTAATGTCAGTAAATCACAATTGTTGAAGCTTGCGGAGCTTCCATATGTGATTAGTATCGATTCAGAGGAAGGAGAAATCATCTTCGAACTAGACGATGCTTGTTCAGAAACCGATGTGGATAAATGGAGAGATGAGTACCCCTATATAAACGGCGACTTGGATGGAGAGCTTGTATCTTACTCAAAGGATGACGTAGTAATTGCGATTATTGATACAGGTTGTGACAATGACCATGTGGACCTAGCCGGTGGCAAGCTACTAGCATTCAAGGACTGTACAAATGAGGCTAATAGCGACTATACTCCCCCCATTGAAGCCTATGATCCTGTGGGTCATGGAACCCATGTGTGTAGTATAGCTGCAGGACTTGGTATAGGGTCCTATGGGCTTTATCAAGGAGTGGCACCTCTTGCTGCTTTAGTCGTAGTGAGAATCGGATTAATTAGTGAATTAACTGACGCATTGAACTGGATTGCGGCGTACAAGGGAACATATGGTATTGAGATAGTTAGCATGTCACTTTCAGTTCCTGGTTCCGATGGAGATTATGATGCATATGCTCAACTCGCTGACAGGCTCGTATATGACTATGGTCTTATTGTGATATGTGCACAGGGCAATACAGACAAGGGTCCAATAGTGAGATCGCCAGGAACTGGCAAGTTTGTCATAACAGTAGGCAATGCAATTGATCCTTCAGAGAGCTCAAGCGGAAACTGGGAACTCAATCCAACCAGTTGCTCGGGTCCGGTTGATGATGGAAGGAAAAAACCAGATGTTCTTGCTCCTGGGACTAATATCATGGCTGCAGAGGCGGGGACATTGAATCAGTATATCCCAGGTACTGGCACCTCAATGTCCACACCATTTGTGGCAGGTTTCTGTGCATTGTGGCTCGATGAAAACATGGGTCTTAAGGCACCATCATATGGATTGATATCTGACCCGAAGGTGAAAAACTTGCTAATGGCAAGTGCAACAGATATGCCATATGACACTGAACCAGGAAAGGACAACTCGTATGGTGCTGGTCGAATCGATGCATGGGATGAGCTTTTGTTCTATATCACTGATATATCCGGTAGTTACTTTAATGCACCCACTGTTATCACTAAATCCTGGTCTGACAAAAACTACTATCATGACAACGAGCCGCTCTGGGCTGGGGATCCCTCTAGCATGGCTGACTGGTATAAGATCTTTTGCTACGACAGTATCTTCATCTACGCAAAAGCATCAGGCGATCCAGACCTAGTTCTAATCGTTTCAATTTGGGACAAAAATCTCGTCAAGAAAGCAGAGTCATATTATGGAAGAATCAGGAATGTGGGATACTGGTCCACATATGAGGGAACTTACTATGTGAAGGTTGAGGTCTATAAGAATGGTAATCTCTACCGTGGTCAGGTATCAGGGGACTTCTATGACGTCCATATCATGACAACCGTATCGTAAGCATGAAGTGATGTGAATCCCAGCTTATGATTGATTCACATCAGTTCTCTTTCTACTGAGTCAACACACTCAGAATCAGTCTGAAACTGGTTTGTCTTCTTGGTTGCTTAAGGATGTACATAGAAGCCATTGTTGGGCAGTGATTAGTGTGTGTAAATCAGAGGTTTAGTTCGTAAATATTATATTGTCTTGAATCAATAACTAGAGTATATCGTGGTAATTCTAAATGAGGTAACGTGTATGTTCTTGTCCTTATTGTGTGGGATAGTCATTTCAAGGATAGTTAGAAACAAGTACACCCAACCTCTGGTTTCAATAGTGATAGGTACCTTAATCGGCATTCTTGGGGCCATCGGAGTCTTTGGTGTGGCCTATCCCTTCTCTATTGCACTAGATTATGCAGTTCCATGGTATGATAATATAATGCCCTTCGTTTTGTACTTCCTGACACCACAAATCAGGATATACTCGTTTCAATCAGAATGGGGCTCAAATGTAATGCCTTTGATGCCAATTGTAGTAGCCATTTTAGTGATTACAAGTGTTGTGAATGTTCTTGTTGGTCAACTAGTTGGCAGCAGATGGTTTTGGAGAAAAGAATCAACCGAGTAATTCGAACTTCTGGAATGAATGATACGTATACTGTGATTAAATATGTAAATTCACACTAGTTTACAGTGAACTATCATGCGTGCTAGGGAAAAGTGAGTTCCTTACACTATGGATACTGGTACAGCGATGAATCTAATATTGAGGGCCTGACTCGTCAACACCGCTTAGAACAGGTTCTGTCGACCTATTGCAAAATCATCCCACACTTATAGGAGATCAAGGCAAAATCCCACAAAACTAAGAAATAGTCCAAGGAGATTTTCAAAAGAGCTATTGAGTATCATCTACTAAAACTGCTTCTCGCAGTTTCAGAATATATCCTGCGATTTGAATGACTATGAAAACAACTATGAACTGCAGGATAGCCCACTCCGTCATATGGTCATTGTAGTATAGCCAGATACTATCCCATCTTCTGACTTCCATACCGATAGAAAGCGTGAGAAACACTGCGCTTGCGATCAATATCAGAGAGCCTGCTAGGGTAAGAATATCGATTTTCCTAAACGTTTCTCTTCTCATTATTATCAATTCCCTTTCCTATGCTGACACCTTTTTTGTTAAAATCATTACTACTTCTGGCAGTACTATAGTTTGGTTGGAAAACCACTAATTCCTGCAAACCACGGCTATACCCTATGTCAGAAGTCCAACATGCGTCTTAGATAGATGAAAAGGAACACTATGACTCCTTGCTTGGCGTTTCCACTATCTGACCAATGAGCACTCTTCATGACTGGTTCTCATGTTTAACTTCTCACATTGTGCATAGATACTTGTTACTTCTCGACACCACTTTTCATAAGATAATTCCATCAATATACTGCGGACTCTGTTTGGTGGGAGCGTAAAAGGTAAGCAAATGATACTATTTCAGGTGAAAACTCATGAAACGAAAACGAGTTGTACTAATCTCCATAATTACCTTTCTGACCTTCTTAATATTCGGCACTGTTCTAACTCCCCTCTCATATCCTGCCCATACCGTAGATGTGACAGACTCAGTTTCTCTGATTGAGGATGCCTTCACTGAGGACTACGACCCACCCCCTCTATCTCTGAATGATCTGAATATATCCCTAAATGAGAGTGCGATTCCTGCGTCGGATACTGATTGGTCCTGGGCTGCTACGAATACACTGAATAATGATCCTTATGGGTCCGCGGACTATCCTTCGCGTCTTGATGCTGATGATGGATCGCTCTGCCGATTGAGTGAAGAGTATGACGGGTCTAACTATCGAATTGACCTCCGTTTTAGAACAGCTGCAGTCTATGCGCACCAATACACGAACCTAGAATTGAAGCTAGACTTCACACAAGTCTGGTCCCTCTATCCCGAAGATCTCAAATTCTATGTTTGCATTGCAACAGCTACAGGGGATGAGGGGTTTTATTATTTTGTTGGGCAACTCTCCAGCACCTCTGGAGTATATGCTTTTGATATTAATTACCTTCATAATAACGACATCTTGTCTGCGAGACGTTTGTTCATCAGGGTTCTAGGTGCCTGGGAGGAAGGGGGCGATGGCACCGGAAACTCATATGATTTCGATACTCTTGGGATTGCCTATAATAATCATAAAGCCCGAATTGAATCTCACAGCTGTGATGCCGCCGAGGGTGATACTCTTTATGCGAAATATGGTTCGTCGGTTTCTAAGGACTATACTGAGCTCTCTTGGTCAATCTATACTTTAGATGGCTATGCGGACATCAGTTTAATTCAATTTGAGTACGGTACTACTGACAGGTGGTACGTACGTTGGACTTCAGCAGGTGACTTTTCTATTAATTACGAGGGAGATGCAGACGCTAGTTGGGTCGAACTTCTGACCGCCTACTGCACCACCTCGACTACAACCTACACACGTACCGTCACCTTCGCAGTACGGATTAACTGGGATCACCCTTCAGCTGAGGTTCAAGGTTCTCCAACGTCATATCTTGAATTCACTAAGACGGACCCTCAGATTCACTCATATAGTTACAAAGTTGAGTCGCGTTTGGGTATGCAGACAACACCAGCGATTTCCGAGTCTAAGGTGAATGCTGAAGGTACATTCAGCTTCACAGGTGATGTTGAATACTATAATTCTCCCGGACATTGGGCACCTCGCTCATCTGAAGTTGATATCCAAGTCCGACGAGTGAGTCCGTCTGCCACTTCTTGGGTATATAGTAATCAACCCGCAAGTGATGGCACGTTCACTGTGAATCCAAGTACAGCTTCTACCTCTGGAACTAATACTTTTGAGCTCAGGGTTGTTGCCGATGGTGAAAGCGCCAACCTATTGACAACAACTTACTCTGATACGGTGGTTGGAAACCGTGTAGTAGTGAGCTCTGGTAGTGTTGGGAGCACAAGCTACAACGCCGCCTACGGAGGCGGTGTCAGAAATACAGGTCAGGCAGATACTTTGTATCTCGAAATCGAATGGGAAAGTTCAGGTATTGTAATAACCTCCGCAACAACCGTTTCTTGGGCATCCTCTGGAAATACTGTGTCAATGAGATATACTTCTGGTCGTTGGGAAGGTGATACCTATGCACGCTCAAGTGTTGGAAATCTGACCTACAATGACCTCACCGTTGTTGTGGATGGGACCCCATATAATGTAGTTACTGAACCCTCCTACAAGGTTCTCTGGGACGAGATTGAGATCCTTACCACCGTTATCGAGGGTGGTGACGACTATGTCAATATTGGCAACTCGATTACTATTCAAGTGACCGCACAACTAAGTCACTTGGGACATGCTCTCGACTCTGGGCTCGATACGCTCTATATGAATGGCATACAGATGAGTGATGGAGGAACTTACTTCACCTATACCGTTTCTTACTTGTATCCGGGGCTGTGGTCTTATTCTGTAGATGACCTGAATGCCCTTGAGAACACCTACGGCATCACAAAGATTGCCACTGGAAAGCCAAGCATTTCATGTACATGGGATACCTTTTTGATTGACCTGTCAGTTGATGATGTCCGTGTT
>JAUWOU010000023.1 GCA_030612005.1 Candidatus Thorarchaeota archaeon | reverse complement strand
GGCCGCTTGGGAAGTACGGTCGCAAGACTGAAACTTAAAGGAATTGGCGGGGGAGCACCACAAGGGGTGGAGCTTGCGGTTTAATTGGACTCAACGCCGGAAAACTTACCCGCCCAGACAGCCGAATGAGAGCCAGACTGACGATCTTGCTCGACGAGCTGAGAGCTGGTGCATGGCCATCGTAAATTCGTGCCGTGAGGTATCAGCTTAAGTGCTGCAACGAATGAGATCCCTGCCACCTAGTTGCCAGCCGGGGGCTTCGGCCCTGACGGGGCACACTAGGGGGACCGCTAGCGAAAAGCTAGAGGAAGGTGGGGGCCACGGTAGGTCAGTATGCCGCGATATGGGCGGGGCCACACGCGTGCTACAATGGCTGGGACAATGCGTTACAACGCCGAAAGGCGAAGTCAATCGCGAAACCCAGTCGTAGTCGGAATCGCGGGTTGGAACTCACCCGCGTGAACCTGGAATCCCTAGTATCCGCGTGTCACTATCGCGCGGAGAATACGTCCCTGCTTCTTGCACACACCGCCCGTCGCTCCATGCGAGCGGGTTTGGGGTGAGGTGTCGTCCAATGGGCGATGACGAATCTTGAGCTCGCAAGTAGGGAGAAGTCGTAAGGTTGCTAGACTTCCTAGCAACTCGGTAAACAAGGTATCCGTAGCGGAAGCTGCGGATGGAAGAAGTTGAGAGTCATTCTCACCTTCCATCATTCACCTCCTATGTTTTCTATCTCATAGAGGTAGAAGCAGCTTGTCTTGCAATCCTTCGGGATTGCGAGAGAGGTACGGGTAATGACGGGGTCAGGTTAATAGGGAGCTTTCCCAGTACCTGTATATTGTTGAGCCACCCTTTTTCTTTTTGCAATATTTTATCAAATGAGTCAGTATCAGGTCCGACGTCTAATCCTAGTCTTTAGCGACCTTGCTGCCCTTAGTTTGTCCTTGACCCAATCCTCCTTCCACACCTTATTGTACGATTTGTATACTTCGATACACTCATCGATAACTTCACTCGCGTCAGAGAAATCCTGATTCTTGAGATGGATCTTGGCGAGTTCATAGAGGGTTTCTGCCAGACTCTCCTCATACAATGAATCAACTGAGGATGCCTGTCTGTAAAGATCAAGTTTGAAACTCAGAGAGTCTTCCGTGGTTGGGAGTGATTCAATCACCTCAAGTTTGATGTTTATCAGTTTGGATTTGATGTCTTCAAGCAATGAATCAAGACCAGTTATTCGAGTGTCTGCCTCCTCATCACTTCCAAAGTGAAGCTCAACGAACTCGTCGATGATACCCCCAGCCTCTTCTAGCATCTCGTCTACATCCCATTCACTATCTTCAAGGATTTGCATTCTCAGAGTGTCAACTCTCTCTCCTGTAACATCAGACATCATATGGATCTCAATCACTCCTCCATCTTGAGTGATATCCCAGTTGAGCTTCTCAGTACCCATCATTAGACTCACCCCCGGAGTAACAGGCCTGAGTCCAAGTTGCCTTGCAATCAATTTACTCTCTCTAAACACAATACCTTCTCTGGTTGTTGGGTCATTCTTGAAATCTATCTCCATCTCGTATCTTGCACCATCAAAAAAGACCTCTCTTGCTTTCATCAGACTCACAATATCTATGTCAGAGATTCTTTGGTCTATGAGTGCCAGGAGATCTGCGTCATCAACTACGTCCTTAATCATTATCCTCCAGCAAGCACTATGTATGTTAGAAGAACCGTCTGCGACTGGACATACTTCACTGTCATGAGTAATTACAATAGAGATACTTTCAGAAGGCTGTGAGAGCAGTTCTTGACATGTGAACGGAAGGGGCGCATTCATGTGAACATAGGGCATCTTTCTCTCTACATAGGGTCTAAACAGCTGTAGCTCTGCATACTCGATATCTTGGTATGTATCCCATGTGAAGTAGAAATTTGGATCCTTTGTGCTCTGAAGTGGTACACCATCAACCAAGGGTCTGCGTAGAATGTGAAGCAAGTCCGAGGTGCGCTCAAAGAATCTGATGTCAAGAGTTTCGCCATCAGTCTTGAAGCTGATAGAATACATTCCCGAGTCAATACCAAGTTCACACTGAACACTAATGATGTGTTGCCTCATTTGGCCAATTTCTATGAGTTCGTTTTCAATTCTGTTTGACAAGTCTAATGGAATAGTCAATCCTGCAGGGACTTCGGGAATTTCAGATGAAGACAATGGCAATACCTGTAATCCTCTGATACTTGTTATTGCATCTCTCTTTCTTGGAATAATCATGAGTTCTCCTAACAGGTTCCATTCTTCCTCTGCAAAGAACCATACATACTCAGCCCACTCCGTCTGACAGGTGATAAGATTATGAACCTCTTCGGGTTCCGCCGTTGAAGCATGGTCAGCAATCTCTCTGGTGTCTGATTCTGACCATCGGATCGATGAGGTTGGATCCAATGGATTCTGACCAATCCAGAGACCTGAACGAAAGCGGCTCTGGTCATAGCGGTCCTCAAGGAACACCCAATATTCGTAGCCATCCCCACTCGGAACCACTAGAAGCTGACCACATCTTACCCCTGACTGCACAGGCTGAGGTATTTGAGTTAAGACTGAAGCCCTTTTGCATAGGTTTGACCAGACCGCTCTGACATCGAACTTTGGTCTACTCACACCAGAAAGATCTCTCAAATAGAACCCTATCTGTCTTAGATGCCATGACTTCACAGTTGCCCAGAGGTTCTGTATTTGGTCAATCCGAAGGTCTGGATATTTTCTCGCTATTGCTACCAAAAGGAGGAATATGTAATTTCCAAAGAGAGTAACAACGTACGGTCTACTCTCAAGAAGCGTTTCTAGATGATCACTTTCATTCAACCGAAGTCTATTTCCAAGTCTTCTCTCCCGGAACCAGAGTATCGATTTCCAGAGTTCAAATGTCAGATTGTGAACCACAAGTAATTCTGAGATTTTGTTTAAATCATCTATTTCAATAGAGTTATTCGTGTCAGGAATGATTCCATCTAATTGTTTGAGGAATTCGCACCAAGATGTATCTATTGACCACGACTCTTTATTTCTGGAAAGAAGTTTAAGGGTCTGCTTCAAACGCCTGACTTCTACATTTCGAGCTGTGTGTTCCCTCAGCTTCCTGAATTCAAGGTGTATCTCATCAGGAGCTCGATAGGTCTGAGTGTTCACAGCTTTTCGCTTTTTACGACGACAACTCCTATAGTGCCTTGGGTGAGTGATGGTTTCTTTGGGGATGAGTTTCTGAGGTGTTACATAACT
The DNA here is from genome assembly GCA_030612005.1 of Candidatus Thorarchaeota archaeon. Classification (GTDB taxonomy): domain Archaea; phylum Asgardarchaeota; class Thorarchaeia; order Thorarchaeales; family Thorarchaeaceae; genus SMTZ1-45. Next base: position 28,728 of record JAUWOU010000023.1, on the reverse strand, counting down.
CCTCATTCCCCTCGCACCTCTAGCTTTTGCGCGATACAACATTCTCGACATGACACTCTTCGGCTTATTGGGAGATCCGTAGAGAGGAATGATTTGCGTGGTGAGTTTGATTTCATTGTCGTCCTCTTTACTGCAACTGGCAGGATGAAGAGCACAAAGCCATGGGATGAGATCAATCGAGTCATTAATCAGCTCCTTCCTCAGTTCAGTCATTTTAATTACATCTTTTGCAGAAAGGGCATCTCTTCCTCTAGTTCCCTTAGATATCTTACTCTTTCTCTTACTTCTCTTACTCCAGAATCGTGAAGACCAGTTCTCAAGTAGGGGCACTTCAACAAGATTTGTTTCAACTGAATCCATTGTTTGTTTGATTATTACTCTCAGGTCATCCAGCATTGGTGTGGTCTGGATCGAGGTGTAAGGTCGGACTGGAAGATTCCAGACAAGTTCTGTAACATGAAATCTGTGTTCTGAAGAGTCCCAGAATGGAAGTAGGCAACGACTACGATATTTTTCTGAGGTTCTCTCATCAGGTCTTGGTTGTAGAAACCAGACGGTAGCACATCCAACGTTGTTGATTGCTTGAACCATGTATCTCTCAAGCTCTTCCAAAACTGATTTGAGTCTAGGTGGTAATGAATCCTCTATCCACTGCCATCCACTAACTACCACAATTATCTTCTTCTTTCCTTCCTTACCTTTTGAGAGAATTGATACTATGTCAGGGAGGTTTTCTCCACGGAACAAGAATCGGTCAACATCCGGTGACATATCAACGATATTGATTTTGTTGAAGAAATCTTGAACATCCTTGTTCTGATACAAAATTCTAAGTCGCCTTTTGGCTAGTTCATCATGACGAAATTCTCCCGAGAGATCTAACCATGTAACTGTTGCATCATCATCCTCCGAACTCAACTGCTGAAGATATTGTAATCCATGCCAATACTGTGCCAACCACGCTCCTGTGAAACCTGAATTGGAGGCTGACCTTGCACTTAGATATAGGATATGCTGTATAGTGGTGTTTCGAGTCTTTGAGAATGGGCCATAGGATTCTACATCCTCCTGAGGTTTTCTCTCTGAATCCAACACTGCAAATTGTTCTTCATCTGGAGAGAGGAGGATTAACGCGGCTCTTTGAGCAACAGGATCTTTGGAACGAACTAACAGTCGCTCACAGTCCTTTGGTGTATTTGACAAACCCTGATTTTCAATCAAACCTTTCAGAAGCAAACGAACAACAAAACGATTCATTCCTGCATTAAATTGAGTGTCAAGTAAGACGATTCCCTTGAGAATATCTGAGAATGTTTCGTTTCCTGTCAGTTTCCTATATTCTCTGACAAGTCCTGCTGCATACAACTTCAACTGTTGAAAGTCACCTGGTGCTGGTACTTCGGAAATTGCATCGTTCCATTCATCATCTGTTAGTCCTCTTTTTCTCACAGTGAATCTAGCGACAGTCTTCTTTCGTTTTCCCTTTGTCTTCTTCGTTCCAATCTCCCAATTGAAACCAGTCTTTGTCTTGATGTCAAAGACCGCAATCGGTTTCATCACAACTAACTGACCTGGCTTTTTTGGATTAGTGACCACAGTCCTAACAAATAGAGCAAGGTCCATTCGACCCGGTCCTTCAGCTGTTCCCAGTCTAGACTCACCTACAATCAAAATGTCTTCCCCTGATTGGAGAAAACGTTCACCATCCATGATTATTGATTTGGCACTGTATGTTTGTGGTAATCCATCTGTGATAAGACTGTGATATCTTATTCCTTCCCAACGAACTTTATTTCTCACAATGTCGTACAGATGCTTCGCGTCTTGATCTCTTAACTTTGAGTTCTTTTCCAGAGTTAGTTTCTTGAGAAATTGTACCCATATCAAATATCTTCTAGACTCTTCCTTAGACACAATCTTACTTCCTTCACGAAGCTTCTTGATTTGATCTTGGAAGAACTCTTTCTTTGGAAGTACACCTTCTTTTCTGGTCATCGTTGGGAATACTCGACGAATCGAACCTTTTGCATACAGACCATTCATCTCTTCAACGAGTTCTCTAAGAATCTCGTCAGCACATTTCCCTTGTCGCGATGTCCTAGTAATATTAGTTCTTGGCCGTAAGAAGTACTCGCTACCAATTAGCGCATCAGAATAGATGTAATCGATAAATGGTGTAAGACGTCTGATGAGAAGCAGTGCATATGAATCAAAGTCCTTGGGGGGAACACCGAAGCTGAATGATTTGCGACATAGTTCTCGTCCATGAGACCTTATCATATCCGCGAGATCAAGCTCTGCTAAATCAGCTCCATGAGCAACAGGCACTAGACCAAATTCTTCACTGACATATCCCCAGATAGTCTTCTTCTTTTGTTTTCCAATTTTAACTGGAGTGTTTAATGAATAAAATAATAGAAAGTAGTTTCTGAGCTTTGCTCCAAATATGTTGATGAGTTTGTTTAGTGGTCCAACAATGCCTTCTCTTTCGTTTCTTATTCGTTTGGTTTCAGTGTTGCCATAGCTAGCTGTTGTTTCCCATATGTTTTCAAGTTCTAAATCACGAAGTCCTTTCTCTTGATCCGCAACGGGAGCGAAATCAGGATTTCCTTGACTAAAGCCACTTCTCCAATTCTCGAGAGCAATATCCAGACGCTTTTGAGCCTTTGAATGTAGGTGGTTGGTATCTTTGTTTGTACGTTCACGTAGCAAGTCGACTAGAGCCTGCAAACCCAAAGTATGTGCCTGAGCCACTGCTTTTCCAGGATCTTCTGGAAACACCATATTTACTCCTAAATGGTATTGCGGGTTATTCCCTTTTCTATTTTGCCTGAAACTCCGAAATACCTAATTTTTAACCTATTTTTTGGAATAAGTTTAATGAATTTAAATACCCTAGTAATAGAAAGAATGTGTGGAGGTTATCAAGCAATCTCTGGAGATAGAGGTTGAGTGAAACTCCCTCGACCGGAAACGGGTCGGGAATTTAAATACGTGAGGTGGAAACTCGTGGGTCGCTCCAGTGGTGTAATGATAACGGTCAAGGTTCCTATCAAATGGGATGTGATGACGGGCAGACAAAAGACACGTCTGTCCAGAATCACTAGCAGGGATACCAGTGTTATCAAGGCTTATCTTGGAGTGATTGAGAAACATGAGAGAAACCTCCTAGTAGGAAAGAAAAAGAAGCGACTTGATGCTGGAAAGATAGACGAATTGACATTGAGGACTGACACGAGAAGTATTGTTCCTCATGATTTCAAAGACCGATTCCCAAACATATCAACCAATGAATTACAGGAATGCAGAGAGACCGCCATTGCAATGTGGCGAGTATATCTTGCACTTGGAAAGAACAAACCATTACAAGCAAAGGGGTATAGTTCAAAGAAATTACCTCGTCATTTGTTCAAACGTATGTTCGATTTTTCCTATACTCCTGATAAAGAGATCAAACACTGGCTGATTCTTCGTGACGCACTTGATTCTGTGAGAAATGGGAGAATAAAGCATGATAGGTTAGGAATTCCACTGAGTCCTTCATCCTATCATCTCAATCGAATAAAATCTGGAGAGGCCAAATCAATCCAGATTGTAAAGGATAGGCGTCGCAAGTGGTGGGTGCTCTTCAAGGTAAAACTGGATACTTCTCCTGTTGATACTACATCCAAACCCCCTGCGGTGATTGGGATTGATCTGGGAATAAAAAAGGCAGCCTGTTCTGCTGTACTAACTCAGGATGGTCTTCGACACGTTCGATTCTGGACTGATAGGGCTAAAGCAGTCAAGATTGAGCAGTACGATAGAATGGTTGCAAGTCTTCAACATAAGAAAGATAGTCTTCTCAACAATGGTCAATCAGCTGACGATGTCACCAAACGACTTCGTGCAATCAGTTCGAAACGCGAGAACGTTAGTTTTGATTACGATGGTAAGCTTGTGAAACAACTCAGCGAGCACATCCTTGAGTTATCACAAGAATATGACCTCTATGTATCCATTGGGAAGTTGAAGGGAATCCGTCACCGTGCAAGAAAGGGCGATGGAAAGGGACGTCGATTTCGTGGAATGCTACACCGATGGGCATTTGCTCGAATCACCAATTCTCTCCAGCATAAACTCAGTATGAATGGATTCAGCCCAAAGAGAGTATATGCTGTTTCAGAAGCTTGGACTAGCATCAAGTGTCATAAGTGTGGGTCAAAGGGATATAGACCAAAACAGAGTTTCTTTCTCTGTCATACTTGTGGGTATCGCGACAACGCAGACAAGAACGCCGCAATCAATATTGGTCTGCGTTTAATTAAGCTCATTCCTTCTTTGAAGGGTGGGAAAGGACTAGGGACTTGGCTTCCTCCAAAACGGAAAGCCTCCCCGAAGACCCCAAGGACTCGTTCTAAAGGGATGTCCTCCGCTCCTAAGAGTTCACTAGGCTCGATTGTAGGGAGCACCGTGGCTGACTGTCATGACCAGACCTCTCTTGAGGAGTTTGCGAGCAGTACCGACCTAGCCATGGAAAAGACCATGGAAACACCGTCTGCCATCATGGAAACTAGTACCCATGATAGTATAGTGCAGCGGACTGAAGCTACGTCTGTGGAGAGGAGTCATACTCCAATGAAACACAGCAAAACTCGTGCACAGCCAGCAGGAGAGGTTCTGTTGGTTGCTGGTGACAGCAGTCATGAGGAGGGTTGAACATGGAAGTTGATGGTGGAGAGATTTCACTCGCCTTCTCAGGTCGGACTAGGGATTCCGGTTTTGACTTGATTTCAAACAGGTCGGGGATCACCTCCTTTGTTTTTGGAGGAATCAATGAACAAGATTTCCTCACAGATTCAGAGGACTGGATATATAACAACCAACGTATGGAGTGATAATGGTAATGATGGAACAAAGCCGATTGCCTGAATTCGATTCCGAGAATTCAGAAAAAGTAGTAGAAGATTGGACATTTGCAAAAGAAGATACAAAGTATATGACCCACGGTCTTCATGCTTACCCAGCTCGAATGATTCCTCAAATAGCTCAAAGGCTAATCCATCGTTATTCAGAAGCTGGAAATACAGTTTGGGATCCTTTCTGTGGTTCTGGGTCAGCATTAGTCGAATCAATGCTTGCTGATAGAGATTCCATCGGTACTGACCTCAATCCCTTTGCAGTATTCCTATCAAAAGTTAAGACTACACCTATTGATTCCGAGATACTTAGAAAGACCAATGAGAAGTTAGATAGAAAGATTATTTCAGTACAAAAGAAATCTCATGGAACTCTTGAGATTCCTGAAATGCACAATGTTGACCTGTGGTACAAGAAATATGTCCAAGATGATTTGGCTGTAATTAAGACTGCTATCAGTTCCATAGGCGATTTGGGTGTAAGAGATTTCTTCAGACTGTGTCTTGCGCATACAGCAAGAGCTACTTCTAATCTAAAGAAATCTGAATTCAAGATTGTTAGGATGAAGGAGGAGGAACGAGAGAAGTTCAATCCTGATGTCTACGAGTTATTCAAGGCTAACGTTCGAAGATGCATTCCCTTGATGGGATCATTTGTGAAAGCATTGCCAGTTGATCATAAGGTATCTAAAGTCCTCTATGTTGATAATAGAGAACCTCCAATTGAGGATGATTCAGTTCACTTGATAGTTACTTCACCTCCTTATGGGGACCATAGCACTACTGTTGCATACGGACAGTTCTCAAGATATCCTGCACATTGGATAAGTCTGGATTATGAAGATGTAAAATCAGTAGATCGTCGAGGTCTTGGAGGGAGGTCTCCACGCGAATATGATGAGTCACTTCTTGATAGTGATACCCTCAAGGAAACCTATCGACTTGTGTTCAAGAATAGTCCTAAAAGAGCGAAACAGTTCTTCAATTTCTTCTTCGAATATAATCAGTCTATTGAATCAATGGTCCTCAAGTTGAAGACCGGTGGTCATGCCTGTATCGTGGTCGGTAATCGTTTGATGTCTCGAGTAAGGATTCCAACTCATCGGATTACTGTAGAACTTGGAAGCGCTCTTGGATTTGAGCACAAAATCACAATTCCTCGTAGAATTCCGACTAAGCGGATGCCTTGGAAGACAGCTCCTGAAAATATACCCGGCCTCAAAGCAGATACAATGCATAATGAACACATTGTAATTCTTCGCAAAGACTAATTTATTGGTCTACAACAAAATCTAGTTTAGAATTCTCTGGGAAGTTTTTTGGGGTTCTAAAATGCATTCAATTACTTCGAAACACTTTGGGAAATATCTCGATTGAATTCTAAAAGCAGTTCCATGATCATGAACTCTTCCATCAGAATAGTGCCCCACTCTTATGTCAACTTTTAGTAATCCTTCTTTGATTAGCTGTGTGAAAGTAGCAAATCCAAATCTATCTAATCTGTATGCTTCATTAAACCAGAACAGTTCTTGCTTACCTTCTTTCTTACAGTCTGCAATTACATAGATCATACTGTGATACTTCTTCTCAAACGCCTTTTCCAAGGTATCTCTATCGTAATACGCAACAATCCCTTTGTCATTTTTGAAGTGCAACCTCTCACCAACGAAATATAGCTGTAATCCAACGCTGTTTGGTTTTATAGCATCAACTGTTACATGAAGTTCTTTTTCTTCGAGTGGTATATTATCCGTTTCGTCTTTAACAGCAACAAGAGTTGTTTGTTTAATTTTGGAGGAGCCCTTTCGATGTCTGTACCCAAAATTGTCAACTAGTTCTTTTATTGCTCCTTTTGGGGAGGGCGTTTTTGTGAAAAGAGTGACCATAGAAGTAGTTCGTCTTCTAGCAGACTTCAGTTCATAGACACTGAAATCTGGTCCTGAAATATTATTTTCATCAATTCCCAGTAAATCTTCAAGAGTCTTACCAATTCCGACATCTCCTGATCTATGGGATTTGATGTACCCACAATCACGTATTTCTTCTATTCGACTAATGAACTCATCAATATTCATAGACCCTTCACCACGCCAATTACGTATTGTTGCTATCACCTGCTAGTGATAAGAAAGTATCTCGAATTAATCAGATATCTGAATCTTGCACAGATTAAATTGAATAAATCACGAAATTGTCTTGATTGTTTTAGATATGCTTACAATTTCAAATCAGTTGGAAGATTTGAAAGGTTCCTCACCCAGGGTTTACTTTTGAGATGTTTTTGTTTCTTGACATCATCAGGAACATATACAATGATGCTCTCATTATTTATCTCCTCGGCCTTCGCTTCTGATAGATTATCGTCAAGTGTTACTAAATACACACGCCAATTCTTTTCTCTCTCAGTAATTGCCTGCTTCCATCTTTCACGTAAGGTTCTTTTGCACGATATGAAATATGCCTTATCAGCCTCCTTTAGAGCTGTTGTTTGATTTGGAACTACAATATCTATTCTCTTCAATTTCTTAGCATCTTTGTTGGGTTTTTCACAGGGAATTTCGATTTTCAATAGGAGAACTCTGAGTATTTTTTCCAGAGTTGAACCAGCTCTGGATCTTCTGCTATTTCCGAATCTTTTCTCCATACTATTTGCAAATGGGAGGAACATTTCAAACAGAGCTCTAGCAAACTGCAGTGGCTCTGAACGTTTACTCAAAGATAGGATCTCATCCTTTTTCAAATCTGTCCATTTATCCATAGCATATCCACGAGCTTCTTCCTGTTCTTGTAGAAATATCGAATATGCATTATCATGCAAAGTAATAATACCGGCATTCAAGTTTTTCTTGAGAATTGCAGGGCTAAGTAGATTCCCTTTCACAAAACCAATAGCTTGATCAATTATTATATCAGTATTAGGAACTCGACTCATTGCTTTGGTGATGATATTTTCCTCGTCCTTTGAAGTGGATGAAATTTGAATTCTACTCTCCTCCCGTTTGAATAACTCAAGTAGCATTTTGATAAACTCTCCTATTTCATTCGTTTCTCAGTTAGCTTCAGTGAGTAATGCCAATGTAATTTCTGAGTATCAATCAAGAACATACTTTATTAGAATAGTGCATACTCTCAAAATGGGGCAAGACAGAATCCATCATTGGATAACTGATGTGGTAGGAATTACAAATGCGTATAACAGGTATTAGAATTGAGAATTTTGGTCCATTTGAAACATTAGAAGAAATCAAAGTGGGAAACCTTGCGACCTTCATTGGTAGGAACGATGTGGGAAAATCAAACATACTGAAAGCATTAGATATTTTCTTTGACAAATCTAAAATGAGTATATTGAACGTTTGTCTGACATCCCCAGACAATACCGACATAATCATTGAAGTCACATTTGATGAAGTTCCAGAAACTATTGAGCTCGAAACTGGTATTTCTACATCTTTTCAAGATGAACGTCTGGTTGATGAAAATGGTCTATTAAGAATAAGGAAGATTTACCCCCGGAGTAACTTGGAGAAACCACTAATCGTTCTTGTTACACACGACTTTGCAGATGATGAATATGCAGGGCTTTCAATTCTTAAGGAATCACATTTGAATAGAAGATGTGAAGATGTGGGAGTAGATGCTAGTCGTTCAGGTGCTGGAATTACAAATAAGAGTAAACGAGATGCTATTAGAGATCAGGCAGCTGCTAGCGGTGTAGGATTTGTATCAAGGGAGTTACAGCTTGGATCTGACAATGTAATAAAGACCATCAAACAAATTCTTCCCGATTACGTATTTTTCAAGACGGATACACCTCTTGGAATTGGTCAGACAATGGTACAAAGTGGTTTTCGACCATTTGTTAAATCAGGTTTTGAAGATGAAGATATTGCAGAGAAGAAGTCAGAATTAGAAAGCAAAATGCAGGAATCATTACAAACAGAAGTCGATAAAATCCATGAGCGACTAAAACGACACACAGATGCATTTACTGAACTATATGCAAGACCCACATTTCAGTGGGACAAAGCAGTTAGTATGAACATAACGGGTAAAGATACACATGGAACCGTAATTCCTCTTGAGTCAAGAGGAAGTGGAATGCAACGACTTGTGATGGTAAGTTATTTCGAATATATTGCAGAAGAAAAGAGTGAAGGTGATAGAGATATTGTGTATGCAATTGAAGAACCCGAGAATTGCCTTCATCCAAGCCTACAACGTGAAATGATGCAATCATTTCGTACTTTAGTTGAAGAAGGCTTTCAAATACTAATCACGTCCCATTCTCCTGTCTTCGCAGGCATTTCTCCTATTGAAGATTTGACCCTCATTAAACGAGAACAAGGTGTAGCATCATCGGTCCAAGTTCCACAATTATCATTGGATGAAGTCGCGTTTGAACTTGGAGTTGGGTCATCTGATCAGTTATTTGGTTTTGATGCAATTGTTTTCGTAGAAGGTCCTAATGATGAAACATTCTTCAGAACCGTTGCATCGAAATTGAAAGAATCTGGTGAAATAAACTCGGACTTTGATGATGTAAACATTGGATTCATCTTTACTGGTGGTGATAACTTAAAACACTGGGTTGACAGAAGTGTGATGCGCCAATTGACAAGAACCTTTTGTGTTATTGTTGATAGTGATCGGTCCAGTGCAACTGATCCAATTCCCTCAAGAAAACTAGACTGGAAGAGTGAGGTTGAACGAGATGGTGGAACATTTCTGATTTTACGAAAACGTGCAATTGAAAACTACATCCACCCCGATGCACTCACTAGAAGAGGAATAGCATTCAGTCCATATGATGCTTTTACACAATTGAAGAAACACATTAGAAAGGATGTATGGAGAACTATTCTACATATGGAAACTAGGGAGATACTTGAAATGGATCAATACTCGGAGAGTGGTCAAGTGCATAATGAGTTGAAAGAAATTATCGAATTTCTTCTAACACTCGCATAACAAATCAAGGAGGAAAATAAAATGATACCAAATGGAACACCACCACACAAAGAAATCAAGATATCCAAGTTGAAACTGCCCCAACTCTCAAAGGACTTCGAGGAAATCTCAGACATTCTTGGAGATAAGAAGGGAGCAATTAAGCAGTATCGTGGACCCAATAATATTCATATTTTAGAGTACAAAGATTACTGGGCTGTTCATTGGGATTGGGGTGATCCTAGAAGAATTGATGGAGCCCTTGTACATATTTTTGCAGATGCACCAGAGGTTGGTTTTGCGCTTGTTGCAGCTACAATTGCAGGAAGAAAAAAGTATGATGAAACAAAATCCATAGGTGAAGCTGTTGTTGAGTCCGCATTAGCAGGATTATTTGCTTATGGAGGAATAATTGTTACTAGAGAAGTAGTGAATTGGATAATCTCCTTCTTTACAGAAGAATGATTTTTCTAACTATACTGAAAACAGATTTCATGAATTATTCTGTATCCGTCACGAACTTCATGCATTCCATCATAAGAATATCTATTACTTGAAAATATTGTATTTTCAATTGTGCACATTAGGATGGGGAATTGTTTTGACTAAAGATTCAGATACTACAAATATATCCGCTCTTAGAAAAATATTAGCTAGCCCTGAATCAATCGAGAGCATTCTAAGTAAAAAATACACGATTGATCCATACCAACGAGAATACAAGTGGACAACCAAGAACATAACTGATCTTATTGAAGATTTATGTGGGAAGTTCTTAGAGGAATATGATGTTTCTCATGATTGGGATGATGTAAAGAAATACAGTTACTATTTCATGGGTTCAATCGTACTTTGCGAGAAAAATGGTGAGAATATTATAGTCGATGGTCAACAACGACTGATATCACTTACATTATTACTTATTCATCTGAATAGGCTGCAGGAAAATCTAGATAAGTTTCACCAAATCGCAATCGAGAGTTTCATAATCTCTAAAAAATTCGGTAAACGGACACCAAATATCCAAATAGAGGATCGAATTGATTGTCTAAGAGCGCTACATGAGCGAGAAATAATAAATCCAGAAGGAGAATCAGCTAAGAATATTCTCAATCGCTTTGATGATATTGAACAGAATTTTCCATCTGAGATAGGAGAAAAATCACTTCCATATTTCATTGAATGGCTTCTTAATAACGTTCAATTTGTTCAAATTACAACCTACTCAAGTGAAGATGCGTATAGAATATTTGAAACAATCAATGACAGAGGATTATCTCTCACACCAGCTGATATGTTGAAAGGTTATTTGTTAACAAAAATCAAAGATGACAGCGTACGTGAACAAGTTAATGATATCTGGAAAAAACAGATAGTGCTATTGCGATCAATAGACGGTGACGAGTATCCGTACTTCTTTAAATCGTGGCTTCGTGCAAAGTATGCAAAATCCACTAGAACCCGAAAAAAAGGATCTACAAATAAGGATTATGAACATATAGGTACGATATTTCATAAGTGGGTACGTGAAAACTCATCTAAAATTGGTTTATCCAAATCTTCAGATTTCAGAGATTTCATCAAGAAGAAGTTAGTCTTCTTTGTGAATCAATATGTTTTGATTAGAAATGCAGCTGATGTATTCAATCCTGAGTTTGAACATATATATTACAACAGTTTGAACAATTTTACCTTACAATATCCATTGATTTTAGCTAGTCTTAGAATGGACGATTCTCCTGATATACTTCATAGAAAAATGCGTTTGGTTTCAAAATACATCGATATTTACATAGCGCATCGAGGTATGAATAGACAAACTTGGGGTTATTCATCTGTAAGATACTCTGCATTCGGATTAATGAAAGACATCCGAAACCTGGAAATAGATGAGTTAGCAAAAAGGCTCAAGAAGGAAATTGATGGTATCCAAGATAAGTTCCGTCATTTCAATATCTTTAGGATGCATCAACAGAATCGTAGATTCATCCGCTATTTCCTCTCCCGAATAACACAGAATGTCGAAAGAGAATGTGGTGGGAGTCAAGAGTTTGATTACTATTACTATGGAAAAAAGAAAGATCCGATAGAAGTTGAACACGTAATACCATATCAATGGGATCGATATAAACAGGAATTTCAAGACAAGGAAGAATTTGAAAGGTTGCGGAATATGGTTGGAGGACTTCTATTATTACCGAAAAGCTTCAACCAAAGCTATGGTGCTAAACCCTATGAATACAAGGTTAAGAAATACTACTCCCAAAACCTCCTAGCTAAGTCTTTGAGTCATGAATGTTATGATGGTAATCCCAAGTTCTTGCGATTCGTTGAAAAATCCGAACTACCATTCAAGCCTCACGAGCATTTTGTAAAAGAGGATATTCAAACTCGTCATAAGCTATACAAACGACTTGCTGAGCTGATTTGGAATCCAAGAATACTCGATGAGGAAATTGAGGGTATTTAGGAACTCACAGGGAGAATCTAATCGAAAACGGCAAACACTAAGAGAGAAGGTCCGTAATTCACACAGAATAAACAATATGGTGCCAAGCGTGGATCCAATTACGTTTGAACAAGTAGTTGCGCATCTTCTCAATGCACAACATAATGTCTGGTTGAAATGCCCTTACAAGCGTAAGACCAACTCCCGTCAGTTCGATGGATACCGAGAAGTTTGGCATGGGATATTCTCACAGTACAAGATTGGAATTGAGTGTAAGAAGTGGAGTAGACGAGTTGGTGTTCAAACTGTCGAAGCTTTCTCAAAGAAACTCGAACGCTGTAAACTCGATAAGGGGATTATGATATCATTCAGCGGTTATACATCCATTGCTATTGATGAGGCTGAAATGTCTCATATTGATATCTACAGTTTCAGACCATTAGAACTCGGAGATGTTGCCTCTAATATTAAACAAATCGATTTTCCTGAGATTATAATACCGTTCCCAAAAGCAAGTTTCAAAATATCAGGTGATGATATCAGACCTGATGAAGTGAAAAGTTTGGAAACTAAGATGAAGGATTTTGATATTGAGGATTTTGATATCTTTGATGAGAAAGGAGTGAAGGTTGGAAATCTAGATCGAATTGCTGGTGCAATGGCTGAGTTTGAGGTCTTAACAGAGGGGAAAAGAGTAGGAAGAATAACTAAGGATTGGTCTTCACAAACACACTATTTACACACTGAATTGAATGACCGAATTTTAAAACTCAGAGTGACTGCTTTTGAGGTCAGGTATAAAACTACAATTGTAGCAACACCAGGAGTCTTCCGCTATGAAGACCACTACATCATGAAGAACGAGATTTCAGGCGCTCGGGAATTAGTTCCTCTTAAGCAAGTTGAGAAAATAGTCACTAAGTACAAGAAATAGCTCTTTTTAATCCCAATCTTAAATGGACTTGGAGTATAGGCTGACGAGATTGGATTATCAGGGAATTGCCCTTTCCTTTTACATTAGATTGATTCGAGCAACTACATTCTATTTATTCGGGCTAGAGAACAGTTTCTTTCAGGTTTCCTAAGTATTCCTTTATTGTCACAACTTGTCCATTAACCATTCTAGGATAAGCATCTGTAGAGTGTCCTGTAGAATCGTCATAGATGATTAGAGAGGGGACTCCCTTTCCGAAACTCACTGCTGGATACCGGTTAGTACCATATATTTTTCGGACAGCAGACTTTTTCTTGACCGCAACGACAATGACATCTAGATATGCTTCGAATCGCTGTTCATGATTCCAATCTCCAGTTTCAATCATTGTGACTTGACCCTCCTTTACCATAGACCTGAGTATGTGCTCTGCTTCGTTGATGTCCCTGTTGGTTGGTGTCTTGAATGGAGTAGTTCGAGAATCAAAGTAATACTTAAACATTTATTTCACTAGTAGTAGTAGTACTAAAATAGTTATTAAAGTTATTGTCTGACATTACTATCAAAGGAAATTACGAATGGAATACTATCGATCAGATTGTGAAGTCAGCTTGTTTCACAGTCCTTCGGGATTGCGAGAGAGGTGCAGGCTAACGATGGGAAACGCGGTGCAATCGTCAGGTTGTCCGATGCACAGAGGAATGCCCTTCCTCGCACTGATGCGCCACCCTTTCCTTATTTGTTGATATATGATATTTAGAACAAGCCATTGTCAAACAATCTAGTTCTTAGATCTCTTCTCTTTTGTACACCTTAAGTTGCCAACCATAATGATAGATTTCAATGTTGGTTGTACTTCGTATTTGTGCTTCAAACGTAGGCATTACACCTTTACAGATAATTATCCCTTTGACATCTCGCTTCATGTCTCTGCGGACTTGTCGCATGTATCTTTTCAATTGATCTACAGCCCTACGTCCAATTTCATTTAGCTTGATTTCTACAATAGTTACTCCGCCTCCTTGATTCTCTAGAAGGATATCAAGCCTGCCTTCACTTAGGTCCACTTGTCGATCTATTAGTGTAAGGCCTTCCTCAATGCATTCATGATTCTGTGTGAGAAGATTCTCAAGGTCGATCTCTCTGATTTCAAGAACCTCATCGGTTGATAGTACTGCATTTGGATCGAATCCCTGTTCTTCAAATGCTGCAACTTCCTTCAAGAGGAGTCTTACATCATCTGAATTAATCTCTCTGTGTTCTCTGGTTGCTGAGCTAATATTTTGGTTGTCTGTCTTATCGTCACGAAATGGGATGCCAATTGAAAGCCTCTCCGCAATCTTCCTGGTGAAAGGTAAGGGTCTTTCCAATTTCTTTGAAAGTACTGTATCTCCAAATACTACAATATCATTATCACTCGGAGATTGATGTAGGTGTGGGTTTCTGTACTTCAACATAATTGCATCAATCTCTATCGCGTCTTCAGTGTCAAGTATTCTATCGACCACATAGTACGCTGTGATGTACCTCTGTCCCTTGATAGATGTGTGGAAAAATACATAGTTTCCTTTCTGCATTGTTTCTTTAATTCTTCGTGCTCGTGTCTTAACCTCGCCATAAGTAAACTCATCTAGGTATGGATCATGATGATCAGCTAAAGGTACATACTGAATCAACATGCCCTTAACTTCAGTCTTATTGTCATCTTTCAATACGAAACTCACCTCAAGCTTAAATATATGCAATGGAATCTAATGAATCTAACTCGTCGAAAAGCAATGTCTATCATTCTTCTACTTACGCTCTTTCCATCTACACTCTTTGCATTGCACTTCTACTTCACCGATAGTATAGACCAAACAAATTTTCAGAATACTAGCATCATCTGATTTCTTTATTGAAGCACCCTTTCATTTTATGTTGTACATCTGGATAACTACAAAGTAGGATTTCAGTAGATTCTGATTGATTATCCAATTATCCATGACTAGTAGAAATATATGTTCAATTCAGTTATTTCTTGAAAGAAATAAGAGAGTATGAAAATCATAAGGCAATAATTGCTCACTGGACTATCCTAACTTTGAGCTCTCCTTCAGATATGTCTGAAAGGATTTTTTGTAATTTTTTCAAATCATCCAAAATACGATCTGAGGTTATAAAGAATTCAGCATGTCCATCTTCATCAAATGAAGTATCAAGATTGTTATCTAGTTTGAACAGAGCTTCACCCAAAGAAAGAACATCATTGGCTAGATGCTTACACAATCCAGCTTTAGCAATCAGAATACTAGCTTGAACACGTTTATTTTGCATAGCATCCAACCATCTTTCTGAATTCTTTATCCTTGAAGTATGTTGGATATCCCAAAGACATCCACGTCCACCATGTACCGCTGCGATGACCTCTCCAACACAACGTAAGAGTGTTACAGCATTTGTAATCTGCGTTGCATACTTTCTGCTTTTATATGCATAATAAGCAGAGATGAAGGTAAATAATGCTGTGAGAGCTAAGACAATGAATGGCACATATATATCAATAATTCCTTCCTGCATCGTACCCATATAGTATATGGTGCAAATGCTCAAAAGACTTATGTGTCTCTTAAACATCTCCTTTTAGGGCGAAATATTTGCATAGTGTGGTTGAGGATTCTACAGGTCCTATCTCTGGATTCATCAAAATTGGTGATGTAGGAGTTCATCAAAAGCCAAGATTTCATGGAGAAATACTAGTTGAACTCCCAGGTCCATCAAGTAGTCCAGTTTGTGTAATTGATTCTGATAGTAAGATTAGTGGTTATGTATGTGTATCTGGCCTCGATAGAATAACTGGTCGAATTTACATACAACGTGTGGGTCCAACTTGGGGAGAACCCACAAATGTTCGAGAATTGGGTTTTAATGTCCTATCGATAACCTTTGACTCACTTCGAATGTTGAGAGCTTTTGACGAAGCAGTATACAGAATCTCTGGAAGTATCCCTAACACTGTAATGCAGAGTCCTATTGGACGAATGGCAAGGTTTATCCGAGAGCGTATCGGTTTTTATAAGCCCACGTTACTAAACGATAGAGGAGCTAAACTTGAAGATATCAAAATGATTCAGGGGGAATATAAAGTGCGAGAAAACAAACACGAAACAAGACACACTTCAAAATTAAAACATGCTGAGTGGTATCGTCGATATGAAGGTGTCCTCGTTGATCAAACATCCCCTGAGCAACGTGAAATAGAAGCAGAAAAAATGCTCGAAAAGGCAGAAAAAGCCTTAGAGTCAATGAGTGTTTAGATTTCGTGGTGTGATTAATGTCCGCCCCAGATGCTTCTGAGAGGCAATATGTATCCACTATCTTGAAAGCGGCATTGAATGGATTATATAATGGACACTATGATGGCTATAGATCGTATCTGTTATTCTTATCTGAATCTGATGAATTACGGATAAAATTTTCGTACAATCTTGATGAATCTGAATACATGAGTTGTTATTGGGTCCGAGATGGGACTATTGATAGTCAATGTCGAAACAATGAGGTCACTTTGCTGGAAGTTCCATCTCTCTTATCTCCGGTAGAGTGGACCAAAAGAGACCAACTAGATAGGAGATACACCTTATGGATTGCTAAGGAAAATATACAGACAGCATTGTTTCACCCAATACACGATTCTGAAAGTAATACCTTAGATTTTGTATATGTTATCGAGAGTACAAAACCATCCTCAGAGACAATGCTTCTAGAAAGAGATCAGGTTCGCTATGTTCAAGCAATGGGCAAGATCATTAGGAAGCGATTAGTAGAATTAAGTGAATAATGCAAAATTCCATCTCAGGTGGACTTGGGGTATAGGCTGACGGGGTCAGGTTACCAGGGAACTTTCCCAGTACCTGTATTATGTTGAGCCAGTTGGTGGATTTCTTCTTTCCGGGCACTATTTCTCACTTGCAATACTCTTGTGTTTGTATTCTTCTCCACTAGACTCTCCTTGAACATAGTCCATAACCGCGCCTGCCTGACTTACGTTTCTCAAGAAAAGCCCCATTCTATACGGGCTCTTTAGAGTCAGAAGTAGCTGTTTCAAGAGGTATTTTTTTCTACGAATAAACTTCTCATAGACTTTTGTAATCTTTCTTTCCAGAATGGCGGTCTTCACCGAATTGGGATATATATCTGGAACGAGAACCCCTGTTTCCCAATACACATCGGGATCTATATACTGTTGACTCACAAGCTGATCCCAGAGTTCAGTCCCCGGCATTGCTCCCAATATATTGATTTGAGGAAAATCAATATTAAGTTTCATTGTGAAGTCGAGAGTATTTTGCATTTCTCTTCTAGTTTCACCGGGTGCTCCAATGATGAATGTACCAAGGATGATATCCACGCCTGCCTTACGAGAAGTCTCTACCGCCTGTATCCCCATCTGAGGAGTTATCCTCTTCCCGTAATAATCTAGGATTCTTTGATTTGCACTCTCTAATCCAAGATAGATAAGCTTGCATCCACTCGTGACCATTGACCTAATTGTCTGATAATCAATTTGGTCCACTCTTCCCTCACAAAGCCAACTGAATTCGAGTCTGCGTTTCTTTATCAGTCCACCAATTTGCAGTATACGCTTTTTATTCAAAGTAAAACAGTCATCAGCAAAGAAAATGGTCTTGAATCCCGCCGCTAATAAGTCCTCGATTTCATCCACTACATTCTCAGGACTCCTAAAGCGCCACTTTCTACCGGCGAATTGACTGCAACAACAGAAATTACATGAGCAAGGACAACCTCTTGAAGACACCATAGACATCATGGCCGGCCACTGCAGTCCTTCTATTTGACCATACCATTCTTTCTTAACTAAGTCCATTGCAGGGGGTGGCAAAGAATCTAGATCTGCTATGAGCTCTCTAGGGGCACCTCTCTTCACGTTCCCGTTCTCACGATAATAGATTCCAGGTACTGTCTGAATAGAATCCCCATGCTCTAGAGCTCTGACAAGCTCGACCATGGATAACTCACCTTCCCCTTCAATAGTGGAATCGATTTGGACGTACTTTCTCATCATACGTTCGACGTTGAGTGACGCATGCACCCCTCCAAATACGATATGTGTTTCAGGAAGTCGCTCTTTTATCATGGCGGCTAGTTTTGCAGCTTTTGTCGCCTGCCATGTCATCATTGACAAACCAACAACTTCAGGAGAGTATCTTTCTACTCTCTTCAATAGCCTTTCATCAGGTACCTTTTCTCCTATCTGGTCAATAAACCTGACTTCGACTCCAGCTTTGCGTAACGAAGAAGCGATATAGAGAAGACCAAGTGGAGGACTGAATGTTGGAGTAGAATATCTCAGGTTAATGGAATCCGGAGCAGGAAATATGAGGAAACTCTTCATTTCATTCATAACACTGAAACAATCAACGAGAGCTAGTATATACGTTTTGACAAAGAATCCACCAAGAATTAACCCAAATCTTTTCCATATCACGAAGTAAATTTTCCGGAAATTAAGAGTTGTGAGTCAGTTGAATACAAAGTAGTGGTGGTTGCTTGCAGGATTTTTAGGGAGGATTTGGAAACAACATTTTCACAATCTCAGATTGTGAAGACAGCTTGCTCTGTCCTCGGACAGAGAGAGGTGCAGGCCTATGACGGGATCAGGTTACCAGGGGACTTTCCCAGTACCTGTTTTTTTTGTTGGACCACCCTTTTATTCTTAATTTACAAATTGTTTATTTGCTCTGACATGTGAGTCCCCAATATGATTGAAGTCTTACTCTACGGCGGCCTCAAGAAGTTAGTCGTGGAAAGCATTCCTAATGCCAATACAATCATGCTATGCGAGTATATCGAAGGAGAGCAGTTTCATGACTTATTGCGACGATTAGGATTGAATCTGGAAATTGTCGGTGATTGTTATATCAATTATACTCCTGCAAATCCTGATAGTGTTCTTCACGACCTTGATTTAATAGAGTTAAATCAACAAGGTTGAGCCCTCAATCGTAGTTGAAACTTATTAATTGATATCAAGGATAGGCTGACGGGATAGGATTAACAGGGAATTACCCTTTACCTACTCATTGTTGAGCACCCTTTTATTTTGGCATAGTTATGAGTAGCGTTCGCGTAACTCGGGAACTACCTCTTGAGCTATCCGCTCAAAAGCAGGAATCTGTTCATCTACGAAAGGATAGCCCATGATAATCTCACTGATTCCCAAAGTATTACATCTCCTTACCACATCAGTCAGCATTGCTGGGTCTTCATATACATCCATTTTTCCCATGCTGCTAATTGCTTTTGGTTCTAAGATGAGATATGAACGTCGTATGGACTCCGGATTCCTTCCAATTTCCTTGCAATAGTTATCCAACAGCTCACACTGTTGCTTGATAGCATCAAATCTTTCATCGTAGGAACCGAAACCACCTATAGTGTTCCATATATCCGCGAACTTTGCGACATGTTTTAGCATTGTTTTACCCATTGCACCAATTAAAATGGGTGGACGAGGTTTCTGGACTGGAGCTGGCAACATCGAGGCTTCTTCCAGTTGATAGTATTTTCCATGATATGTCGTTATAGGATTGCAAAGAAGTTGATCCACAACCTCCACATATTCACCAAAACGGGCAACTCGTTCTCCTCGTGACCATTCTTCAATACCTACCATCGCGTGTTCATTAGCTCCTGGTCCACCTGCTCCAAGCCCGATTACAAGTCGCCCATTAGAGAGATGATCAAGAGTAAGTGCTTGTCGTGCTAACCAAGCTGGATGACGCCATGGCATCGCTGTAACCAGAGCTCCAAATCTTACCTTAGAAGTCTGACTCGCTATGCCTGAAAGAGTGGTCCAGGCTTCGAAAAAGGGCAAACCCCGAGGCGCAAAGTGATCTGCAACCCATATACTCTCAAACCCTGCTTTTTCGATGAAACGCCAGCGTTTAATCAATTCCGACCATGAAACATTCTGAACTGTGATTACTCCAAAACGAAGTTTGTGAACCATTGATTACTTCCTCCAGCTTCAATTATTGATAATATCAGAGGTTGGTAAAATAACTTACCGTCAGATGGACTTGGGGTATAGCAATGTTTTGTCAGAATGAGTTGAGTAGTATCATTCTTGAAGTTCTCTAGACTCTACAAGTTTATATTCTTAGCTGGTTACTAAGTAACTGGGTGTTACCAGTGTCTACAGTTAAGTTTGACCTCAAGGATGATCTTGAAGAGCTCCAAGCGCGTCTATACCTTGACACAAGAAGGCGGCTTACCAAGAAGGAGATTCTAGAGATTGTATTCAAGATGGGACTTGAAAATTACGATCTCATCGTCAAGGAAATTCAATCCAAAGAAAAGCCTCTCGACGATGATGTCATCCAGAAGGTCCTCTCCTTGGCTGAGGATCTAGGACCAGGAAGCGAAGACCTCTCATCCAAAGTAGATGAGATACTATATGGTGGCAGCTGAACATGACTGTATTCATAGACAGCAACATCATTATCGCTTTGCTTAATTCTCGCGACAAGAACCATTCTAGAGCGAAAGAGATACTCATAGAACTGAAAGATCCCAAGTTTGGAATGAGAGTTACCAGCGACTACATTTTAGATGAAGTTGTGACAACCTTGTGGACTCACACCCATCGAAAAAGCATAGTGAGCAAAGCATACAACCTCCTTTGTCATACTCCAGAGTTCATTAAGTTTGAATACACAACTCCTATGATTCTTGAAATTGCTTGGGAGAAGTGGAGGCAGTTTGCCAAATGGCCTGAGAAACCTCTAAGTTTTACAGATTGTTGCATTCTCTCTTTTCTTGATAAAAACAATATTGCATACCTAGCGTCATTCGACTCAGACTTTGCGGGTCTTTGTCAACTTGTATGACGCTGAAATATTGAATACAACTTCTCAAAGGTTTGCAGTTCAAAATCATTTTTGAGGATATAGAGCAGTCCTTCTGCACTGAGGAAACCTCGAGCACCCAAGAAATTGATGACCAGTTTTTTTGTTCTTTCGAGGAACCAGTGTTCCGCCACAATCACAACCCACGTATGGAAGATCCTCTCTACGACAATAATCATCAAACGCATCATGTGAAAGAGCATCAGCTCTCCAATTCTGTTCCCGAGGAATCCACATCATACTAACTTTGACTCCCTGATGACGCAATCGATTCCTGACCTGCTTTGCTCTGTTATGTAATGGAATAATCCTCGGTGATCGAACTTGATACTCTCCCGTGATTTGCCTTATCACTAGCTGACTGTCGCCTTTAACTTGGACTTGGTCGTTTCTCTTACATTGTTGTTCGACTACTTGGAGTCCCCTGATCAGTCCTTCATATTCAGCGACATTGTTTGTGAATCTGGGACCATCCCCCACGATTCCCTTTCCAGAGGTAATATCTTTCCCATTGGCACGCAATACGAAACCGAATGAGGCTATGCCACCAGGATTTGTTGGTTCACACGCTCCGTCGAAGAATAGAATGTACATCATTGTCCTTGACTCACTTTGCTAATCACAATCAGGTGTTCATTTGGGAATAATATCCCCACTACAAAGTAAGTTTGCTGAGAGAATGAGTCCCTCGTATTCATCGATATTGATTGTGAATCTAGAGTAATCGAAATCTTACAGTTACGATTCATTCACCATAATATGTAAGATTTAGATTAGGAACTTATTATCAATCGACTGTAATTTGAGGTAAGTGTCATTGACTAAAACAATCTCTATTTCAGTGGAGGCCTACGACCTGTTAGAAAAAGCGATGTTGCCAGGGGAGAATCTCAATGATACAATCCTCCGTCTAATTAAGTTGAGAGAACGGTTTGAATTCTTCAAACATCAGAACCAAATTATTGAAGATGAGGACTTCAGTCCACTTGATTAATTCTGAGATTGAGTCAAGCTTGGAACTAACAGATACTTTCATATACTCTGTCATACATAGTATACGTGATTAAGATGGGCGATGTTCTTTCAGTGAGAATGGATAAGGAATTGGAAACGCGTCTAGCGTTCCTGATGAATAGAAGAAAGATAGTGGATAAATCATCATACATACGACAGCTCATTGATAGGTCTCTGTCAGAGGACCTTCTCGATTATCTATCTGAAGAAATAGCTGCAAAACATATCAGTATCTGGAAGGCTGCGTACATTGCTGATATTCCACTCAGAGCCATGATGGGTGAACTAGCAAAGCGCAATATCTCGATGTATGATGAGCATGCACTCACAGAGGACTTGATTTTTGCAGAGGGCAAATGAATTGATTGCAATAGTCAACGCATCCCCACTCATATATCTGGGGAAGCTAGGTCTTCTTGGTTTACTAGAGCAGATATTTGATCAGGTGCTTACGGTTCATTCTGTGAAGGAAGAGGTTCTTGATTCTTCTGCTTCTGAATATGCCATACTACATAGTGCATTCTCAGACTGGTTGATTGTGTCTGATGTTCCAAAAAGTAAGCTCTCAACAAAACTTGGTGATATGGGTCTACATCAAGGTGAGGTAGACGCTCTGGTACTTGCGTATTATACTAAGGACCGAGATTCAGTCATTATTATCGATGATTTAGCTGCTAGAGATGTGGCTAGAACACTAGGGCTTATAGTGACCGGAACTATCGGTATCATTCTACGAGCAACAAATAATGGATTACTTACAAAAAATGAATCGCGATCTAAAATTCGTTTTCTTGTTGAAGAAACATCATTCCGAATGTCAGCTGCATTGTATTCTAAAACCATCTCTGATTTAGAATGAGTCCGGAGGATTGGGCGAACAGGGAACTAGCCTCTCCCACTTGAATCATATCTATTAACAGATTATTGGATATCGAGCTTGGCTTGAACTGCATCGAAGTCCACTTCAGTATTGACACACCCATCCTTACTTAGCAAGACTGTCTGTATTGGAATACCATATTCGGAAATCTTCTCAATAGCCATCATCGCCTCATCGAAGCACGCAATTCCGAGTACTGCCCAGGGTTGGGCATTCTTGATAATCCGTATGGCATGTGAGCCGCCGCCAACCATATACCATTTGAGTCCCTTTTCTTCAGCACTTCGGGTGATGTTGGCAATGACACACGCACCACACTTCTTGCAGTGATAGCCCTCATCATCGATTGATGCTATGCATCTCTTAGGATCTCGCAAACAGTGTGGAATTAGGAGGACTCTCTTCTCGATAGGTACATGTGCATACTTGCTCCGTTTCAGGACGTTCATGGCTTCGATGAATACTAGATTAACTAGATTCTCTTCTTCAATCACTAGCTCAGTTGTAACTTTCTTAGCAAGTTCAGCTGCAGAGAGTCTGGCTTCAGTTGCTGCGATGCTTTCTAAGAGTCCTATGATTCTACCTCGGAAGTCGCCTTCAAACAGATCCACGTATATATCGCTTGTCTTCTTTTCTTCTAACAAACTAGTCATCATTACAGAGTCAATTGCTTGTTTATTGGTTACTGCTAGATGTTTATCCCCTGTTACACTTGCTTGTCTAAAGAAGACCGAAACTACTTTTGGATTCATGAGAAAGAATCTAGTGAACTTGTGTCCAATTCTATATGCTATGGCCTCATTCTCGGGAAGTAAACGGTCTAACAAGCTACTTCCTTTAAAGAAGAAACGCTGTCCAGGAATCAGTTTATTTTCTAGAATTGGAGCTGCAAAAATATCAGTTAGGTGTAAGAGGAGAGCACGAACAAGTGGGACACGTACGTGACGGGTCAGTCTTCTTGCCCTGAGCAAGACTGACATTATTTTTTTCGCCTTGAGTGTCTGGTAGCCTGACTTAATGACCTGCTGCAAGAAGTCCTTATCTTCAGGCTCAAGGTCGATGCCTAAGGATTCCATTTCCTCACGTGTGATATTCACATAACCCGCTTCGTAATCTGAAACCATATCGAGGACATCGTCAAGCATACCTAAACCCATGCCCAACAAATAAGAGAAGTCGTCAATTTGGTCTTTGAGGTCAAAATCTCCCAAAATGAAGTACAGCTTGAAGAAGTTGCTGATCTTTTTATGCAGGAGTAAATCCCTAGCATTCTGAGAGAGAATTTTGCCTTTCCTTTCCACGTCACTCCAAGCACACTCATATAGATTTTTTACAACCTGCAGCGCTTCTCCTTTGTAGTACTTACGCTCATTGTCAAAGAACTGAGCAAGCCAGAGGTGGCGAATAGGAGCAGTATGTGATACATTGAGATTTCCCTCGAAGCCCAGCTCCACAATCTCTTGTTCCTGTTCTAAGAGGTTGAGAGCATCAATCTTGGTTAGTGTGGGGGAGCCAATAATATCATCAAGCTGTTGTATATACCCCCAAGCGAGTGACCAAGTTTCTGAACCAACTGGCTCGGGGATTAACTGAAAGGAATAGGTCAAGAAATCCCGTTTTCTTAAATAATGCCGTACAGAATTAACTGTTGAAGTGTATATCGATGTTCCATATGTAAACGGGCTTGAAATGTCTTGGGTCATAGCAATCAATTTCTTGGACAGATTAAATTGAGTATTCAAAGACATTCCCGTATATAAGGAGCTGGAGCAACCTCAGTTAGAGAAAGATGCCTCTATGAATTAAAACACGTGTCGAGGATGCAAACTCTCGTAGCTGATTTTGTTGATGACAATTTTGAGTTCTCAGATTATAACATCGAACATCACTAGATTGGCATGAAGTATAGGCTGACGGGATAGGCAACTCAATGATATTATAAGTAGTTATCAATATTATAAGTCATGATAGATATGGGCGAAACTACTACAATTCCTCTCTCAAAAGAAACCCGTGATCTTTTGAAGAAATATGGTCAAAAAGGAGAAACCTACGATGAGCTACTTCGCCGATTGCTTAAGATGGCTGAACAGATGGAGTTTGCCAGAAGACAGAAACGAATTCTAGCAGAGGAGGAGTTCGTTCCAATTGACCAAGTTTAGGATTCTGCTCTCTCAGACCGCAGTTTCCCAGTTGAGTCTACTGAACTCTAAACAGAAGAAGAGAGTTAAAGATGCTCTATTGAAACTTGAAGATAATCCTTTCAGAAGAAGGTCAGGTGTGGATATCAAGAAACTTGTAAGTCCTGCTGATCCTCCTCTATTCCGATTAAGGATTGGTATTTATCGAGCTATCTACTTTATACTCAATGATGAAGTTAGAATCACTGAAATCATCCATCGAAGTAAAGGATACAAGTGGTTAGAGTAATTGAAGATTATCGATTGATACTAAGAGTAGGCTGACGGGATTGGATTAACCTGGAATTTCCTCCCTCTTTACTTGTCTTGTAGAGCACATCAACATTAGGAGTCTAGAACTTCGTTCATAGCACCAGTTCGGTATCCAAAGGCATCAACAGTGACATACTTGAATCCTACTGCTTTGGCTAGTTCATGCAACTTATCAAGTTTGCATCCATCAAATAGTTTCTCTCTCTCTTCTCTACCTACCTCAATTCTTACCAGATCCCCATGGAATCTTGCACGAACACACTGAATACCAAAGAGTTCTTTGACTTCATTCTCCACCCTATCGATTTTCCTTACACGATCTTCTGTAATCTCGGTACCGTAAGGAAATCTACTTGATAGACATGCCATAGAGGGTCTATCCGCAACTGAGAGTCCCACTTCTCTTGCATAGGCTCGAATTTCTTCTTTTGTAATGCCCTCATCTCGGAATGGTGACAGAACTCCAGCTTCCTCAAGAGCTTTGGCTCCGGGTCGATGTCCATCCATCTCGCTGGCATTAGTACCGTCCACAACTATATCCATGTTGAGCTTCTTTGCAGTACTTAGCCAGACAGAAGCCAGTTCTTTCTTGCAGTGATAGCATCGGTCTACAGGATTCTTGACTAAGTCTTCATTTGAAAGTTCATCAACTTGAATAATTTCTAACTCAATCCCTAACTCCTTTGCCACATCTTCAGCAGCCTGTAGTTCTGTTCGCGGAAATGTGATGCTATCGATGGTCAAAAGCTTAGATTTAGCAGCACTCTTCCCTGCAATGTGTGCGAGTACTGTGCTGTCTACACCTCCGCTAAATGCAATAAGAACATGTTTTCCACTGAACAGACTCCTGATTTTTTCAAATTTCATATTACTGGCGCTCATCTTTCTGCTCAAACTCGAATCTTATCGTGCAGTCTTAAGCGTTGAGAATGTGTCAAATAGAACAGGTTTTGCTGAAGAAACTGTCAGGTCATTAGCTTTATCTTAACATCCCTTAAACTTCACAATTAAGCATGAGTTTTCCATTGAACTCAAACTGTGAAGGAGTGTTCAGTTCCAGTTCTTACTTGAAGAAATTTCAGAAAATCAGCTTCTTTGAGTCATTATATGTGAAGGATTAGAAATGTTGGATGAATATAGTGGAGTGTTGCTCAGATGTGATGAGCTACAGTATCATTCTCCACCAAGCAGGGAACAGTTGACGGTCCAGTTGGTTAAGAATCTGAAAGCCGCATTGAGAGAACATGCTGTTCCATTCAACGAAATCAAACCGGTATGCCAATTTATCTACATCAACACTACCAATACTTTAGACGTTACTAGAATTGCTTCTGGAGTCTTTGGTGTTTCATCAGCATCTCCAGTTATTGTTTCCACGATAATTGAAACTGAATCTCTCCCCTCAAATCACACATTCTACAAAGAGGTATGTGAAACCAATGTGTTTCTATTAACAGAGAGGTTTGATGCTGTGGGTGGCTTACCAACCGGTTCTCAAGGGAAAGTAGTGTGCACAATTTCTGGAGGCCTTGACTCTCCTATTGCTGCCTACAAGATGATGAAACGGGGATGTATACCAGTCTTTCTTCATTTTGACAATGTTCCATATGGGGATGAGTCAACTCGAAACCTGGCAATCCGACAAGCAAAGAGACTCTCTGAATATATCCACGGTCATGAAATCAAGATGTATGTTGTACCACATGGTGATGATCTAACTGAAGTGCTAAGACATGCACCTCGAAAGATGACATGTATCTTCTGCAGAAGGAACATGTACAGATTAGCTGAGAAAGTAGCCCTTCTAGAAAATGCAGATGCGATTGTTACTGGTGAGATTATCGGAGAACAAGCCTCACAGACCACTCGGAATCTTCTTGCAGAGGAAAGTGCAATATGTGAGATTCCGATAATTAGACCTTGTATCGGAGATGACAAGGCTGAGATTGAGAAGATGGCCATGAAGATTCGGACATATGAGTTTGCCCACGAGGCAGTTTCATGCTGCTCCTTACCTCCAAAGTATCCCACTGTCTATTCCAAGCTCGAAGTCATTGACCCTACAGAGGAGAAAATGGACATGAGCTGGATTGCCGCAGAAATATCTGAAGCTGAGGTTATTATCCTGAAGGATGGTGTCACAAATGGCTGATCTTTTCATCATCAATCTTTGTTCTGATAGTATTGCCTTTGAGGTCAAATCCAAGAATAGAGTCAACCTTGATTTGATATCAATCAGTGAAGAATTGGCAACCCTAATGAAAATGAAGATTCGAGTCAGTCTCCCAGTGATTCTGATTCTTGAGGGTGATGATGGTCAGTCTATCACCATTTATCCCTCAGGCCGATTACTCCTCCGCAAGTTTCCTACTGAAGAGAGTGCGCAGGAGGTAGCTCAATTACTCTCACCCAAACTCTATTCTCCATGAGGCTCGTGTATGGGTACAATAAAAGGGCGGTTAAATCAAGAATCTATTCCTTCACTTCTTTCCATTTTGGTTCCTTCTTCTTACTGGATCATCAGCTTTTAGAAGTACAAAGAAGGCTACTATGAGGATAATTGAAGCTACCACAAAAGGAACCACTCCAATCAGACCTGAGTGTGATGCTCCTTCTACAGGGGTGGCTGTTACATCTGCTAAGAATCCAAGTAGAAGAGGTCCCACTACGAATCCAAAGTCACTGATCATACGATAGAGCCCCATGGATATCTCTAGTTTGTCTTGTGGCGATACATCTGTCACATAAGCTGCAGCTGGTCCTGATAGACCAATGGCTGCTCCATATATTGCCAAGGCTATTGAAAGAGTTAACAAGTCCATAGAAAAGGGAATTAGTAAAGTGACACCAGCAGTCAAAACAAGACATAGCGCAAGGGGTTTCTTTCTTCCGATTCTATCTGAAATCTTTCCCATGGGAACAATTGTCAATGTGGTTGTTATTGCTCCAATTGTAAGAATCAGACCGATGGAGATTTCGTCCAAACCTAGATTGTTGGCTGCGAAAAGAGGTACTAATGTGGTTCTTACACCGGTTCGCATCAAGAACAAAGTGAAGACTACAAATGATACCAGAATAAACGAGGGGTGGGATAGAACGTGCCGCATATCACGTACGATTTCCCTCAGATTCAGATGTGAAGATACGTTTCCGGAATTGGTTAATTTGGGTAGTACTAATGTTGGAATTACTGCCAAACCTGTGATTATTGCGTAGGCGAAAAATGGTGCACGAATGCCA
>JAUWOU010000249.1 GCA_030612005.1 Candidatus Thorarchaeota archaeon | reverse complement strand
CCACAGGGTCAAATGTGCGCCAGCTACCGGTCTCACCCGTAGCCCCGATCATAGGTTTCGAGTAAGATGTTTTTGGCATATCCTTCCTGCTTTTGGGCTCGGTATTTACCTCATTTACCAAACAGAACACGTCCGATGATGAGAGCCATCGAGCTCGCAACTGGAGACAAGCAATTAAGCGTTATGATGTGTGTTGTTAATTTTGAAAGCGTTCGCAAGTCGGTTTACTTATGTGTAAATCAGAGTTAAACAAGACTGGAGATTCGAAACCGTTGGAATTCACAATGACCTTCATTCAGATGCCGTGCGAAGAAGGAAATAGAGAGGTCAATTTTACGCGTGCCCGAGAGCTTCTGAAGAAGTACAAATCTTCAGAAAGAATTGATTTCATAGTTGTTCCAGAATTGTTCGCAATTGGTTACAGACATGAAGACTATGAACGAGAAGGACCTGGTGTACCAGGACCAACAAGTGCGTTTCTCTGTGAAATTGCAAAAGAACACGGAGCTTATACTTTTGGAACTGGGATTGAAAAGAGTGAGAAGAAATACTACAATACACTCGTTGCTGCAAAACCATCAGGAGAAGTAATTGGAACTTACAGAAAGATACACCCGTTCCAAGAAGAGCGTGATATCTTCAATGGTGGTACATCAGTAGTGCTCATGGAATGTGGAGGGATTAAGGTGGGAGTTCAGATATGCTATGATATCAGATTTCCCGAAATATCACGAAGTCTTGCTCTTGAGGGTGCAGAAATCATAATCATGCCTGCAGCTTTCCCAGACCCAAGACATGCCCATTGGAATACGCTTGTTCGGGCACGAGCAATAGAGAATCAATTATATGTAGCTGCTGTGAATCGTGTTGGTTTTGGGTTTGACAAGAAGACCTACTTTGGTCACAGCCAGATAGTTGATCCATGGGGAGTTGTACTGACTAGACCGAACTCGGAGGAGCGTATTATAACTTCTAAAGGAAACACAGAGATGATTCAGACTGTAAGGAATCAAATCACTTGTTATGCAGATAGGTCTCCTACAGGCTATGAAAAAGTAGAATGGTTTCGGGAATAACACAAGCATTAAGTGAAACCCCAACCCAGCCTAGATATCGGAGGAAATACATGTGGAAGAATCAGACCTCATCAAGAAAGCAGTTCGTGATTGGTTCTCGCGAGAAGGTACTAAGGTTGAGAGCATTTCAAATCCAAGAGCAGAATTCCTCTTCAAAATCAAGTTTCAGCGATTCTTCTTCACTGTTGTGAGACCTAATGATCAGCGGCACATCCAAATAGAGTCACAGATTATGATTTCTCCACAACATCAGAAACTCTTGACTGCTGAGAAACTACGTGCATTTCAGATGGACGCAATGAAATTCAGTTTCACAGCAGGCGTGAATCTTGGCTTTATCCAACCCAGACCAGGTCAACAGGGTCCACAACCTAAAGGACCTGGGTTCGTCATTTCTGATAGAATCTATGATGATTCTTTTAATGAACAAGCACTCTGGGATAAGATGAGAAGACTTCATAGCGCGATTGATATGGTTATTGCACTCCTAAACGAAACAACCGGACAACTCGGTCCAAAGCCAGATGATAAGGCAGATCCGAGTCCATCATACTATACGTAATTCGACGAACCTTTCCATTAATAATAGACGATACATAACAGCTCGACTTTTGTCCTTATTTTAAGAGAAGGTATGTATATTTGATGCTTTAGAGCATCGGCGGTTTGACCGTCACTTGAGGTTGTAAGATGAAAAGAGTCGCAGTGTTCCTAATTGTTCTATTGTTTGCCCTAGGGGCCATTCCTGTAGGGATAGTTAATGATGTTAGCTCTGAAACTCGAAATGAAGACCTCATTTATGTTAATGATGATGCAATTCTGTCTGATGTGTCAGATTCTGGAAATGAAGGAACAGCAGTTGCATTCATGTCTCGAACAGTAAACGGTCAGACATTAGATATCTTGAATTCTTACTCAACTCCCAATATACATTCAGGGGATATTGATTTATCATCATATTTGATTCCGGGATGGGACCTATACGAAGTTGTAATAGAATCTTCTGACATTTCCGCAGTACTTGAACATGAATCACTTGGGATAACCGCTAACGATTACATCAATACTGAAAATGCATCAGGTCTTATTAGAGATGCAATATACCAAGCATTTTACAATCAACCACATGATGGAAAACTCAACAATTATTCTTTCAACTACCTCGCATATCCATATGATAATTCACTTGGAGAAGCATATCTTGTCGTACGATCAAACGCATCTGACTCAAATACCAATATGACGGGATATATCACTCCATTCAACCAGGTTCTTTCGTACACATTAGTTACACATGATTGCTCAGCTGATAATGCGATTCTCGATGCGAGTACATACTACTACGCCGTAATAGACGGAACAACTATGGAAGGGGCATACACCACTGCGTGGATATTCAATACTATTTATTGGCAAGCACAATATCCGCTACTTGGTCTAGAAACAGGGTATCATATCAGAGATGGAGTCTGGGATGAATATGACTCAGGAGAAATGAGAGAAGCAGAACTAGATTATACGTACACACCTTGGAACACAACAACCAGTAGTGCACTTTCATATTCTGATCCAACAACAGTGAGTCTAGAGGGAAATTCATCGACTCTTACAGAGATGACATGGACCTTCACGGGTACGAATGTGAGTTATCTTGAATTTGATTCGAGTCAGTCAGTTGAAATTTCTTATAACTTGAAGTTATCATATAAGAAACAAATCACAACAAGCTCACTTTGGAAAGCAACTGTTTCTGGACAAGATATCCAGTGGAATGTATCAACAGATGTGGCATATCCAGCTGTGTCAGAATTGAGATACCTCAATTTCTCAATACCTGAAACAAGAACACTAACAGGTCTCTATAATTCATCAAACCCAACGACAAATCATGGAAACTATGAAAGTTACAACGGAATTGCCAGATGCTCAAATATGGGCAATGATACGTGGACACTAACAGCGACGTCGCGTAATTTTCTCACAGCAATTCAGACGTATGATACCTCAGATGATTCAGATATTATCAACAAAGTACGAATGGATGTAGATATCGATATTAATTCTACAATCATTGAGGAAGATTCGGATGCAGTAGTAACCGGAACAGCGAATCTTACAATCTTATTCTCGGAATCACAGATTTGGAATCCCTCGACTCAGTCTGTGACTGATGGAACTACGCATTATCTCTGGGATATTGGTGCTACAGCAACATCAAATGGTTTCTATATTATTCAAGAATTCTGGAGTAATGGTACTGAAGCAGGTTACCGATCCAGAAATCTCACTCTATACTTCCCAACAACACTCACCCCAACTCAAACACAAATAGATGGATTCACTGACAATACAATCGATATCAGTGTGGATTTTGATGATACATTCACTCCTCAAGGATTAGATGACAGCTTTGCAAATTTGCTATACTCTTTTGATGGTGGAGATAATACGAGCCTAAATCATCAAACAG
>JAUWOU010000109.1 GCA_030612005.1 Candidatus Thorarchaeota archaeon | reverse complement strand
CCGTGTCTACGAATAGTTCGTATGTTGCAGGTCGTACATCAGTGGGGTCCCAATCGATGGTCTGTCCAGTTGCACCAACGGTGACCTCAACATCCGTGGGACTATCAAGAGTTGGGTCAATGGTATCGACCACCGTGAAGTAATGTCTCTTTGTGACGGCAATTCCAAGATTATCATATGCTGTCACATCGATGTAATGCAATCCCAATGACATAGCATCTAGGTTCCAGTCATATGAATAAGGTGCTGTGTGGTCAATGTTAGGTCCATACACATCAAGATCGAACTCGACATACATAATCCCAGCTCCTTCATCAGCAGCATCAGCAGTGACAGATAGAAGTCCCTCTTGGTCAGTGTTGTTTGCAGGGTTAGTGATGGTTAGAGTTGGAGCCACATCATCACCTACAGTGTATGTATAATTGGTACCACCATTGTCATTGACCGTCTGAAGTCCGCACCCATCAGTGACAATAGCATAGAACTCAACATCCGTATCATAAGTTTGAGCTGGTATGTAGACGTCGAACCAATCATTGATGTCATTATACGTTCCAACAACAGTGTTCCAAGAAGACCATGAATCTATAGTGTAATTGATTGAAACATCAGACACACCAGGCCGAACATCGGATGCAAGAACTCGAATCTCAGTGTCCCAATAGTATACTGGAGTTGACTGAGTGGTAACCGAATCACAAGTTGGGGGTTCCATATCCTTGAAGTGAAGGTCATCAACAAGTAACGAAGTCCTCAAACCTGCCGCTGCAGATGCTTTGACACCGAAAGAAAACAAATACACATCTGTAGCAGATACGGAAAAGGCCTCCTCAATGTCGGCTGTTATATTCCGAGCCAGATTGGTCCATGTACCTGTTTCATTAAAACCTGTGACGGTTATGTAAACGTGTGTTCCATTGGTTGGTGTGTAGCTGGATGATTGTCCAAGAATATAGAATATGTACCTATTAGAGCCCGAAATAATGAATTCCATTTCAATCTGAGCATAAGCTTCACCAGTACCCTGAATATCCTCCAAGCGCCACCAGAAATCTGTAGATAGTTTGGGATCTATGTCTATATAGAGTAAATTACGTACAATTCCATCGTTTCCATTTTCCACAGTTATATTGGCGGAATGTGAACTGCCGGATGCTACACTTGACTGTGTGACCTCACCAGCTCCACTGATTCGGCCCCATCCTGTGAATGGGTCGTACTGTCCCCAATTCTCAACATACTCAAATGTTGGATCACTTGTTGGATAGGTTTCCATCTTGAAATCATCAACAAGTAGTTCAACTCCTGCGTCGACCATTGCTTGGTATACGTAGAAATCAATCGTAGCAATTGAAATATTGTAAAGATGTAGCTCATTGCACACCTCATATACATCGATTTCAGAATGTTGCCAAGTATCTCTTGCACCAAAACCGGGCATTTTGATGTAGATATTATTTGTTGAATTGGTGAATGTAATCGTGTCAGATCCCTGACCAAACATGAAATGAACGGTATAGGTAGTCCCGTTATAGAAATCCATTCGGAAGAAAGCGTATTGTCCTGAACCAGCTCCGACTGTATCATTGTACTTCCAGTCGAGTGATATGATATTCATACTTGGATAAAGAGCATGATAGCCAAAGTTTGGAGGAAATGTCATGTAACTTCTTGCATAGGCACTCCCACCACGCATTCGTGGTATACTCACATTCAGAGAGTAAGTGCCATGTGTTTTGTCAGTGGACTGTTGGACATAACCGGCATCAGTATTGTATATTGTCCACCCATTTCCACTTCCCGATTCAAAATCAGGATTTTCAAGCCAACTGCTGTATGTGCTATTATAGAGAACAACGTCATCAAATACAGCTTGAGTCTTACCTGTAGCACCAGTAGGGGAGTTAGCGTAGAACCAGAGACCTACGACATAGCTTACACTGGAAAGAGAGCCTGCTCCAAAAATTGCAATGCAATCTTCAGTGATATTTCGGTCGAAACTGTTCCACTGGCTGAGTGATTCATCCATCATTATATATCCATTAGTAGATGAATTAGTACGTCCAGTAACTGCAGTGCTTAAGTAGTAGTGAATATTATAGCTTGTTCCAGTGCCATTTCGAGTTTGAAGGAAGAAGTATACTTCTGCAGCACTGGAAATATCTGGATTTGCTAAAGTGTTCCAATAGAAACTCACTGAAATGCCAGGTTGTATCAATGTAGTTGTGGAGTGGCCGATAGGATATTGGTAAAGATAAGAACTTCCGTATCCCTGGAGACTTCCTTGGGCCTCAACAAAACCTGCATAAGTTCCATTAGCTACAACATCAGTATATACTCTATCTGCATGCTGGTAGCCGCTGGCTTGTGCATACCACCCTTGAGGTGATTCAGTACCAGAGTTCCATTCTTCGAAACTTGGATTTTCAACCACATTCAAACGTAGGGGTTCTTGCGGAACTGGTTCATCCGCAACCTGCTCAATAGTTACAGGAGCTTCATGAACTACGGGATCCACTTCCTGCTGAAGAACCAGCGGAGTGTCCACCGAGAAGAACATGAGTCCAACGAGTACAAAAGTTAGTGCTATCACTGTAGCGTGCTTCTTATTCATTTTCAAATCCTCTCCATGTTTGCATAAACAAACAATTAACTCAGATTTCGGGCAACATGACGCGTCATATTTGTTGCGTTTTCTTCTTTGTTTAGTAGATTCTCTAATCAGAAAAAAGAGGAATTAACAGATGGATGTTTCATATACGAAATGACCATTCAGACCTATCAAACCTCAAGAAAGGTAACTCCCCCCTTCCGTTTTCTTTAGTCGCCCTGTTTTAGGTATCCAACGATTCCAAGAATCAGAAGCACAGATTCAAGAGGTATTTCAATCATCATCTCATTGACAAAAGCAGCAGTCGGTGTTAAGAGAGCCACTACAAGAATTTGCCCAATGATCATAGGGATGATGAAGGCAAATAGAGCCATGTAGGCCACTTTGATGTGATCCCATTCCCATTTCTTATTGAGAATCATTAGAATATCGAAAAAGCCTATGACGACCAGGAATCCACCTAGCACTCTTGGATGGAACACATTGACCTCCCAGCCAGGAAATAAGGGCGCTATAAAGGTCTCAGTAATAAAGATTAACATGAAACCAAATAGCAAACAGACAATTCCATAAGCCAACAAGGCTATTTTCGCTAACATTTTTACTTCAGTCATTGTTACTTTTCTCCTCCAACAAAATGAGCTTAATCTTCGATTAAGATTTCAATTTGTGTTATAATCAAATGATGAACTAAAACATAAGGTTTGCTGTTGTTCAGTTATCAGGGACGCAATTCCTCCACGAGTGGTAAAATTCATATACTAGGACCACTCCACTCGGCGCTAGGTGTTTCGCATGGATATATTATCAAATCGGGAATAATACCCGAGGGATTCTTTCTGACTCGGGTTTAGCAAGACCTGAGTTTAAATAATGGAAATTCGAACACCGACAATACAACCCCTGTTTGGGGAGGTACTAAAAGTTGACAAGTAACGCTGTAGAAATAGAGAACCTTTCAAAGACCTTCATCAGTGTAAAGAGGAAGGCAATCATCATTCCGACAGAACGGAAAAAAGTAGAGGCGCTCAAGTCGGTTTCGCTGGATATTCCGAAAGGTCAAATCTACGGATTACTTGGACCCAACGGAGCTGGCAAAACGACTCTCATCAAATGCCTCGCTACCCTTGTTCTACCCACCTCTGGCACAGCCAAGGTGAACGGGTACGATGTTCTAAAGGAATCCACATACGCTCGAGCATCAATGGGAGTATGTCAGGGAAATGAGAGAAGCATCTACTGGAAGCTGAGTGCTCGGGAGAACCTCATCTTCTTTGCAAAGTTATACAGGATGCCGACTAGCGAAGCGAAGGAAAGAGCAGACGAACTACTCGGAAGAATGGACTTGCTTGAGAAAGCTGATGAGAAGGCAGAGAATCTTTCGCACGGTATGAGAATAAAAATCGTCTTTGCACGGTCTCTCATTCACGACCCGCCAGTTTTACTTTTGGATGAACCTACTCAGGGGCTCGATCCAACATTTGCAACCGATCTTCGTAGTTATATTCAGGAGAAGTTGAAGGACAAGACAATCCTGCTCACAACTCACTACATGCACGAGGCAGACCTGCTTTGTGACAAGATTGCCCTCATCAACGAGGGAGAGATTAAGAGCTTTGGCAGTCCCCACGAACTCAAAGAAGCAGTACGGGATTATGACAGTCTCCACATGAAAGTTGTAGGTACACCGGATATTGAGGTCATCAAGAAAATTGAGAATGTCATGTCAGCTTCTATTGATACTAAGAATGGTTACTCAGATCTTGTTGTGACTGCACAAAATGGGTATGACATGGCACATACTCTGCTTGATTATATGAGAGATACTGGCTCTGGTAAAGTTGAGCACTTCGAAGTGAAGGAACCATCCTTGGATGATGTATTCCTCCAACTAACTGGAAGGAGGATCAAAGATTGACACACCAGACCCAAGAAGACAAAGATGAAGTGACTCACCAAAGTAGTGACTACTTGGAAACCTTCAAACCTCGAGCTATGGATTGGTCCGCAGCAAGAACATTCGCAATGAAGAACCTCAGAATTGCTCTACGCTACCCAGCAAATATTATGATTTGGGGATTCCTTCCTTTGCTATGGTTTGCTCCATACATTTTGATGGCGACTGCTGTTGGAGGACCCGAAACAACTGCCCATTTCACTGAAATCTCAGGTTATGATGATTTCATCCAGTTCGTAATAATTGGCTGGTTTGTATTTCTGTATCTTGACAACTCGATATGGGGCATTGGAAATAATTTCCGTGTGGAACAATTCAGCGGAACGCTTGAACCACTGTTCTCAACCCCAGTACCACGAATCAGTATCCTCCTAGGAGCAGCATTCTCGGATTCAATCCAGGGAACTATACAGGCCATGATACTCTTACTGCTCTCGATGAGTATCTTCGGTGTATCTTACTCTTTGACAGCGATAGCACCAACTATCATAGTCTTGCTGATCATGGTGATAGGTCTCTACGGATTCGGATTCATGGTTGCAGGGATGATACTTGTGTTCAAAGACCCAAGCGTATTGACCCAGTTGGTTTCAGAAACCTCATACATGATATCTCCTGTGAACTACCCAATAAACGCATTACCAAAACCAGTACAGTTTGCGGCGTATCTATTGCCCACAACAATTGGAATAATCACCATTAGGGAAATTGCAATCACAGGTGCCTGGAATCTTTTGAATTTCTCACAAGCAGTACTTGCACTGGGAGGACTTGCAATTGTATTCTGGTTACTGGGACTTGCAACTTTCCAATTCGCAGAAAAATGGACCAAGCAACGTGGCCACATGGGGGGATTCTAGTTGGAACAAGAGGAGAAGACAATATTCCAGAAAATGTGGAACCGTGAAGGCGCAAGAGCTGAATTACGAGCTGCAAATGCTCTAGCACTAAAACAGTGGCAAGTAGAGTTCAGCTATCCGCTCAGTGTGCTTTGGTTCATCGTTATGCCTTTCCTTTGGTTTATTCCATTGATAATAGCTGGAATGGCAATTACTGGAGGAGCTGAATCAGCAGCACTTGAAGGGTTAGTAGGAACATCCGACTGGATTACCTACATTGCACTAGGAAGCGCATACACAGGATTAGCAATTAGTTTGATGTGGGGAACTGGTCAGGCACTTCGTCGTGAACAGAACGTTGGAACTCTGGAAACATTGATGACCACACCTATGAAAAAAGAAACGTTAGTTTGGGGATCGATGCTTCACAATCTTCAGCATGGAGGTCTCGGTGTGATTCTTCAACTGACAGCTTCAATCCTCCTCTTTGGTGTCACGCTAAACTGGTGGGGAATCATTCCCGCATTGATGATTGTATGTCTATCCGTAATCGGTATGCAAGGTCTCATCTTCACTGTAGTCTGTGTGGTGCTCGTAGCAAAGCAAGGTTGGATGATTGTAGAGTTCATCTCAAGCACATTACTCCTTATCGCTCCAATCTCGTACCCGATTGCGGTCTTGCCCACAGTACTCCAATATTTTTCCTATGCATCTCCATTAACTTGGAGTGTTGAGGGATTCAGAGGATTCCTGATGGATGGCATTGCGTACTCAGGTGCCTTCAATGCAATAGTGGCCCTCATTATCCTCGATGTCATTTTCGTTATAGTGGGTGGCTTATTGTTCAAGCGCACAGAGAGGTATGTCAGGATGAAAGGAGCTCTCTCGCAGTTCTAGAAAATGCGAGTCCTTATATCGAAGAAATCATTCGCCTGCTCTGAGTTGGGGTCTTGAAATCTAAGCACCTAAGAGTAGTTCCTGTCGTACTTGCCTTTCTAATTATAATGCCCTTTGCAGTCCATATAGTTGAAGGACAATGGTCAGGACCAGGTATGGTCATGGAATTCTTTGAGATAGTCGATGATCCAACATTTGAATCTCCGCCAGAATTTGCAATTAATGGTAGTTCAGACGACTTCACAACTTCATTTCATAATTCTACAGGTGGAGATGATTACAATCGAGCTATTTTGAACTGGACACATACTGCTAACACTAGTCTTGACTTCAGGCCGCCACCAGACAACAATTATCCTGAATGCAATGACTTTGTCTATCTATACCAAAATCTGACATGGGATTACGAAGTAGAGCCTGAGGATATTTATGTAAAAATTGAATTGAGAGTGAATTTCACAGGAGATTTCGAACCAATTGTTAGTTCAGAAGGAGAAGAGATGGCAAAAATACACATCTGGTTCATCGATCCGTCAGGATTTTGGTGTGTGATTGATTCATTCAAGGTCTTTCATTCAAACCTATTTGAAGAATGGATTCCAGTAAGTGCTTTCGAAGTGAGTAAAATTTTTCAGGGAATGGTAGAGAACTCAGCAGGAGTCCAAGAAGACCCTAGTGACGAGTTCTCCATCTGTGTTGGTCTTGCCCCCTCTGATTCATTCAGAAACTACACATCTATAGAACCTTGGCGTACCTATAATGGTTCAGTGACTCTTGAAATGTCACATCTTGAGGTGCATGTTGCAGCAGACATTGTAGAAAATATTTTTGAAAAGCTTCCAGTTGTTACCAACCAGACATGGGTATCACGCCATAATGAATACAAGCAGTACTACGAGGTTGCGAGCGATAATTCAGTTTATGGAGTCACTACATCATCAAGTTACGAAGAGGGAATATCACAGCTTTCACTTGTCAAATGGGACCCACTTGCAAATATCGTTTGGAATGTAACGTGGAATGAAACTAGGTATGCAATGGGTCAAGGTATCTCCATAGTTGACGATTATATCTACACAACAGGTCAAGAAAGAAGTGAAAATGGTGTTGAAAATCTGATCATCATCAAATGGGATACTAGTGGTAAACTAGTGTGGAAGAGAGTAATAGATACGGGAATGGACGAACGCGGGTGGGACATCGAAGTAGGCTTAGATGGGGACTTTTTCGTACTTGGACACAGGGATTTTTACTCTGAAGTCTTATCAGAGTACTATTATGATGCATTTTTCCTAAATTTCGATGAGGCGGGAAATCAAAACTGGAACTTTACAATAACAGAATGGCCATCAGATTCCTCCAAAATATATGTCCACCCAAATGGAACTCCATACACTCTTGGTTTTCCTTCAGATGGGTTCTACAAATGGACTCCAGATGGTTCACCAGTCCTTGTTACTGATGAACAGGGAATCAATGATGTTGCATTCTCGCCTGATGGAGAGGTATTTTTCTCAAGATCTGATTGGCCATATATTTACATCAACAAGATCAATAAATCAGGTCAACTAGAAGATCTCTACAAGTATTACTATTTAGATTCGCTTCCTGAGCCATGGACACAGACAATCGATACGGATGAAATTGTTGTCACAAATGATTCTATCTATCTCATCGTTGAACATGAACGTTTGAACTTCTATTATGAGCTCTTCAAGTTCGACCTTGATGGAAACAAAATATGGAATAAAACAATCCTAGATCTAAATTGGAGAGGTTTGTATTCACACTTTAGCGGTTTCCACATGGAGATTGGTCATAATGGACTTCTCTACATAGGAGGACCCATTCTTACTGCGGAAGGTGGTGCTGATATGGGTGTGGCAATCTTTAATCCCGAGGAAGTTCCCATACCTACACTCACAACAACCAATGGAGTAGAAGGTTTTCCCAATGATACACTCATATTCACCATCTTGATTGTTGGAGGAATTAGTACTGTAGTTGTGATTGTGGTGAAATATTCTAGAAGATAGAAAGAATGCGGAGAAACGCTCTCTCATCATTCTGGACATTGTGTTCGTTATTGTTGGAGGATTGTTGTTCAGATACACAGAGAGATACGTTCGTCGGAGAGGTGCATTATCACAGTTCTAGAATAAGGAGACATTGACGTCCCCTATCAGTTTTTCTGCAATCCAGAGAGTTTCCCAGAGAACATAATACCCGTTAACAGCGGTTTCACGAAAAGCCGCTAGATCCTTGAAACCTGAGAGAAAGAGTCTCCACCCAGCATCATAAAAGCTGTGATAATATCTTACTAACTTCTCAAACCACTCATGCTTGAGAGCACTAAGAATCTTCGTTCGATTCCAAGACCAGACATCAATGGGGTCAGAATGGTTCTGAGTAAGAAGTCTAACAGGAGAAGGTGAAACACGCCAGGTCATCGCTCGTATGATAGCCCACCAATCAAGTCCGGTCCTATCGAGAATTCGTCGGGGTAAGTCGAAGATATACTCTCGCTCCTCAATGATTCTTTCCATGTCTCCCTTTCGAATTGTTTCAGGACTTGGCAGTTTTTTGGGGAGAGCAGGCTTTCCAAATAGAACTTTGATATCTTGTGGACGAGGGGGTGTATACTTATCTTGCTCTTTTAGGAAACGGGTCTCAATGACTTGCATTCGGGGTACGTGAAAGAAATCAGGTCTCCTTTTAATGAACTCCTCTTCACACCGTTGAGAGATTTCCACCGCTTTATCAAAGTCTTCAGAATACGTTCCGAAGAGTGGCTTGTTATCATTGAGTGTGATGTGAATATCGACATCGCTGATGGTCGGGACATAATCAATGTGTGAGCCCCAAGGCTTCATTGCTGAACCTTTAGCATAGACAGACTCTAGGCGTGGATCAAGAATCTCTTGGAGAACTTCACTCCAGACCTCCATTGCACAACGAGTGTCTTCCTTTGCCTTCCTCATCATATCAGAATAATCTGGCATGATTCCGTATTCCAATCCCTATCAGAAATCTCTATCGATTGAGTGAGTTTTCTCTACTGTATAGATAGAACAATAAAGGCGGAATTAACCGAACTGGAAAGATTCACAGATGATTCTCCCTTTGACAACGTGATGATGCACAAAATGACAACCCTTCCTTCTACTCCAAATCCTCAAGAATCCAAACCTCCAGGTCCTTACAAAATTGTGGCTGCTACAAGCCTTGGTATTTTTCTAAGTGCACTCGATGCGTCCATTGTTAACGTTTCATTATTCACTATGAAAGAGAGCTTGGGAGTATCAATTAGTTCTATCCAGTGGGTTGTTGTTGCGTACCTTTTGGTCATGACTTCTACTATGCCACTTATGGGTAAGTTGGGAGACCGTTATGGAAAGAAGAAAATATTCCAGCTTGGAATGTTGGTCTTTGTGGCAGGATCGTCTGTTTGTGCAATTTCCACTGGTTTTGAAATGCTCATTATAGGAAGAATATTCCAAGCTCTGGGTGCTGCGATGCTATCTGCAAATGGACTTGCGCTTGTGACGTATTTCACAACACCGCAGAATAGGGGAAGAGCAATCGGTCTCAACTCTATTGTCCTAGCGGTTGCACTTGGAAGTGGTCCAGTCCTGGGAGGAATTTTGACTCAGCTCTTTGGTTGGCATAGCATTTTCTTGATAAATCTACCAATTGGCATTATTGGATATCTGGTTGTTCAGTATGCAGTTCCCAAAGCTGCTCTTGTTAAAGAAACTCGATTCGATACCATTGGAGCTGCGTTATTCTTTTCATTTCTCTTTACTCTAATCTACTATGTCACAATATCAGCTAGTGCAGATCTCAATACAGCCATTATTCTCATTTCCGCGTCAATCATTTCACTCGTTTTATTCATTCAACGAGAAAGATCATTCGAAGCTCCAATTGTTTCGATTAAAGTTCTTACAGACAAGAAGATTTCAACCAGCATTCTCTCTGCAATTCTAGCCTATATGGCAATGGTGCCAGTTTCTTTCCTATTACCATTCTATCTACAAGAAGCTTTAGGATTCGACCAAACAACAACAGGTATCTTCTTGATTGTGCAACCTTTGATGATTTCAATCAGTGGTCCGATAGCCGGTTTAGTTTCAGAAAGAGTAAATGCCAAAGTACAAACAACAGTGGGACTGTTTGTTCAAATGGCGGGTCTCGTATTTCTTGCTCTTGCAGTTCCTAACATTCCTTTGATGGCTTTAGGAGTGGCAATCATGGGCGCTGGTCTCTCAGTCTTCAGTGTAGCTAATGGCAACTTCATCATGACTTCTGCACCGAAAGAGTACATGGGCGTAGTTAGTGCTCTAATAAATCTAGCAAGGACAACTGGATTCTCCATCGCGACTGCGTTAGCAACAACAATCTTCGGAGTATTTTTCTTGATGACTAATCCTTTAGGACTCGAATCGGGTTCATTCTTTGTCACTGGATACGGTCAAGCAATTCAATTAACCATCTTTGTGTTTTCCTTCTTAGCACTCATCGCAGCTATCATATCCTCACAAAGAGGAATGAATCAGGCTGAAATATCCCGCTCTAAG
>JAUWOU010000119.1 GCA_030612005.1 Candidatus Thorarchaeota archaeon | reverse complement strand
GACTATCAATAAATCATACGTATTCTGGAAAGAATGTGACAATCACTGCAATGTATGCAAAATCTGATGGATTCCTTGCACGACATATTGTGGAAGTGATTAGTGATCCAAATAGCGATGAATATGTTTTAATAACCAGAGAAGGATTTGCTACAAATCAACCGGTTCTCGACTTCACATATTTCGGTATCATGGCAGTGCTGATAATCTTAATAATTATTCTAAAAATGAGAAGAAAGTATTAGTATCTCCTGGGTTATAGCTGAGTCGCAATTTCGTGCTCCTAGAAAACTGACTGCACAGAAATCAAAAAGTATGAAACTTTGACAATAGACTGCCTTAAAAAATGAAGAAGGAGCACAAAGGCTCCTTACATTGTTCTAGCTACCTTTCTTCTTTAATACAATCACGATAACAATGATAACTACTCCTGCACCGATTCCTCCAATCGCTAGCATAAGTGCTGGGTCAAGGGGTTGTGTAGGTGGCACAGGCTCATTCACTGTGATCATTATCGTGACAGATATTGAATTAGAGTGTTCATCAGTCACAGTAATTTCCAAGTAGTAGACACCAGGGGCCAGGGTTGTTGCA
Organism: Candidatus Thorarchaeota archaeon; assembly: GCA_030612005.1. Classification (GTDB taxonomy): domain Archaea; phylum Asgardarchaeota; class Thorarchaeia; order Thorarchaeales; family Thorarchaeaceae; genus SMTZ1-45. The sequence continues at coordinate 9,689 of JAUWOU010000119.1, read as the reverse complement.
TTTGTGATGAGTCCAGCACTACTGATTGTGAAGTTTGCTGTATTATTTACAGCCCATGAGGAAATACCAGATGGATCAGTTGCTTCAAGTTGGTAGGATAATGGCTCATTGTATTCGAGGACTTGGTCTACTGGAGTAGCACTCCAAACAGGTCCAAGTGTATCGACCACAGTTAACGTAGATTGATTCGCTAGCCAATGACCAGACACGTGGTATGCAATCAGCGTGACATTGTAAACTCCAACAGCAAGTCCATCTACGTCTGCCGCAATAGCACCGCCATCCCAGACAATAGGACCTTGAGGTTCACTATCAATCAACAATTCATATGTTCCAGGATTGAGAGCACTTGAATTCCAGGTCATTGTATTTCCAGTAGTTCCTGCTTCGTACTCAGAGGGCGTTGAAACACCACAATAGAGACTCACAGATGGATAGAAGTCAATCGCACCTCCACTACCGCTTATATCGTAAGTACCCGTACCAATAAAGTCGCTATACCAGTTGCCGATTCCTGTGTAATTCCATTGGTTATCTCCATTATCTCCAACCAGAAATTCTCCAGACCAACCAATGTCATTGTAGTAAATGAGGTTGTTCATAGCTGGAGATTCAAAGAATATCCCTGGAGCACCATTATCGTAAATGACATTATGTGTTATTTCCCAACTGGAACCTATCGGCACATAGATGCCCAACATTTCACTATCAAATATTGTATTTCCATGCACTTCTCCTTCATGGCTATTCAAGATAGTAATTCCATTCTCTGCATTGTGCCCTAATGTATTATGAATCAGTGAAGTGTCATTACTCCACTCCACCAATATACCGCATGTAGATTCTGACCCCTCGTCCCCGTAGGAATTGTAAATCTCATTCTCTTCAACAGTCGCATTATGTGAGATATACACCCATATACCATGAATAAGTGAATGATTGATGTAGTTGTTGAAGACGTAGCCGAAATCAGAATACCCCAGTGTGATACTGTTGAGTGCATTCCACCAGAATTCGTTCCCAATAATCTGAGTGTAATCGGAGAAGTAGGTAAGGATTCCACAACGAGCACTTTCTTCTATTATTCCGTCCCCATGTCCTTCAATCCAATTATCCTGAATTAAGGTGTAATCAGAAGATTCGACATATATGCCATGATACCAGTTATCAACGATATGATTCTCACGGATAGTGACATTGTCTGTAGAATCGATTGTAATTCCATTGTCCATATTCTCTGTGATGTTATTACCTATGATATCAGCAAGTTCACTTTCAACAATTTGTATACCACAAGAGGGTCCACCGCCACCAGAACCCTCATTCCAATACAGGGTGTTATTTAGGATATCCATGTCGTAACATCCACTAAATGAGATACCATGATTATCAAATTCGAAAACAGTATTATTGAACAGAGTAATTTCTTCACTGTACTGTCCGTAGATTCCTGAGTCCGATCCGGCCACTCCTTCAATCACACAGCTCGATATTGAGCAGTCAATGGCATCGTCCATATAGACACCAGATTGCCCACTTGGTTTGGCAGAAATGCTACAACCAACTACGTCAATTCCTGTGACATTATACATATAGATACCAAATACGTTATCCGCAAACAAGCAGTTCTGAATGACTCCATTCGTAACATTTTCCAGATCGACACCATGAATTGCACCTGTAATATTACAGTCTAGAATCTTGAAATGTAACGTCGTATTTTGGATACTGATTTCCTCCCTACTAGGATCAATCTCATATCCCTGAATCAAGAATGGAGTTTCAGGGGATCCGTCACCTTCCCAAGACTCAATAGCAGCTTGGGCTGCGAAATCGGTATCATTGACTATGTAGATATTATCATGCGCTTCATAAGACAAGACACTATTTTGTGTAGGTTCATGAACTAATTCGTTATTGATCATCGGGTTAGTCAAAGGAACACAAACCGATACCATTAGTACTGTAATTATCATTAAAGATAGAGTTAACTTAACGTGCTTCAAATTCTCCACCATCGCGAAATAATTAACCTCATGATGAAACATGTACTGATATATTTTCTCGTTAAAATGGAACGAGTATTAGAACAACTCTTTTTACTCATAATATTAAAACTGGGACTAGAGAGAACTTCAATGGCAGAAGACACTGATTGGATGTATATGAGTAATGGAGAATTCATTGATATCCATAAGGAACTATTGCCTTTTGATCAAGTAATCGAGTTCTTCAAACATATAGAGAAAGAAGAGAAAATCAAAGAGTACTGTGATGGAGCTAATGCAGGAGGTAGATGGATTTTTCAAATTTATAGCACGGAATTCATGGAACTCCTGTCAAATATTGTTGATAAGATATTGAAAGGGTCTAATCATCCGGGACCAGTCCTTGAAGTTATGAGCGGTGATGGGAAACTAAGTGAGTTTTTGAAACCTCTTGTTAATAGAACCATAATTGCAACGGATGCAAAAACAGGCAGGGATAATATTGAACATCCAAAATGGGTGGAAGAAATAGATGCAATTGAGGCATACTCAAAATATGCTCCGTCTCTAATTGTTATGGTATGGGAACCGTTCTACTCTACAACGAGTGTAGACCTAGTTCAGAAAAGAACTCCAATACTTTGGATTGGAAATCCAGACAGCTGTGCGGTAGGTTCAGGCATTTCTGAACTACCGTCTGTACAAATTGATTCAGAGTATCTACTATGCAGACACGACAATTTTTGGAATAGAGAGCATCTCTCTCGTTTCTGGGGATTCCTGAATATAGAGTCATAGAGACCAATAAGATATCAAGTGTCTAGTATTTTATCCAGTATCTTTGCAGCGTCTTCGACATATTTCGTACACTTGTCAAAGGCTCCAGTTTTGAACGCCTGCTTCAGGTCCTCCTCTGTTAGCAAATCGTGGTTGATTAACTCTCTACAGATTGTTGACCCATTGAGAGATTCGAATTCATCCAGAAACTTTCCTGCAACCACATTGATTTGATTAAATTTCTCAGCATCATTGTATTTCAGACCGAGTGCCATTAGAGCACCAGTCAAAGCACCACACATACTTCCTGTTCTAGCGATTCCCCCACTGAATGCAGAAGCAATCTTCATACCTGTTTCGAAGTCAACTTTGCTAGAACTCAGATGTTCACCGTAGGTGGCAAAAACTGCTTGTGAGCAGGAACCCTTTTGGTCTGCCATGATTTTAGTAGCTTTTTGTGAGAGATTTGATGGCATACGTTCAACCACTGTTTTCTCTGTTAAATATACGACTCACCTTTAGCTACTAGTTTAGTTTGAATTTAGAAACATCAGTTGGTGGTTATGACATGAGTAGAGATGATATACTTGAAGGACTGGATGAACACTTGGAAGCTTCAATAAAGCATTTGAAGGTAATCTTTCTATTTTGCTAGTGTTAGTACAAATTTCATTGCTTCTTTAGCATAATCTATCCACTTATCTGAATCCTTCAAAGGGATAATTACCCATTCCTTCATTGTTTTTCCATTTCCGGGTTCATAAGGTAGACCTTCTCTAGAATTAAGGAGTTCTGTCACTCGTTCTTTAGGCAATGTCACGGTAATATTTTCCTTATTAAGAAAGACAAACATTTTCCTCTTTTTTTCAAAGATTCACCTTGTTTCTGAACATCATCTAATTTGAGAAGCTCTTCTTTTACTTCCAACCAATACTCTTCTGAAGTCATGTTAAATAGGCTCACATTTCAGATACAAATTGAAGCCGTTTACTATGTTTTCTCATCAATAGTGCAAAACCATCTCAGAACCGAGAGATTTAAGGAAGTGACATTGGATTGGCAAGTCATGATCAATCCTGCAGAGTTTCTAGACTTCCTCGGAGAAAAGGGATTTTCCTTTGCATCAGGAGTTCCATGCTCCTACTTTTCTAGGATGATAAATGAATTCGAAACCCACCAAGAATCAATCACATATATTCCAGCCACGCGAGAAGATGAGGCAGTCGGTATTGCATCAGGTGTTGCCTTCGGAGGTTCGAGAGCATTTGTGATAATGCAAAACTCTGGATATGCTACTATAGGTGATGCGCTGACCTCACTTGCTCAACTATACAAATTACCCATGTTGCTAGTCATCAGCTGGCGAGGTCTCGAACCCGACCGTGATTTCCCCGAACATTCACTCATGGGTGATGTAACTGAAGACACTCTAAGAGGATATCAAGTACCATACTGGGAATTAACCGATGAAGGTTGGCAGCAAACTATCGAATTAGCCCTCACGAAAATGGAAGAATCGTCAAGACCAGTTGCACTATTGGTCAAACAGGGAGTGTTGTGAAATGTACGGTTTTGAGATCATCCAAGAGCTTGCATCTGTTCTCTCAGGAAACGAAGTGATTGTGAGTAGTAATGGCAACATCAGCCGCCAGGTCTATCATTATTGTCCACAACCCCAAATCTATCTACGGGGAAGTATGGGGCTTCCTGTATCAGTTGGACTTGGATTAGCACTGGCAAGACCAGAAACACAAATCCTAATAATCCTCGGTGATGGTAATCTATTGATGGGACTGGGATCATTGTCTACTACATCTTACGTTCGACCTTCAAATTTGAAGATTCTAATTCTTGACAATGGTGTATACGCTACAACAGGACTGCAGAATACTACTTCAGGAACTCTGAATTACCCGGCATTGCTTGATGGATTCGGACTGTCAAATATTGTACCAATTCTAAGAAACGATTCAATTGAAGATATCAAGGACAAAATCCAGATTTGGTTACATTCCCCAGAGCTCAGTGTACTTCCAGCGCTTGTTGATGCAAAAGCTCCGACTTTGAGTAATATCCCACTACACCCGGAGGAAATCTCAGCACTCCAAAGAGGTTCCAATGATTGAGTACATCACAATTCGCATTCCATATGAATGTCCTTGGGCTCGAGCTCAAACAGTTTCGGATCTATTTCCTTTGCTAGTTGGAATCCGCAGCTCATATAGAAGTCTACAGTTTTCTTAGATGCTGTTGCTGAAACATAGAGAAACTTTGCCCCTTGTGTCTTTGCCTTCTGCTTGACTAGACTAACAAGGTGTCTACCAACACCATGGTCTCGGTATGGTTGGCTAACCCAAAGACCGCTCAAATTAAGGTGTCCCATATTCCTCCCGAATAACTCAGGATTGAGAGCAACAATCCCCGCGATATTTGTTTCATCGAAAGCACCGACGATGAAGCCACCACGTTGATGGACTCCCAGTAAATTCTGATGGAACTCGTTTTTTTTTGCACCAGTCCATTCAGGAACATTCCAGTTCACTTTCTTCAATTCCAACTTGTTGTCCCGGAGATAATACCAGTATTCAACCACTTCACGTCGATCGAGCTCTGCTACACGATGAAGCTCATTTTTGTGCATTTCTCGGTATAGCATCTCAATCAACTCAGCGGTGTTCATCATGCTTAATACAATAACGCTCCTAAATACTAGATGGTGTTTTGATGGGAAAATTTGAGGAAATGAAAGAGAAGTACCCTCGTGGAATGATTGTTGCGCAAGGATTAGTGATGTTGATTGTGGCAACGATACTTTCACTCATTCTCGTTGCTCCATTATATTTCTTCGATGGTTCGATAGAGATCCTCGTTGACCTGTTTTTGTTCCCACCAGATATCATTCCTCAACCCTACAACCTCTCTGGAGTCCTACTAATCCCTGTTGGATTCATTCTGATCGTCTGGGCAAATTATGCTCTACTCGTAACTGGTAAACTTAGTTTGAGAAATCGAGAACCCATGCAGAAACCTGAGTACCTCGTATTAGCAGGTCCATATAGATTCAGTCGGAATCCACTCTACCTCGGATGCCTCTTGGCACTGGTGGGTTTGGTTATTGTTTGGAGTAGCATCGTTACTGCATTCTTGACAATTCTAGTGTACATCATCTTCAGGAACGTATTCATCAAGAGAGAAGAGATTATTCTGGAAGAAGAATTTGGGGATGATTACCGCGATTTCAAGAAACGAGTTAGAAGATGGTTCTAAAGAAACGAAAATCAGAGTAGTCACGATAGTTCATTTTTCCGCGAGTATCTAAACGATATCAAAAGAACGACTACTCCAATTGCAATCAGAACAATTGCTGCAATGAAACTTCCTCTGTAGGCATCTGCATTTGAAGATCCTTGAGCTATTAGAAAATCTGCAATTGGACCTGCTATAAATGTCGCAGCAACTCCCCAACTTAAGAAGAATGTTGCATTATAATATGCAAACAGTCTCCCTCGGTATTCTTCTGGTGTCATCCTAGCAACAATAGAATAACTTGATGATTCTATGACTACATGCGACGAGCCAATGAGGAAGGAAGCAACCAGAGCTAATGCAAAACTCGGTGTGATAATGAGCCATGTTATTGCAGCAATTGACAACAGGACACCACTCATCATTACTTTGTAATCATCAGATTTAGCAACTTTAAATCCAACTACAAGTCCTGATACCATGGCAGCAATACTCCCAACATTACTGAAGAACGCAATGTCTCCCCCAGTCGCACTGAAGGCTGTCGGGTCTGACAGAAAAAGATAGATGATGATCGCAATTGAGTTTCTTCCAAAATTTACGAAGATTAAAGCTACCATGAAGATCAAGTATCCAATACGTAGCTTGGAAGGAAGATCCCTGAGCGAGGGAATCTCTGAGATTTCTGTTTCGTCAGATTTCTGTACTTTTTCCTCTTCTTTGAGACGTATTGAAAAATAAACAATGATGCTGGAAAATATCATTACGATGGCAGCAACATTGAAGATACTTCCATTGTCAAACCCTAAACCACTATCGTAGAGAATGCCACCTAGATATGCACCACCGATTCCACCGAATCCGCCAATGATTGAGAGTTGTCCCATAATCTTCTTTCTTTCATCAATCACTGTCAATTCAGAAACCAATGCGGACCAACCGACATTGGACATGCTCCAAAAAACTTCAATCCCACCTAGGGCGAATATTATCACATATCCCGCGACAATCAACTGATTCATTCCAAGAAAGTATACGTATCCAAAAACCATGAAGATGTGGCCAAATCCTGCCAGCAGTTCTCCTACAACAACGAACTGTGTAGGCTTTCTGTATTTGTCTAGCAAATTCCCCCAGAGGAATGATTGAGTGAGTGCATTGGCTATCATTCCAATTGTAGCCATCAACGTCACTTCTGTAGTTGAGAGCCCCAGAGACCTGAGATATATTGACAGAAAGGAGTATACTATAGCTCTTCGAAAATAAGTAAGAATTTGAAAAGTAGAGAGTCCAGTGAATTCCCTACCCTTGAGCTTGGAGTATTCAAAAAATCTCAACTTGAATTTTCATCACTAGTCTTTATCTTAAATACCATTTGAGAAGAAGAGATTATCTTGGAAGAGGAGGTTGGTGAGTCAAACGATGATTCTGAGATTTGTTTGGTTATTAACTATAGTTTATAAATAGGGACCGAGAATAAATTTCCTGTGAATACTCATGGTTAGTGGTGATATATTCGAAAACTTAGTTTTCTCGAAGGGTCCAAACAAGGTCGCTCTAGTGAAGAAAGATGGATACACAGTGATGCAAATCTCCCTTGGAAAAGGAGCCAAGATTCCGCCTCATGTGGCTGGTCACTCTGCATTCTTCCTTGTTTTGAAAGGAAGGGCGATAATCACATCGGGTGATAAAGAGGTCGAACTTGAACAGAATCAATTCATTACAATGGAAGCGGATCAGATGAGAGGAATTGAAGCTCTGGAAGATTCAGTTATCATCGGTGTAAGAGACTAGGATAGCTTCCATTAAACCAGTTAACAAACTCGGAAACCCTGAGCGAAGTTTTCATTATCTAGTTTCGGTCACGTTAGAGAAGGGACTCATCATGACCGATTCAGATTCGATCACTATCCAGCGGGCAGAAAAGCAAGATGCAGCAACTCTCACAGATATTTCTAAGAGAGCATTTCATAGTGACACAGATTTTGGTACTGAAGGGACAGGAGGTCCACCAGGGTATGATTCCATTGAGTGGAATTCGAAAAATATCGTAGCTAATTTTGTCCACTATTACAAGATATTGAAAAATGAGCGTGTGGTTGGGGGATTCATCTCAGGCACGCGTCGTAAAGGGTATCATGTTTGTGAACGCATCTTTGTTGACCCCGATTACCAGCATACAGGACTCGGATTGCAGGCCTTCAAGCTGATATGGGACAAACATCCGGAAGCCCAACTCTGGACACTTGGCACACCTGAATGGAACATTCCAACTAAGAATTTCTATGAAAAACTTGGCTTTGTTCAGATTGGCTTTACATATGATGTGCCTGACTGGAGAGGTCGTTTCTATGAGAAGCGTATGACATCTGATAGTCCACTTCAAGAAATTGGCGAACTAGGGGATGGAATGAAGCAAGCAGTTGTAGAAGGAACCATCACAAAGAGATCTCAACCAAGGCACGTGACATCGAGAAAGGGCGAAACACTAACGGTAACTGAAGTTGAGTTATCTGACGACTCAGGTTCAATAACTGTGGTTTTATGGAATGAACAAGAGAGTCTGATTCAATCCGACAGGATCCGCATTGAGAACGGTTATGTGAAATCATACCGAGGTGCGCTTCAGTTGAGCGTAGGCAAGTGGGGATTGATAATCTCTCTTAGCTAATTACGTGTCATCCTCAGCTAAATGATTTTGTTTATGTTTATTCCTTCTTTGTTGCCATTTTGAAGTACATGAATAATCCAACAAATCCTCCCATAAATCCACTAATCAGGCCGCTCATCCCATTATTCAAACAATTCGCTAACAAATCAGATGGAAATGGAATCAAGAGGAAATTCATAAGAAAACTCATGAGGAATCCCATTATTCCCCCAATAATTCCTGCTTTTAGCATTTCATTCTTGTCACTCATTAATACCACAACTGAAACAAACTTGTAGAAGGTCTATTTTAATGTTGTAATATTGGAGCAGGTCAAATTTGAGCTACGTAAATTGATAAAAGGAGAACCTTGATTAACGAAATAACTTCCGTCGAATTAACAAGAGAGATGCATGGATGAACGACGATGCTTCAGCTATTGAACTGGAACCCATTGAAACCGCATCAAACACTAAGCGAGTGGTCCTTCTGGGGATACTTACACTCATTACGATTACCGCAGCCGCGGTTCTGCATGTGAATCAACCCGAATTTATTCTCGATAGATTTGTGGGAATAACTGAATTAGAGTATTCACTCTTTGATACCACCCTCTACCTCTCCTACCTAATCTTTGGAATTGCAACTGGATTACTGTCAGATCGCTGGGGAAAACGTCGAGTCTTTGTTCTGGTGGGATCTACAGGATCCATGATCTTCTACTGGTTAATGACAACCACTTTATCATATCCAATGTTGCTACTTTTTCGGTTCCTCCAGGGTTCCTTCACGGTCATGGTTTGGCAGACATTCATGACTCTCGCAATTGATTTCTCAGATAGTCACAATCGTGGAAGGAATATAGGTATCTTCGGAGCTTTTCTGGCTATGGGTATGGGGTTGGGACCAGCGATTGGAGGGTTCATTGCCACAGTTGGAGTATTTGTACCATACTTTGCTGCGGTGGGGCTCAATGCACTTGTCTTTTTGATAGCGTTGGTGAGTTTACGGGACCCCCCTATGACCAA
>JAUWOU010000068.1 GCA_030612005.1 Candidatus Thorarchaeota archaeon | reverse complement strand
ACTAGGTCAGTTGTTCAAGGAACAACTAATCGACGTGCGCGACTGAAAGCCCGAAAGAAGAAGTCTTCTTCTCAAGGGAAGTCCTTACTCTCCAAGAAGGAACCAACATCAAGTTCCGGAGAGTCCGCGGCTGTTCACTTTGTCCAATCGGACCTTGTTAGTTTTGGTGACAAATCTGAGAAGAGTGATTATGACCCCGCCGTGGTAAGAACTGTGGAAACTCTCACTGTTGCTGGAAGTGATGCTCCAGCATTCAAACAGGAGAAAGAAGCCAGGTCTTCAGGAGGGATCCCATCCCGATGAACGTTGACAAAGCTCTTGCTAATTTTTGTAATTCCTTGGAATTACGAAGAGGTGGTGACACTGGCAAGAGAAGGGTTGAACATAGAAATATCTTACAGTTGAGGTTCACTCAACTAAATATGTAAAATATAGGTTATACAAGAACTGCTCTTCAACGTGGAAAGCAGTCAAGGAACGACTTGCAGAAGATGAGGAGAAATTCCTCGCTGATCTGGATAGAGCTCTTGCTTAGTTGATTAACGCTACTATTTTCTCCTGACATATTACTCAAGACTGAGATAGAAAAGTACAGTCAGCGCAATTGTAGTGAGCAAATCCGGGATTATGAAGCCTATACCTATGCCTGCGACTGGAAAACCGAACCTGAGGAAGACGAGTGGATTTGAAGTCAGTGCATTCAGTAGAAGGACAATAATAAGGAGCAGAAGTCCAGCTACATCTGATTTGAGCTTCGGCACAATCACACCAATTCCAACACCCGAACTAGCACTCTGGGCTATGTTCTTCGGAGTTGTGGTCAGTGTGGTCTTTGCACTCTACCCCGCCTGAAGAGCATCCAAGCTTGACCCCGTTGATGCTTTGCGCAAAGAGTAGCTCTCCTTGAGCTGTGCAAGTCACTATGCACAGCTTCTCTTTTTTTGGATTCTATGAAAAAGAAAAACTATAGGGGCGAACCCCTATAGCTTGTCCGTTGCCCAAAACCTCTACAATCCTAAACATGGGCGAGTAAAGAATTGTTTCACTATCGTTCATTGTTAGTTGCACAATCTTGGACACCAGAGTGAAGTGCTCCCAGAAACGGCACTGGGAATGACTCTGTGAGGTCAGTGAACGTGTCGGAGCAACCTCACACTAGTGTTGCCTTCTCTTCGGATATAAAGACCTACAAGTTATCATTCTTTCCTAAAACATACATTAAAGGAAAGTCCAACTTTGTCTAAGTTACTAGTAGCTACTGGCAACACCCTACACTTTGTCCTTCACAGACTAAGCGAACAGTAGAGAATAGACTTACTACCCGTTGCGAGAACAGCTTCTCCTCTAAGCTCATCGAGCCCTATCATCGCACTTTCCGAATCGACCTTTGATGCGACGTTGTCGTCATCAATCTCTTTCATTTTTAGTAACAGCTGAAGTGCACTACTCCATGCTGTTTCCCCCTCAAGAGGTTTCTTTTCCACATCATAGAGCTCTACTGTAAGGGATTCCAAGTATCCTGCACGTTTGTTGAAGGCCTGAGGCCTACGATACATCTCAAAAGCGACTGGTTTACCCTTGGAGTCTATAACAATGACCCCGCAGGTGTTCTCAGGTAGACTATTCCTGATTTCCTTGGCAACTGCGGTAGCTTTCTCTTGTACCTTAGCCAAGGCATCTGTATACTTTGTTGGATCTTTCATTCCCAATGTTTTGCAGTATCGTTCCACTTCTGACCAAACCTCTTCTTGGGATACTGCAGTTTCAGGTTGATAGTGTTCAACATCAGTCATGATAGATTGATACTTCATCTTCCTGACCGTTCTTCTTAGCTCAAGCGAACCTGCACCCGTTGAGTGGAATCCAGCTCCTCGGTTAAGCCCATGTGGTGCATGGACACACTTGACGGGGATTCTCTTCTCTTCTCCTGGTTGGAGTAGAATACTGGATACGACAATGCGATCCTGACTATTGGGTGCGACAAGAACTTCAGACTCTTCAATCAGTATAGTTTTTTGTCCTGTATTCTGTGCAATTATGGTATTGACAGCATCCCCAGCTTCCGTGATTACTAAACTCTCTATTTCAAAAGCTTCTGCAGCATTGATGAATTCCTCATTAATGGCAGACTCAGTCATAGGAATGATTGGAACCAATGAAAGACCTTTGTGGGAAATTGGGCTCTCAAGGCTAAAGCTGGTTTGCTGTAGTATTTCATCCGCAAATGCGCGGATTTGGCGTGCGGCGTTGGTTGACATTTTTACTTCACCATTACACTAATGTGTAATACTCTTACGTATTGTCCGTTACATGAAGCCTTAAAAAGTGTACTATGACATTACTAGTTGTACCTAAATTGGAGCCACTACAGCATGTCGAAGAAAAAAATTGTTGGGGAAGCAGTCCCCAATCAAGAATCATTACGAGCTGAGTTGATGGGTCAATTCTCTCGTGAAAGTATGGGTTTGAAGAACCGTGAGATTTCTGTTATGACACGAATGAGTCCCTACATCGTTGAAGTTCTGGATGCACTTGTAGAACTTGAGGTCTTCAAGAGTCGATCTGAAGTTGTATCTACTTTCATGGAACAGATGATAATGGGTAGAAAGAAACTCTTTGATGAGATTAGAACTCAGGCTCAGGATATCAACAACAAACGAGAATCAGCTAAGAGGCTCGCTTTTCATGCGATGAAATCTAACAAAGAATGATAAGTTTGGAACTAATTACTCTCATCCTTACTATAATGTCTGTTCTTCTTTAGCCAGCTTACGGAATAATCGATAAGATCTCTCATTGAGAATATGTGGCTCTCTGCTAGTCCAATATAGATAGGTGAGAGTCCAGCCTTCTCCTCATAATCAGCCGCTATCTTGTGGAAATCCTCGTCGTCGTATTCAAGCGATTTCCAGGTCTTCCAGATTCTTTTTCCGTTCTCTAGAATTGGAGCGCCCTTTTTCTCTATTGGCATATTCGGAAGATCTGCTTTGTATTCCGAATAGTGTAGCGAAGTATTGGCTTCTAATCCAGTTCCAACAAGCAGTATTTTTGCATCTAATTCGTAAAGTTTTCCTAGAGGGCTATTATCTCCAAAGACATCATCAACAGGATGGCTTTCAACAACATATTCTGCTTTTCTACCCCATGCACCAAAGGAGGCATTTGGGTGTGCACTACGGTGTACATTGGGATACTTGCGAAATGTTTCTACGACGATTCCCATCTTTCGAGTTGGAGTTGTTTCAGGATTATATGGTGGCATTTCATCTCGAATTATCTGCCACCATTCTTCAGGAACTGGAGGATGTTTCCATCTCGATGGTTCACCAATGTCAGTGGATTGAGTAGGCATAACAAGGGTACCCTGATCTGAAACTGCTTCCATGAGCGCAGCAATAACTGTGACTGCACCTCCCACAATCCAACCTATGGTTCGCAATGATGTATGAGCAATGAGAGTATCACCGGGATTTACTCCTGCTCTTTGTAAATCATCAATGAGACGTTTCTTAGTGATTGGTTCTTTTGTAGCGTCTACAATCTGTTCTTCATTCTCCCAGTGATCTGACATTATTATCACCCAATAATCAAAACTGGAAACGATTGGTCTATACAAAAACATGTTGAACCGCGTGGTGCGGAAAGAACATGATTGATTTATTCAGTGTCTGCAGCTTTGAAATCAAGTGAAAGTGAATTCACACAGTACCTTAGACCTGTGGGATTAGGTCCATCATCGAAAACATGTCCGAGATGACCGCCACACTTCTTACAGATGATCTCAATTCTCTTCATCCCTGAACTATTATCGATTCTTCTCTCAGTACTGTTTTCAGATGTCTGATTCCAGAAACTAGGCCATCCACTTCCTGATTCGTATTTTGTATCAGAAGAAAAGAGTTCGTTACCACAACCTGCACAGACATAGATTCCGTCATTTTTATGGTTTACATACTTGCCTGTGAATGGTGGCTCAGTGCCACACTCTCGAAGGACCTTGAATTGTTCTGGTGATAAGGTAACTTCCCATTCATCCTTTTTCTTATTCATCTATAACACGACACTATGTTAACAATTGTTCATTAGATACATAACTTCTTCGATGTATCCAAGTCATTTTCTGGATCGAAATACAACCAGCACAATGAGAAGATAGATGACTGAACCTCCAATGATAACGAGACTTACTGGTGATAATATTGGATTTGGAGCTGTGTATGGAAATAGAATTGTACTGTTTGAGTCAGTTGCAATATCATTGAAGGTCATCTGTGCTAATGGCGACGAGTAGTTGTAAGCACATACATCAACACCGAAATGCAGTAACATATAGTGAAGATGGGGATAATGCTCACTGAAGAGAAGAGTTCCTAATTCATCTCCTGGGACGACTTGTTGTCCAACTGTAACATCGATGAGAGAGCTCTGGAGAGAATTGTTCGTTGTATCTTGGAATCCTGGTTCTAGAACCAGATGAACCTCCCATGCTAAATTGATAACAATGGTAATCACGAAAAGAATATTCCCCGCATAGGGATTGATGTTTTCGCTATATGACACGATAGTACCAAAGGTCGGAGATATTATTGTAACATTTTCTGAAATCACCAAATCTATCCCATTATGGAACACTCCTGGTTCTCCCCAATCTGGAGTATGATATGCCGAGAGTTGTGTAATCTTATCGGATTCAGGAATTGGAAATACTAGATCCGGATCTGCAGTACTAAGAGGAATCCCCATTCCGTTTGAATATCCCACTACGATTCCTATCACTAGGATTGGTATTAGAAGCAGTAACTTCAGTTTCTTATTCATGACTCGACCCAATCATTCTCAGACAATTAACAGTATTAGTATTATGGGGACTGCCGCAAAGTGGATTTACGAAAGAAAAACTCCGGTTCTACTCCTGATTGAAAAAGACTTATCCCTAGGGTTTCGTGAGCATCAATTGGTAATGAAAATGGTACAATCTGCTTCTTCTATCCTTGTACTCTTGAAACATGATGGTCAAGAAGAATTAGTAAAATCCGCAATCGGGGATGGTAAGATTCTTTGGTCTGGTCATAGCGGATTTGAGTGGATAGGCAAAGAGGACGAAGAGTGGGATTCAATATTTCTTGTTGAATACCCCTCCCCCTCTGAATTACTGCAATCTGTTGAAATGTTCAGAGAAAACAACTTTGAGAAGATCCGACTATTTACAGTCAAAACTGAATCGAAGATGAAGATTCGACTAATTCGTTTCATGATGAAATATATTTTCTCACTTTCATCTGTTGAATTATTAAGTGACGATCTAAATTGGGATCTCTTACCGGTAAGAGATATCCTCCCAACAAAAGATCAACAACTTAGATTAGGAAGGGAAAAGAAGGATGTCCCTATTGTTATGGTTAATTTCCTCGGTTACTATGATGAGCCAAGATATCCCACTGGATTCAAAGGAAAGAGAGGAAAAGATGGGGAAGAAGCTTATGGTATTTATGGAAGCCATGTAATGAGAGTTGTAGCAAAATTGGGCGGAATTGTGGAAAATGCGGGGGAAATAGAATCACTCCTGATTGGAGAATCTGATTTGAATTTCACTCAGTTTGCTTTCATGAGATATCACACCCTTGAAGCACTCCATGGGATGTTCAGAGCGAAAGAGAATGTTAAAGCCGGCATTCATCGGGATGCTGGATTGGAAACTACCAGAGTATATGCATGTACTCCTGATAATCTGTAATTACGCACTCTTGATGAACTCCTCAATCAAATCTGTTAGCATTGATGCTGCCTTAGTATTCAGATGTAGATAATCGATATGCAATTGAAACCCTGCTGCTTCACCAATAGAATCCCAATCTCTTCTGAGAATATATCGCTTGAGAACAGCTATTATCATTCCAATATTGGCTTTCTCAAATAGATAAGTAGGATTTCCAGGTTTGTCCTTCAGAATTTCTATTATCTTCTCGTGGAATGGGAGATATGTTACTCCAGTTAAGCTTGCCACATCTTCTATCGACTTGCTGTATTCTGAACTTAGTTGAAAGGCAAAATGATCTGGGTCCTCTCCAATTGGAGGTATTGATATCAATGCAATCTTCGCAGATGTCCTCTTCTGTAGTCTGGTCACAATCTCTTGGAGAACGTTTCGATACCATGTTTGATCTGGCATTTGGGGAAGATCCATTCTCTTAACATAGGATTCAGCTTCTGTTTCAGATGTTGCAGCATTTGCATCATTAGTATCAATCATTATTGTGACATAATCTGGCTCACAATTAATAATCCTATCAACACGCTGAAGAAGATTCCACGCTAGCTGCGCGTTAATTCCAGCATTTACGAATTCGAACTGCTCTTTGTCTAATCTCTGTGAAAGTAAGGTTGTGTAATTCTCCCCGATTTGACCGTGGGTTATACTATCCCCTGCGAGAACAACTACTTTCTTGGTTGTCTTGTGATATTTCTCAGGTCTGTTCCTTGGAAGTTTCATCATTTGCCAGTAACAGTAAAGTATGGGGAAACTAACGATTATTCCAGTGAAAATAAGGATGACCCTAGTTTGTTTTTGGTTATTCCCTTACAAAATACTTGTCATCTTCGGGAATTGCACTATCTTTACAAGAGAATACGTAAGATGCAGAATCATGAAAGAAGCGATTCAAGATGCATGGCCAGAGGCTGCAACATACTGCTGGGGCTGTGGTAAGAACAACACTCATGGTCTCCAACTGAAGAGTTACTGGGAGGATGAAGAGACCGTTGCTACATTCATACCTCAAGAACATCATCTTGCTTTCCCAGGAATTCTCAATGGAGGCATCATATCCACAATTATGGATTGTCATGGGACTGGCACTGCACATGCAGCAGCACAGAAGATGGCAGATGCAGATGAGAACATCATATACGTAACTGCATCACTTTTTGTCAAGTTCAGGACGCCTACTCCCTTGGATAAACCGGTAATATTGAGAGCTCGCGTAAAAGAGGTTGATGGTAAAAGGATTACAGTGTCATGCTCTCTCTACTCTGGAGATACTGTCTGTGCAACCGGAGAAGTTGTAACTGTTGGTGTTAACTCTGATGAATTCCTCAAGTGATTTTCATGAATAGGTAGTGAAGCACAATTATCATTAAATGTAGGATCAGTATGTTTTGACCTATGAGTAATCCAGACGATCATAATGAATTTACACTGGACGCCTACGATTATTTCTAATGAATCACACATTTTGATGAATGCAGACGTTGTTGCATACTCGTGGAAAAGAAATAATAATGGAAAAAACGTCAACAGATTCAATGCCTAAATATTCAATGCCTAAATACTTCAAAAATATAAGGATGAAACAATTATTCTCCGAACTTGGGATAGAAGTGACCAAGGAGAATACAGACAGAATCGATAAAGTCATTCATGATATGCTTAGTGTAGACTATCCAAATGGTGCAGCAACTTGGAAAATGGTTCGTAAGAAGCTCGATGGTGAAGACCCTGAGGGATTCAAACGGAGACTCAAAACTGCACTTGATAGATTGGACCTATAATCTCTAAATTTTGATATATTTTGGAAGGGTTTCTAACAGTTGTTCAATACTGTAGACGACCTCTCCTCGTGCCTCGATTGCTCCTAGAACATATTGATTTTTGTACATCCTTCCTGCTCCTTTTCTTCTACTCCTGATGTCAGTATACAGACCAATTACGGGAATATTGGAGCCGTAGGCAACACCTATCTCACATGCAACTCCAGTGTCAATGGGAAACTGATCGAGACAAGCTACTATAGCATCACATGATTGAAGTTCTTCAGTATCGATTCGGAAAATTTCTTCGTTGGTTGGATCTGCATCATCACTAAACGCTTCTTGTGGTAGAAATACCGAGTACCCTGCCTCACGAACTCGCTCGACAGAGGTTTCATTGAATTTCCTGTCAGCGTCTGAAAAGAGGGCGTTTGCCCAATAGATTCTCTTACTTCCCACGATTTTCCCATCCATGCATAGATGTTTCTACTACTGAACTTTTTCTGGTGTTTCGGGACCCTGACTTGATGTCGCTTCTTTTCCTTTAAGATGTTCTTCTCTCGCTTTGATGATTTTATCAGAGTCGACAAAGCCCTTGTAGAGGAGCAGTACACCCACTACTTCTCCCAGATACAGGATGTTACCAAACTCTGATCCAGACCTAGCAATAGCCCCTGCAATTGCAAGGGTTAGTCCACCTAACACAATCAATAGATTGAATCGGAATTTTGTTTTCAAGAATGAGAAGAACGCAACACCAATCAGAAGAAACGATCCTGTGACTGTGAAGAGAGGTGAGAAGTTTCTAACATGCTGAGCCATAGCTTGTCCTGCAACTGCAATACCCGCCACAAAGTTCTCAGGTGTTACGGTTGCGACTGCAGCATATACTCCCATCCAGAGTGTCAGGATTATAACGTATGCCAGGAAAATATGCCCGTGAAGCATCTTCCTCCTCTTATCCTCCCAACCTCTTCCGATAAGAAACGCAATGACAATTAAGATAGCATATACCCCTGCTCCTGCAACAGTGTATTCCATAGCTCCAAAGACCATTGCAGAATAGTCTGTAATTGAGCTCAGTGTCATAGTCCACCCGAAGAATATCATAATGCCTAACAGAATCACATCAATTGCGAGGAGGCCCCTTGTAGAGAAGACATTCTTCTGGAGAATGAGATACAGCGCACCAGCCCCCATGATAGCCACCAGGGATGCTGAAAGAACTATGTAAATCCTGTAAACCTCAACATTCCACCCCAAGAACTCTGACATCACTTCAAATCCAGCAGATACCGCGAACATTACGAGGGAGATGAACCAGACAAGCTGGTAGATTCTCTTCCGGCGCAACCACTGTTTGAACAACAAGAACGCGAATATTACCGCCACAATCGTTGCGATGATTGGGAAAATAGACATTATAGTCTGCATTGTGTATCACTTGATTTCGCTGTCATACATCTCTATATTATGTTTCTTCAAGATGCATTTTTTCCAAATAGTGTACTGACATTGAGCAAATCCACTGGTGGGAGATTTTCACCAGTGCTCAATGCAATATATGTTCAAATTGCTGGGTCACTAGACCCAGACTTTTTCCAATATTCTCAGTGCGTTCTGACCAATAATCTTTGCAATCTCCCCATCTGAGTAGCCATTCTTGACCATCCACCTAACGACATTGGGTATGGCTTCAGTTGGATTCTCTAATCCTTTCACATACTTGGGAAGGTCCTTTACTTCTAGGTCTTCCTTCTGCGTTGGACGAGGATAGTGCCCCAATCCTGCCTTGATCATTCGCTCATCATAGAGTTCGTAGAGACCTACATGATCTCCATAGAGTGTATCAGGACCACAACCAACATGGTCAATTCCCATGAGGTCTACGCAGTATTCTAGATGCTTCATGTATGTGTCAATTGATGGAACTGGATCTTCATTAGTTGCAGTGTACCCTGGAGCGGCCTCGATACCAATAACCCCACCAATCTCTGCTAAGGCTTGAAGAACATCGTCGGGAACCATCCGTTTTATTGTGTGAACTGTTTGAGACCCTGCGTGTGTAATGACGATTGGTTTCTTGCTTGCTTCAATTGTATCCCGTGCAGTCTGGTCACTTACATGACTGACATCTACAAGCATTCCGACCTTGTTCATTCTTATGACTGCATCATATCCAAAGTCAGTTAGCCCTCCGTCGCGCATCTCATCTAACCCTGTTCCAAGTCTGTTTGACTCGCTATACACAAGTCCCATCTGCCGGATTCCTAAACCATAGAGAATGTCGATTCTGTCTACTTCATTATCAATACATGATGAAGATTCCAGCACCGCAACCCATGCAAGTTTTCCTGTTTCAAAAGCATGATGAATATCTTTCACAGTCTTGCAGTGAATGACATAATCAGAATGTGCAATGTCACAGAGACGCATACCGAGATCGTGTATTGTATCAGTCCATTTCCATCCATGCTTTGACGTGATGACAACTGAACCATCCATTAGATTGTCAAAAACACAATCAAGTCCTGAACGGCTCAAAGCTTCGTATACAAGGTAGTCTCTTCCTTCTTTATTGATTTCCAAAGTTTGACCTGGATCTTCTGTGTATAGAACTGGATGTTCATGAAGGTCGATTACAATATTCTTCTCGAATATCTCTTCAACACGTTCCTCTTCAACCTTTGAGAGGGGGACCTTGTATTCCCATTTTTTCATTGTTGCTTCTCGGAGTTTGAACTCTTTGTAGTCAATTCCTGGAGTTAGGTAATCATATGCTTTGTAACCTGTGTACTTCTTTCCTTTTCCCATTATTATCTCCTCAACTTAATCTTTGAATACTGTCCCTACTAGCTTGTCAAAATCTGCAGCAGGGTAAGTAATGCGACTATGGTGTGCTCCTAAATCTACGAAGATCTCTGCAGTCTTTATGGCGACTTTTAGAGGGTTGATCACAGGAATGCCAACGTCGCTCCAATCGGTCTTTGTTGTGCGAAATGCCATAGACATGCAGCCAAGAACTACACAACCTGCACCGTGTAGTTTAGCCTTTATTGCTGCCTTTGTCACCTGTTTGACGATAGGACCTGAATCATCTCCCCACATTTCCACAATTGGAATATCGACGAATTCAGTGGATGCAAACCGACTCTCGAGCCCCATCTCTCTCACACGAGCTACAAGGTCATCTGCAGATTCTACACCTGCCTGCATTGGTGAAATGACACTGAAACGTTCTGCTATCATACATGCAAAATGGTACGCTGACTCTTGCGGTCCGATGATTGGAACATCCATCAACTCTCTTGCGGCTCTGAGTCCAGGGTCTCCTGCACATCCTATAATGATTGCATCATACTTGGCCTCTTTTCTCAGCTGATAGAGCCTCTCCAGCATAGGTCCGATTGACATATACTCCTCAATGGCAGATTCTATCGAGAGCGGACCTTTGCCAACCTCTTCAACACTGACATTGACGCCCTCACGAGCAATTGCATTTGTCACTTCTTCACGCCGTTTGATCTCGTCTTGAGGCATCCCATCACCAGGGATGAAATAGAGCAGTTCCAATAGACACACCTTCTATCAATATGATTGTGAGCGGCTAATATATCCTTTCGAATCCGTAATTTCATTACTCACGCTGTCTTAGCTCGAGCTGAAGTAGCAACTTTCTCTTATTCTATATGAAAAGAATATGTTCTTTCCACTTTTCAGCTATACTTTTGTGCATAAGTTGCTAATACTGTACATTGCATTTAGGAGATTTTGACTATGGTGGTTGTTATTGTTCTAATTCAAGTCAAGGGAGGACAGTCAGGTACAGCCTTCGATGCGATTAAAAAAATCAAGGAAATCGAGCATGTGCATATGGTTACTGGACCATATGATATCATTGCCTACGCTGAACTTCCTGCAAAATCCGGTTTTCGAAAGCTAGTTGAGAGTATCCATGATTCTCCTGGTGTAGAAAGAACCGAAACTTGCATGGCTATTTGAATATCATAAATATACAAACAAGAATCTGCATTGGTCGTGCGCCTGTTTTGATATAGTAGGTGTACTGAAAGTACCGAACTTGTAGGGAATCACTATAGCTTTGCCATTATTCCTCATGGTAACAATTATCAGATATCTCTTTTTCAAACTCGTAATCACATTGGGGCTTTAGCGATATGTCCGAGAGAAAGAAGGAAGAAGCCCGCCGACGAGCAAAATCTGTCCATGATAATGCAAGGTGGGCTAGGAAGACAGGCACTGCACGTCAGAGAACTCCTGGAGTCAAGGTCATAGGGACACCCATATTCTCGGGACCTGATGATTCTAAGAAAACTGCTGGTGAGTCAATAGAGTCCATTGTACTGTCTTACATCCTGAGAAAGGATGGTATTGAAATCACTGAGCAGACCACTATTCCCACAATCTATCGCAAAGTTGACACTACTGATGTGTCAGAGGTCATGATTGCTCGAATTCTAGGACCCGATGAGCAATATGGTCTTGAGCGTAAGTTCTTCTTCAAAAGCAGAAAATCACTTCATGCACACCGTTTCCCAGATGGAACGGTCATTGAAGTTGGTCTGCAGAGTTATTCGGGATTTGTGAGCCGAACCTACTATGTTGTTGATGGCAACGAGTTTCGAGCATTTGTACAGAACAATTTCAGAAAGACTGATTGATATACGGGGGTCGAAACTGGATGAAAGACTTAGACAAGTATTACGACGTAAACCGCTCTATGTGGGACCAGTTTGCGAAGATCAATGTTGACTCAAAGACATACAAGACAGAAGAGTTTCTCAAAGGAGAAACCTCACTGAACTCCATCGAGCTTGAAGAACTTGGTGACGTGAGTGGAAAGACTCTCCTTCACTTACAGTCCCACTTCGGTCTTGATGCACTGTCATGGGCGCGTGAAGGCGCACAGGTCACTGGTGTTGACTTTTCAACTGAGGGAATTGCTATCTCCCGGAATCTTGCAAAGAAAGCAAAGATCGATGCGCGCTTCATCCAGTCAAATATTTTCGATTTGCCTGATGTCCTAACGGAACAGTTCGATATCGTATATACCTCCTATGGAGTCCTCTGCTGGTTACATGACCTGAAGCGATGGGCTCAGATTGTAACACATTTTCTGAGACCTGGTGGAACTTTCTACATAGCTGAATTCCATCCTCTACTATGGACTCTAGACAATGAGAATCCCGATGATTTCACGTTCATTCGTAGTTATTTTCCACTAGGCAGACCCTACGAGTTTGATGTTGATGGATCCTATGCAGAATCTGATATTAAGATCAAACCGCAGGTCGATTATGAGTGGGCTCATGGACTTGCTTCTATCATAACATCAATTGCAGATGCTGGCCTTCAAATCAAATTCTTTCGTGAGTTCAATAAGGCTCCATTCCAGATGTTTCCGTTCTTCAAGAAAAGAGATGATGGTTACTGGTATTATGACCATCCTGAGATACAGCTTCCATTGGTGTTCTCAATTAAGGCAACAAAAGAGTAGAAGGAGCATCCCCTAATCCATCCGATGAACTTTAGTTGATAAAAAACAAGTATACAGTGTGGTTAAGGGATGAAGAGATTACACAAGTCGATATTAGCTGTCATCATTATTGGATTTATCATCGGTGGGATATTCATAATAGAACCATTTGGGCTTACCCTAGCTGGTTTCTATTGGAATGTTGATATAGGTGAATCCTACCAGTATACGGTTGAGGTAGAAGGTGATGAAAACTATGGGTCGTATTGGTTTGAGGATGATATCTTACCTTTCAATGGGACTACACTCAATGTGACTGTAAGCTACCTGCCAACCCTTGGGAATGTATTCACAAAATCGCAGTTCACAAACAATATCATCAATTCTGTCAAGGTGAATGTGACGTTCTCAAATGGAACTGCACTTACTGTTTGGGGAAACGAAACCCTCATCCCTGCAATTTCAGGTTGCATCCTACCATGTGGCGCATGGACGACCATTGATTTCCTCTATCCTGATACACTAGCAGGTTTAGGGTTAACATCTAGAGCCACGATTCTACATGAGGATTATTTTGAGATTGCTTATCAAAGACTCGGGATGGATGACAATAGGGGTTGGCGCGGCCATGTTTCTTTGACAACAGGAGTTCCATCAAGTATCGTGTGGCACTATAGCCACATGTATTCTACTATTTATGTTAGAATGACACTCGTGGAATGATAGAGTATCTACTAGTGGACTCAATACATGACTTTGGATTATATGCTGAATAACTCCAGATTTTGATATCCGAAATCAAAGGATTCCTGAAAATACATTGACAGCCCCTCAGTTGAAACCTGTTCTTGAGAAGATTGACAAACTCCTCGCTGAAAAGATAGACAAAGAATCTCCAGGGTACATTGCAGCAATAGTGCACAACGGGAAGATCATATTCTCTAAGAGAAAAATTCAGCAACAACTAACAATGAACGGTTCGTAGTATTTCTTTCTTCAACCCAAGAACTTGGAATTGAATTCAAGAAGTTATAGATCTCTAGCGTTTCCACTTCAGGTCTTTCACGATGAAATCTGAGATTGAGCTGAATAGTGATTGCTTGTTTCAGTTTGTTTATTATAAATGAAAGCAAGAGAAATCGTGTCATGCTACAAGAAAATGAGATACTTCGTGTTGAAAACCTGTCCGCATCGATTCCATTCAAAAATGGACCAATAATATGTATTGATGGTGTTTCTTTTAGTCTATTAGCTGGCCAAACACTTGGAATTATCGGCGAACGAGAGAGTGGCAAGTCGAGCTTGTTGATATCTATCCTTGGTCAGTTTGAACGGGTGATGCAATTCCGATTGGCATCAGCACAGAAGATGAGACTGATGTCTTGTCGAATACCTCCTCCCACACAAATACCAACATCTGATGATTGGATTGGCTGTGCTAGTGGGAAAGTTCTCTATAATGGAGAAGTTATCACCCAAGAACATCTTGGTGGTATTTCTTTCGTACCTGAGGATAATCAACAGAACGTTGCATTTGAATTTGTAAGACGCGAAAGGGATATGGGTGTGACTTTACGTAGTGATGATTATCCTTCACACCTCATTGAACTCAGGGATAAAGCGATAGCCCTATTCGGGTTGGAAGAATTCGTCAGCCGAGCACGAAAAGGAAAGCTTGAAGCTGCGACATTGAAAGCAAACCAGTTTCGTAAGATACGAATCATTGAAGCATTGATGGCAGACCCTAAACTGTTGTTGATTGATCAACCAACTGATATGTTGGAAGTTACAGAAATTAGGCAGCTAATCGATTTACTAACATATGCGCAAGAAATGATAAATCTCTCAGTGATAGTCACTTCAAATGATGTCAGTTTCTTCACTAACTTTCTTGACAGAATTGCTATACTCTATGCAGGAAGAATCGTGGAAGTGGGTTCAACTGAAGCAACAATCTTCGAACCTCTGCACCCCTATACAAAGAATCTAATGGCATCGAACCCTGCTGTCATCATGATGTACAAGAGGCGAGGAATGAAAATACGATTACGTGGAATACATGATAGACACATCGATTCTACCACTTTACCATCCGGTTGTGTGTTCAATCCTCAGTGTGAAATCGCAACAGATCTTTGTCGAACTTCAAGACCAAACTTCAAGGAATTTGGAAATGACCGTTGGGTAAGTTGTCACCATTGTTAATCGAAATCATTCATTCCATATCATTCAAGCGATCTCAAAGATCTAACGTTTCCACTTCAGGTCTTTCACAATGAAATCCGAGTCCAATCAACATTTCTTTCTAAATCAATTACTTACGCCCAGTATATGTTTATTATTCAATATTTTGGCACTTTAATGTGAAACATAATGGGTTCGCAAAAACTGACAGCATACAGTACAATGGTCATCCTGCTTGCATTATTTGTGAGTTCTATTTACATCATGCCCGTTGAAGCCTCTGAACCTTCGGATATCACACTTGTTTATGATTTTAATTCACAGACTCTTACAGTGAATGTTTCACATTATGTCGCAAACACGAAGACTCACTACATAGAAACCATTGAGATAAAGAACAATGATATTTCCGTTCTCAACAGAACGTATGTGAATCAGACATACAACTGGGGCATGTACGATTCTTTCAGTGTATTAACGAGCGTGGGTGATAATCTTACTGTGACTGCTACATGCTCGAAGGGATATCCTATCACGAGTTGGTTGATTGTCTCGACCACCACCA